>DASPXX010000345.1:0-68687 GCA_035637095.1 Thermoanaerobaculia bacterium
CCTTGCCGTTCAGCCAGGCCGTGTCCATCGGGTAGACGAGCGGATCGAACATCACGAAGTAGAAGTGCCAGACCAGAATGGCGAGGGTCGCCAGCACGGCTTCATAAAAGTGAACGGTCGTCGAGACGTCGATCACCCACTTGGGGAACCAGTGCAGGGTGAAGTTCTCGAACCAGAGCAGGAAACCGGTCAGGGCCATCACCAGGAGCCCCCAGATCAAGGCCAGGTACTCGGCCTTCTCGGGATAGCCCAGGACGCCGGAGACCGGCATGTCCTTCCTCCTGCCGAGATACCACTTCATGCGCTCGACGAATTCGTGCCAATCCTCCAGGGTCGGCCACATGCGCCGCATGCAGGCGCGCGCACGGCGACTGATCACGAGATGCACGACATGGACGCCGAGCGAGAGGACCAGGACTACGGCCGCCACGCGGTGGACCCAGCCGCGCAGGGCGATCGTCTCCTCCCAGTGCACCAGCGGCTCGGCCCACCAGGCTCCCGGATAGGTCAGCGCGAAGCCGCTGTAGGCGAGGACGATGAAGCTGGTCATCACCAGGCCGTGCGCGACGCGGAAGCCCCGGCTCATGCGCGGCGGCCGCTCTTTCACCGGGATCATCGGCCGCTGCACGGGTGAGAGCACCTTGCGCCGCAGGTCGAGCAGGTTGTGGAGGACCATGCCGCCGATGACGCTCCAGATCAGCCAGAGATAGATCCGGCGGATCCAGAACACCGCGGTCTGTTTCTCCTCGGTCCTCAGGAAGTGGACCGGGCCGATGGCAAAGCGGGTCCCGGCGCCGGGGTGGCACTTGCCGCAGGTCTTCGCCAGGTTGGCCTTGTTGACCGTCGAGCGCGGATCGGCCGACGGCAGGATCAGGTGCACGCCGTGACAGGAGGCGCAGTTGGCCACCGTTTTGTTGCCCGCCCGTGACGAGAGGCCGTGGAAGCTGTCCTCGAAGGACGGGACCACATTCTTCGGCAGGTTGAACTTCTCGGTGACGCGCAGGTCGCCGTGGCAGCGGCCGCAGGTCATGGTCGGCAGATTGGTGGCGAAGACCGGCGAGCCGGGGTCTGTCACCGCGAGGATCCGGTGCTCGCCGTGGCAGTCGGTGCACACCGGCGCCTCCTTGACGCCGTGCGCCGCGGCCTCTCCGTGGACGCTCGCCTTGAACGCCTTGTCGACGCCCGCGTGGCACGCGCCGCAGGTGTCCGGCACCTGCCGCCGGTTCACCTGCGAGGCCGGATCGTCGCGTCTCACCAGCTGGTGGACCGGGCCGTGGCAGGTCTGGCAGGCAGGCTTGCCGGAGATCCTGGTGAACGCGCCTTGGCCGTGGGGAGAGGTCTTCAACTCGTCGACCACGTCCTGATGGCAGGAGGCGCAATCGACGGGAGGCACACCCTTGTCCTCGTGCGACACGGCCGCGCCGGTGTGGCAGTCGGTGCACGCGATCCCCGCGGCGCCGTGGACCGTCTTCTCGAAAGCCGCTGGATCGACGTCGTGGCAGTCGGTGCAGACGGGCACCTGGGCGGGGGCCGGCGCGGCGGCGACCCCAGCCATGGCACATCCCAACAGAAGCACCCATCCCGGGGCGGCCCGCCGGATCGAGGGCACCATGGTTCGCATAGCGCGCATGGATTCGCCTCACTGCTCCAGGCTGTGCAGGATCTGCGGGTCTTCCTCGCCCATGGCCAGCAGGGAGTGGCAGGTCGAGCAGTCCTGCGAGATCTTCCGCCCGTCCGGTGCCGCATGCTCTTCGTCGTGGCACCGGAAGCAGCCTGGGGAGCTCTCATGGCCGATATGGTTCGGATAGGTCCCCCACCCGATCTTCATCGACGGGAAGACATTGGCGCGATAGGCCGACGAGAGCGCCGCCGCTGCGTTGCCGATCGCGGCAGACTTCTGCATGGCGACCTGCGGATATTGCTTGGCGTAGAAAGCCCGCAGCCCGTCCGCGATCTCGCGGTCCGCCGCGGCGTGCGACGGATACGCGGCCTTGAGCAGCCGCACCCCTTCGCGGTGAACGAACGGCAGGGCGCGATCGATGCGTCCGGCGGCGATCGCCGCGTCGACCTCCTTCTCGGGAGGCTGGAAGGTATGGCTCGGCCGGTTGTGGCAATCGACGCAATCCATGGTCCGCCACACCGCGCCCGCCGCCGGCTTCTGCGCTTTGCTCGTGAACCGCGTCACCTTGCCGTCGGGCGTCCGCATCTCGACCTGATAGATCGTCTCGCGGGACTCGTCCGACAGATAGCGGATGGCGACGCCCGGGTCGACGTGCCAGTGGATCCCCTGCGAGGCGCTCCCCTGCCGTCCGCCGACCCGCACCAGGAGGACCGTCTTGGCCGGGGTATTGGCCTCGTCGTCGTTGAACCCGTCGATCACCTTGAGGCGGTCGCCCACGAACTTCGACGGCCAGTGGCACTGCTGGCAGGTCTCGCGGGCCGGCCGCAGGCTGTGCACCGGCGTCGGGATCGGGCGCGGATAGAGATCGAAGGTCACCGCGATCACCTGCCAGGTGCCCGAGAGCTTGGACTTGACGAACCAGCCGGCGCCCGGACCGATGTGACAGTCGACGCAGGCGACGCTGGCGTGCGCGCCCCGCGCGTGGGCGGTGTCCTCGGGCTGCATGACGCTGTGGCAGGTCTTACCGCAGAACGTGGTCGAATCCATCGTCTCGACCCCTTTGTAGGTGGCTGCCGAGAGGATGACCGCGTTGACCAGGGTCAGGATGACGAAGGCAAGAGCACGCCTGCGCGTCCGGCGGTCATTCAAGTCGAGGACGGGGAAGGCCGGCGGAGCTTCGCCGCGCAGCTCCGCCCTGCGGTCCCGGCGCCGCTGCCAGGCGATCCCGATCGGGATCAGGAGGAGGCCCAGGATGAAGATCGCCGGGAGGATCAGGAAGGCGATGATCCCGAGGTAGGGGCTCCCCTTGAACCCCAACAGGTCCAGCAGGAAGAGCGTGACGATCAGAAAGCCCGACGCGGTCACGATCGCGGCGCCGAGCAGGCTCACCGCATTCCGGGTGAGGGCGATGAAGAAGCTCCTCCACATGGCAGACCTCCGTCTCCTCACGCAAAGAGAGCCGTCCCCCGGGTTGGCGAGGCGGGTGGACGGCTCTTGCGAGAAAGGGCAACTACTTCTTCTGCTTCTGGATCCAGGCGATCAGGGCGCCGAGCTCCTCATCGCTGCCGGTGAACTGCTTCATGTGCTTCTTGCCGTTGATGTCGGCAGTCTTGCGCAGATAGCTGTTCAACTCCTTGGCATCCGCCTTGATGTTCACCAGGTCAGGCGCCTTCGACGACTTCATGGTCGGCGTGATGCCCTCGGTGGAGACTGAGTGGCACGTATTGCACTTCTGGGCGAGGAAGATCTGTTTGCCGTCCAGAACCTTCGCGGCCTGGGCCTTGGCCGCGGGGCCGGAGTAGAAGGCGGCCAGCAGGAAGACGGTTGCGAGGACTGACAGGGTAAAGCCGAACGTTTTCATGGCTGCTCTCCTTTTTCAGGTTCGGTTTCCTCGGCGCGCATCTGAACACGCCCACTCCGGAGCAAGGAACGCCCCGACAGGTGGTTTTTCCAGACTACCCTAAAGGATAGCGGCGGCCAACCCACCCTCCCCCCACCTGAAAGGGTGGGCCTGCCCCACCCTGCGGGAGTGGAGGCGTCCCCACCCCGCAGGGGGTCGCCGGCATCGACCCAGTAGTTGAGACTGTCCTGGATAAATCAGCGCAGGCCCGGCACGGGTGCCTACCCCGGAGGGTGGGCAGGCAACCACCCGTCCGGAATGGGAAGACCGTCCGAGCGGCCGTGTCCAGATTCAAGACGCCCTTCCTAAACTACGCGCAGGTTCACAACCCGGCTATCAGCTCTCCACTTGGAGAAAGCCGACAGAGACGGGAGGAGAGATCCAAATGAGGTCCCACCGACTCCTACTTCTACTTCCGCTCTGCGCGTTGGCGGTCCTGGCCCTCACGGGCTTCGGATTCGCCACACCGCAAGAGCACCCCTCGGAACCGGCGGCCGCCCCGCCGGCCACACCGCAGGGCTACGCAGGGAGCGACACCTGCGTTACCTGCCACAGCGACATCGGCGACCATCTGGCGACGACGCCTCACGGTAAAGAGGTCTTCGCAAGCAAGGCGTCGCAAGGATGTGAGAGCTGCCACGGGCCGGGAGCGGCGCACGCCGAAAACCCGGACGACCCGGCGCTGCGGCCGAGCATCACGAAACTGAGCAAGAAGCAACAGTCCGCCATATGTCTGAGCTGCCACGACGGAAGGCAGCAGTTCTTCTGGCACGGTGGCACGCACGAGAAGCGCGGCGTCGCGTGCACCGACTGCCACAGCATCCACGCCTTCAAGTCCGAGGACAACCAGCTCAAAGCCAAGAACACGACCGAGGCCTGCCTGACCTGCCACAAGGACGTACGGGCCGAGATGTGGAAGTCGTCGCACCATCCTATCCGCGAGGGCGAGATGAGCTGCTCCGATTGCCACAACCCGCATGGCAGCCAGACGCCGAAGATGATCAAGGCGGTGTCGGTCAACGAGCAGTGCTACACCTGCCACACCGAGAAGCGCGGTCCGTTCCTCTGGGAGCACCCGCCGGTGCGCGAGAACTGCCTCAACTGCCACGTGCCGCACGGCTCGAACCACATCAAGCTGCAGAAGACTTCGGTCCCGTTCCTCTGCCAGCAGTGCCATTCCAACACCCGTCACCCCGGTACGCTCTATGACGGTCTGCGCGTGCCCACGCTCGAGGATCCTTCGCTGAGCAGCAACCGGCTGTTCAACCGTGCGTGCGCCGACTGCCACAACCTGGTCCACGGCAGCAACGATCCGTCGGCCCCGTATCTGGGTCATTAGGAGGACGCCATGCGCATCACTCGAATCACCGCCCTGGCTGCCGGAGCGATCCTCTGGGCGAGCCTGGCGCCGCTTGCGGCCCAGGAGGCGGCACAAGGTGAGGCGAAGGGGTTCTCCTTCACGGTCGACCCCCTGGTCCTCGGTTACGAAAGCGTCAGCAACGACACCGACTCGGCCAAGTTCGTCGAGTACCGCGACTTCGACGACGGCCCCCTCGGCTTCCTGAGAGTCACCGGCGCGAGCGGTGACGGCGAGCGGTACCTCGACCTCAATGGCACGCGGATCGGCCGCGAGGACGGCCGCTACACCTTCGGGTACGGCGCGGTCGGCCGCTACAGCCTCCTCGTCGACTACAACCTGATCGTCCACCGCTTCGGCAACAACGGCCACATGCTGTTCACCCGCACCGGCGACGGCCGCTACGAGATCCCGGACGCCACGCAGCTGGCGCTCCAGAACGCGATCACGGCCAACCAGAGCCGGCTCACCTTCCCATTCCTCCGCAACCTGCTCGCTCCGTACCTGGCCACCGCCAACGAGGTGGACCCGAGGCTGCAGCGCAAGCGGCTTCTCGTCCGTGCCGATCTCGGCCGGATGGCCGCGTTCGACTGGGGCCTCGAGCTCTTCCAGGAGAAGCGGGACGGTACCCGGCCGTTCGGCGCCACCTTCGGCTTCAACAATGTCACCGAGCTCCCGGAGCCGATCAACTACACGACCCGTGACGCCGAGCTCTCCGGCGAGTGGAACGGCGACAGAGGCGGCCTGCGCTTCGGCTACCGTATGTCCAACTTCAAGAACGACACTCCCACGTTGATCTGGGACAACCCGTTCCGGTTCACCAGCTCGACCGACCCTGGGGCCTACTCGGCGCCCACCACCTCCTCGGTGAACGGCTCGGCTCTCGGCATCGCCGACCTGCCGCCGGACAACAAGGCGAGCCAGCTCTTCGTGAGCGGGCGCACCCGCTTCGGCTCGTCGTGGTTCGTCAACGGCAGCGCGGCCTACATAGAGATGAAGCAGGACGATCCGCTGCTCCCCTACACCCTGAACAACTCGATCGTGGGGATCGCCTCCAACGGCTCGACCTTCGATCCGACGAACCCGGCGAACCTGCCGGCGCGCAACGCCGACAACAAGGTCGACGTGACGAACTTCACGGCGCAGGCGGGCAGGGATCTGGGCGACAATCTGGATCTGACGTTCCGCTACCGCTACTACGACTACGACAACAAGTCGAAGCGCATCGAGTTCCCCGGCTACGTCCGCTTCCACGCGGTTTGGGAACCCATCGCGCGCATCTCGGTGCCGTATGCCTACACGCGGCAGGACGCCAGCGCCGAGCTCGGTTGGGACATCGGCACCAGGAGCCGTCTCGCCTTCTCCTACGGCCTCCAGCTCTGGGACCGCGAGTTCCGTGAGGTGGAGAGCTCGGACGAGAACATCCTGCGGGCGTCCTTCGACACCCGGCCGCTGGACCGGCTGACCCTGCGGGCGCGCTACGAGCATGGCGACCGCTCGATCGACGGCTATGACGTCGATGCGGCCGAGGCCACCTTCGTCGAGCCCGAGGCTTCGACCAACATCCCCACGCTGCGCCGCTATGACGAGGCAGCGCGCACCTACGACGAGTACAACACGCAGGCGCAGTGGTTCGCCAGCGACACGTGGAACTTCACCTTCGGCGTGACCGGACGCTCCGAGGACTACGACAAGAGCCAGTTCGGTCTGATCTCCGACGAGATCTATCAGTACAACGCCGAGGCGGCCTTCGTGCCGAGCGATGCGCTGACCTTCTACCTCTTCGGGCAGTGGGCGGACCGCACGAGCTTCCAGAAGGCCCGGCAGTCCGGCGCGACGCCCTCGACCAATCCGCTCGACAACTGGCAGGTGAAGTTCGACGAGAGCACGGCGACGTTGGGCCTCGGCCTGACCACCACCTTCGCCGAGCGCTGGACGGCCGACCTTTCGGTGCAGCGGTCCGACTCGAACGGCAACGCCGACTTCACCGCCTTCCGGGGCGGCCTGCCGCTGGCGTCGCCGGGTCCCGGCCTGCCGGCCCGGACCGCGGCCCAGGACTTCGCGAACTATGAGGACACCGAGCTGACCGCGGCCCTGGCCAAGCTGGAGTACAAGATCAACAAGCAGTTCTCGCTCGGCCTGTCCTACCTCTGGGAGGACTACACCATCGACAGCTTCATCCTGCAGGACCTCCAGAACTACCTGCCGGGTGCGCTCCTCCTCGACGCCAACAACGGCGACTACACGGGCAAGGTGTTCACGTTCGACGTGGGCATGCGCTTCTGAGCCCGCTCCCACCGCGGCGCTCCTCCGGGGCGCCGTGGATTGTTCGATAGGTAGTTGAGCCGCCCCGGTGACGGGGCGGCTTTTTTGTCAGGGCGTCGCTATCCTCTTGCGACGATCTACCCCGTCATGATATCGTCATGATGTTATGCGCAGGAAGTTCAGCACTCTTCTCGACGAAAGCCTGTACGACCGCACACGCTACGAGGCCAGCCGCCAAGGCAGGCAAATCGCCGACGTGGTGTGCGACGCTCTCGCTGAGTACCTCGACAGCAAGGCCGCCGTCCGCCGGCCGGGAGGAGTTGTGGCAGAGACCTGGGGGAGTCTCGCGTTGCCGCCATGCCAGGTCCGGGAGTTGCTCGCCGAAGAGGACGGCCTTTTTGACAGCTGAGGGGGCAAAGCGGTTGTCGGAGGTTCCCTCTGGAACCAGGGTCTTCATCGACGCCACCATCTTTCTCTACCACTTCACAGGCGTTTCGCGCTGCTCACGACCGCCGCTCCTCTGCGCACCAGGTATGGGTTGCTGACGAACGACTCGATCCTCCTCGCCACCGCGCTCGAACACAGCACCGTGGCATTTGCCTCGGCCGACCGCGACTTCGAACGGATTGACACCGTCCAGTTGTTCGGGCCAGAAGATCTCGAAGAGGCCGGGTTGTAGCCCCGCGTTTTCCGTATCGCCTCCAGGACATCGCCGGGAACGCCATCTCGCTGGCCGCGAGTGCAACGGCGTCGGTCCGTTCCCCCAGACAAAACGCGAAGACGAAGGACGCTTCCAGGCTCGCGGCCTATCCGTACCATGGAGCTGTCGGGCGCCGACACCGTTAAACCCGATGGCTGCTGAGGCGGTCATCAACCCTGCAAGGAGAAGAAAATGGAAAACGTTCTCGCCCTCCAGAGCCTGACGTCCGTCGCCGACCCTCTCGACGACGAGATGTGCTGGTCCACCTGTAGCTCGAGCGGCTGCAGCTCCTCGTCGGTGTTCGTGCCGGACGCCGGCTGCGTCGACAACGGGTAATCGCTTTGCCAGGAGAGCGGCGTGCGTTTGCCGCTCTCCTGCTCTTTCCCCTGGAGGCAGCGAGCGCATCATGTCCAGCATCGAAAAGTTCACCTACACTCTGGCCCATCCCGAGTTCTATGAGCCTCTCGATTTCTTCGCCACCGACGAGGTCCGCTACCAGCGCCATCTCCGCGAGCTCCTTCCGAACGACTGGAAGGTGATGCGGGAGAGCGTCTGGCTGCACTGCATGCCTCCCGATGCGCGCCTTGTCTATCAAGGATGGAAGATCCACCTGTCCGCGGTCACTCCGAACGCGGTCGATCTCTTTCGCACCGTCATCCCCGTCCTGGTCCGCGAAAACGTCACATTCAAGACCTGCGCCGCGCCGACCATCCTGTCGATCATGGTCAGCAAGCGGTGGCACCGCGGCGGGGCCGGCAAGTGCATGACCGTCTATCCCTTCGATACCGATCACTTCATCGATCTGATCGAGCTCCTGCATCAGGCCACCCTCGGTCATGAAGGTCCCTACATTCTTTCGGACCGCAGATACAAGGACAGCAAGTGCGTCTTCTATCGCTATGGAGGGATCGCGCCGCGCAGCTCGCTGACCGCCAAGGGCGATCGCGTGCCCTACCTGCTTTCGCCGGAAGGCGAGCAGGTCCCCGACCGCCGCCAGGCCTGGTTCCATCTGCCGCCCTGGGCCAAGGACCCGTTCGCCAGCGAAACGGCTTCCACCGCGCCGGCGATGAATACTCTCAAAGGCGGGAGGTACCGGCCCGAGGCGGCCCTGCGCCACACCAACTCGGGGGGCCTGTATCTGGCTCTCGACACGGCGACGGGTGAGAAGGTCGTTATCAAGGAGGCCCGCCCGCTGACCAATGTCGACCCGACCGGCGGCACCGAGGCGAAGGACCTCCTGGCCCGGGAATACCGGCTGCTCACGCTGCTCGACGGGGCCGGGGTCGGTCCGCGCGCCATCGATTTCTTCCAGGAATGGGAGCACACCTTCTTCGTGCAGGAGTACCTGGACGGCATGACGCTCCGCCAGCACTCGATCCTGCACAACGTGGCCCGGTTCTCCCAGCCGTCGCCGACCCATTTCGCGGAGTTCTACAGCGAGCTCCGGCGCGTCTTCGAGCAGCTGGCGGTCATCCTGCAGACCCTCCACCGGCACCAGGTCGTCTTCCGCGATCTGTCGCCGACGAACGTGATCATCTTGAAGACCGGAGAGGTCCGCCTGGTGGACTTCGAGGCGGCGTCGCAGCTCGGCGTCGATCCGATGAGCAACCTTTTTACCCCCGGCTTCGCTTCGTCGGATCACTTCTCGAGCGACCTGCCGCAGTTCGAGAACGACTATTTCTCACTGGGCGCGCTGATGCTCGCCTACCTCATGCCGATGCACGCCGCCCTCGGTCTCGATACGTTGATGCATCACCGGTTCATCCGCTCGATCGGCGACGACTACGGTTTCCCCGAGAGTCTGATCGATCTGATGAACGGGCTGATGAGCCGCGATCCCGCCCTGCGTCCGGCGCCGGACGCGGTGCTGGAGATCCTCGCCCATCCCTCTCCCGTGCGCGAGCCCCAGATGGGCAGGAACGCCGGCCTGCCGGACGACAAGCTGCGCGAGGCGGTATCCCGGATCGTGCACTACACGCTCCGCCAGGCGACCCCGGAACGCAAGGACCGGCTCTTCCCTTGTGATCCCAAATCGTTCGCGACCAATCCCCTGAGCCTCGCCTACGGCGCCTGCGGCACGGTCTATGCCCTGCACCGGCTCACCGGCGAGGTCCCGGCCGAGCTGACCGAGTGGATCCTCCGCAAAGAGATCACGACGGACTCCTATGCGCCGGGCCTCTACAGCGGCATGGCGGGTATCGCCTGGGTGCTCCTGGAGCTGGGCTTCGTCGATCAGGCGCGGGAGATCCTCGACAAGGGGCGCAACCATCCGGTCCCGCAGATCCATGACCTGTTCTACGGCCTGGCCGGTTGGGGCATGACGCAGCTCAAGTTCTATCACGAGCTCGGCGAGTTGGAATATCTGGACGAGGCCGTCCGCACCGGCCGCGAGCTGCTGAAGACGCGAATCCCCGGAGACGACGGCTGCCACTGGGCTGCGTCGGAAGAGCTCTTCTTCGGATTGGCCCACGGCGCGAGCGGCGTGAGCCTCTTCCTGCTCTACCTGTACCTCGCGACCGGCAACGAGGAGTTTCTTCGCGTCGGGCAGGAGGCTCTGGATTTCGATCTCGCGCAGGCCGTGGACCTGGGAGAAGGATTGCTCTGGCCGAGCCGCACCGGCCCGCTGCGCACCGTGGTGCCCTACTGGAGGTATGGCAGCGCGGGCGTCGGCGCCGTCCTGCTCCGCTACAGCCGCGTGGCGGACAACGAACGGTACCGGCAGCTCCTGCAGGGGATCAAGCGCGCCGCGATCCGCAAGTACGCCATCTTCCCCCACCGCGGATTCGGCCTGGCCGGCCTGGGGGAATTCCTCGTCGACATGGCGCAGCACGGGATCGACGCGGAGGAGTGCAGGGAGGCCGCCCGCAGCGTGGCTTCAGGGGTGATGCTCTTCCACCTGGACAAGGAGAGCGAAGGCATCGCCTTCCCCGGCGCCGATCTCTGGAAGATCAGTTGCGACTACACCGCCGGAAGCGCGGGGATCGCTCTGTTTTTCGACCGGCTGCTGAGCCGCCGGCCGGCCGATTTTCTGCTGGACGAGCTGTTCCCGGCCGCGGCTGCTCCGCGTCTCGAGCCATCCGCGGTCGAGGCGGCCGGAACGGCTCGCTGAAACGACCAGAACCCAACGAGGGGCATCATGAGCAAACCACTGATCAGTTATTCCTTGACGCGCCATCCCAGCCAGTCCCGCATCGCGTCGGCCTACATCGACGCTCTGCGCGAGCGCTATGAGATGGTCAGCAGCCAGGACGACGCCGACGTCGTCATCGTCCACCATGCGCCGCGCAACTACGAGACGGTCTATGCCCTGCATCCCGCGCTCGAGGACAGCTATGTGATCTCCTGCTGCGTAACGCATGCGGACGTCCTGCCGCCCCACTGGCAGCGCAACCTGGCGCGCGTCCAGGAAATCTGGACCTGCTCGCGGTATTGCCATCAGATCCTGTCGCGGTACCACCCGAAGGTGACTCACATCCCCTATGTGGCCGAGCGCGACTTCACCTGCTCCGCCACCGCCCTCGAAGGCATCCGCCGGATGATCGATCACGACGAGGACAACGTCTATTTCCTGAACATCGCCCTCAGCAATCATCCCCGGAAGAACGTCCAGACGCTGGTCGAGAGCTTCAAGAAGGTGGCCGCCGCCATGCCGAAGGCGCGGCTGGTGCTCAAGGGGATGCCGCAGGACGTGCCGACCTGGTCGCCCCACCCGCAGGTCCTGTTCCTCCCGTTCCAGATGCCGTTCGAATACATCAGCGCTCTCTACCGGCTGAGCGGCGTGTACGTCAGCACGCACCGCTCGGAGTCCTGGGGCCTCACGATGTCGGACGCCATCCTCTGCGGCAAGCCCGTCATCGCGACCGGCTATTCCGGAAATCTGGACTACATGAACGAGGACAATGCGTTCCTGCTCTCCTACCGCGAGAGCGCCATTCCGGGGCAGGCCCTCGGGGTGGAGCTCGACGGGGCGACCTGGGCCGATCCGGATCCGGCCAGCCTCGAAGAGAGATTCCTGTACCTGTACGAGACGCATGCCAGCGAAGCGACCCGGCAGAAGGCCGAGCGGGCGCGCCAGGAGATCCTTCGCTTCAACCGGCCGTATGTCACGAACCTGATCCATCAGAGCATCGAATCGGCCCTCGCCGGCTAGGGGAAACGCTCATGAGCACAGATCCTCGCTTCGTGGAGCGCACGGAACAGCTCGACCGCGACGGCTTCTTCGTTTGGCCCGGGCTGCTGCCGGATTCGCTGGTCGACCGGCACCTCGCGGATTACGAGGCGCTGAATGCCGCGCTGGCTGCCGAGCCGCGGGAGCAGGCGGAGATCAAGCAGGCGCGCTACGACTTCCATCGCGACAATCCGGCGACGCAGGAGCTGTACTTCAATCCGGACCTGCTGGCCTTCCTGAGCTTCTATTTCGGGGAGGAGCCGGTGATGCGGCAGCCGGAGACGGGCCTCCACCACCGGAAGACTCCCGACCACACGGATTCGCTCGATTTCAAGGTCAGCCCGCACCGGCACGAGCTGCGGATGTGGTGCGCCCTGGAGGACATCCATCCCGACTCGGGTCCGGTCTATTTCGTCCCCGGCAGCCACCGCTCGATTGCCGGCCGGCTGGAGCGCGACGTCCTGACCGAGCATCCGGAGCTCGGCGAGCTGCTGCGCGCGCAGATGCATCCGACCACGGCCCAGGAGTTCTACGTGGCGACCCAGCCGCTGTGGAACTATGTGAAGCAGAGGAAGATCCCGACCGCGATCCAGGAGAACGGCGTCGAGCGGGTGCCGCTTCTGCTCGAGAAAGGCGACGTCGTCATCTTCAGCTCGGATTGCGTGCACGGCACCTGCCGCTGCGCCAATCCCGCGCTGACGAGGAAATACTGCGTCGCCTACTGGTCGGCCGCCGGCGCGGAGTGGTTCCAGTCGCGTTCCTACTGGGGCCCTCTCCACGACTACCGGGACGCGGAAAACGCCATCTCGGCGCCGGTCGAGAGAACCCCGCTGGGGCTCCGGATGTCGTTCCAGGAGCTCCACGCGGCCTACATGGCCTCCTTCGAGAAAGCGGTGGTCCAGCCGGCGGTGGCCCGGTCGGCGTGAGAGCCATGACGCCACGCGCTTTTTTGTGTATTCTGAGCGTCGAAACGGTTTCCGGGGAGGATCAGTAAGATGTTTGGACTCCGCCAGCTCTCCCTGTTCACGCGCGAGGTGCGCTTCGCCGCGCGCGCGCTGCGCAAGAGCCCGGTGTTCACGCTCACGGCGGTGCTGACCCTGGCCATCTGCATCGGCGCGAACACGGCGCTGTTCAGCGTCGTCGATGCGGTGCTGCTGCGCCCGCTCCCTTACCCGCAGCCGGAGCGGCTGGCCGAGGTGATCACCCGGTTCGAGGACAAGGGTCCCGAGCAAGACGAGGATTCGCACTCCGGACAGACCTGGTTCCTCATCCGGGATCACGCGGAAGGGTACGACGCCGCCGTCTCCTCGGGTCTCGCCTCGGGAGTCAACTTTGCGGCCGCCGGCCGGGTGGAGTACGTGCAGCAGGAACGGGTGGGAGCCGGCTTCTTCCGCGTCCTCGGCATTCCGCCCCTCCTCGGACGGGAGATCTCTCCCGAGGAAGACACGCCGGGAGGCCCGGCGGTGGCGGTGCTCAGCCACCGCCTGTGGCAGCGGGTCTTCCATGCCGATCCTGCCGTCCTCGGCCGCGTCGTCCTGCTGCGCGGCGTTCCCCATGTCGTCGTCGGGGTCATGCCGCCCGGCCTGGTGACCACGGGATCGGCCGACCTGTGGACGCCCCTCCAGCCCTCGACGACCGGCGAGGGCGAGGATGAGAACTACCGCGTCATCCTCCGCCTCCACGAGGGGACGGCCTGGCCGCAGGCCGTGGCCCGGATCGCCACGCTCGGCCAGACGGCGCTCACGGAGAGGCGTGCGGAGGACCCCTCCGTCCGCCTCACGCTCGTACCGCTCCAGCGGGGCCTCACCGAGACGGTCCGCAAGCCGCTCCTCGTGCTCTGGGCCGCGGCGGGCATGCTCCTGTTGATCGGGTGCGTGAACATCGCGAGCCTGCTCCTCGCGCGGGCGGTCGAGCGCAGCCGTGAGACCGCGACCCGGCTCGCGCTCGGGGCGGGGCGGACGACCATCCTCCAGCAGCTCCTGGCCGAGAGCCTGCTCCTCGGCGTGAGCGGCGGGCTCGGCGGCCTGCTCCTCGGTTTCTGGGCCTTGCGCGCGGTCAAACCGCTGGCGCATGGCAGCCTCGAGCTGTGGCAGGAGGTCACGCTCGACACCCGGGTGCTCGCCTGGTCGATCGGCGCCTCGCTCCTCGCCAGCTGTATCTTCGGCCTCCTTCCCGCGCTCCAGATCCGCCGCGTCGACATCCGTTCGACGCTCGGCGAAGGGGGCCGCGGAAGCACAGGGAGCGGGCACCGGTGGGCGAGGCGCCTGCTGGTGATCTCCGAGGTCGCGCTGAGCGTCGTCCTCCTGGTCTGCGCCGGCCTCTTCCTCCGCACCTTCTCGGCGCTCCGCGCGCTCCAGCCCGGCTTCGATGCGAACAACGTGACGACCGCCCAGCTGTCCTTGCAGGATGCGCGCTATACCACGAGCCGGCAGATGAACCGGCTGTTCACCGACACCCTGTCGCGCATCCGCGAGCTGCCCGGGACCGAGGGAGCCGCGGTCGGGCTGGGATTGCCCTATGAGCGCCAGCTCAGAATGGGTTTCCAGCTCATGGACGGCGCCGAGGCCGCGGGACCCGGCGGCAACACCACCGCGACCTACGTGACGCCGGATTACTTCGCGGTGCTGCGCATCCCGCTCGTGCGCGGCCGCCTGCTGCGCGACAGCGACGGACCGGAGGCGGGCAAGGTGGCCGTGGTCAACCAGGCCTTCGTCCGCCGCTATCTGCCACAGGGAGAGCCGATCGGCCGGCACATCCAGCTGGCCGGCGAGACGCGCGAGATCGTCGGCGTCGTCGGCGACGTCCTCCAGCAATCGGGAGGGACGAACGGTCCGATCGCTCCTCTGCCGGCGACCCTCTTCCCGGCGGCGCAGGCGAGCGACGACATGATCCAGCTCGTGCACACCTGGTTCTCACCGAGCTGGATCGTGAGGACCGGAGAACGCCCCGACCAGGCGGCGCTCGGCATCCAGCGCGCGATCGAAGCCGTCGATCCCCGGCTGCCCATCGCGAGCTTCCGCGGCATGGAAGACGTCGAGAGGCGCGCCACGGCCCGGCAGCGCTTCCAGGCCATCCTCCTGGCGACGCTCGCCGTCCCCGCCGCGCTCCTCGCCGCGATCGGCATCTACGGTCTGATCGCCCACGCGGTCGCCGAGCGACGGCGCGAAGTGGGCATCCGGCTGGCGCTGGGCGCCACCCGCTGGCAGACGATCCGGGCCGTCGCGCAACCGGGCATCCTGCTCGCTCTTGTGGGCACCGCGCTCGGCTGCCTTCTGGCGCGAGTCGCCGTCAAGTCGCTGCAACATCTCATCTGGGGAGTCCAGGCCACCGACCCCGGCACCTTCGCCGCGGTCACGCTGGGCCTCCTCCTCGTGGCCACCGCCGCCAGCATCCTGCCCACGTTGCGCCTGAACCGGCTCGACCCCTCCCAGACCCTGCGCGATTCGTGAGCCTCCCAGCCAGGGGCAGGCACAAGGCCCGCCCCTACAGTTGCCAATTACAGCCTCGTGTCCGAGGTCCGTGTAGGGGTACCACCCATCGTCGTTGATCTCGCTGTCGCCTCCTCCGGAGGCTTGAGACCGGAGGCGCTCCAGTTCCCGGGGCTCACGCCCCGGGCTAAGCGCCGACGCCCCCTCCGGGGGCTCTCACCCAGCTCACCCACCGTACAGATCAAGGCAGTTCCGGCCGGGCGGCACGGGCGCGTGGACGGAGATCAGCCGGTTCTTTTACTCGTCGCAATCCCACCGTACGGATCAGGGCAGTTCCGACGATAACTACGTCGCGATCGCGGGGAGGCTAGGCAAGTCGCAATCCCACCGTACAGATCAGGGAAGTTGTCGCATCCGAAAAGCCCCCGAAGGGGGCGACAGAATGTAGCCCGGGGTCAGAGCGACGAAGGAGCAGCGACCCCGGGTAAGGAGCACCCACTCTTTTCCAAGCCCCAGAGGGGCGGCAGCAGCCTCTCGTCGCAACCGACCACCGTACAGATCAGGGCAGTTCCGGCGCACTGGATCATGTCGGAGCAGATGGCCAACTGAATCACGTCGCAATCCCACCGTACAGATCAGGGAAGTTCCAAGGATGAAAGCAGCCGATGGCTGCAACGTCACGATTGAGTCGCAATCCCACCGTACAGATCAGGGAAGTTCCAAGGGCGGCCGTTCCAACCCTCTGAGTCCACAGGCACTTAAGTTGGGTCTTTTTATGACCCGGCTCGAAGGTCGTCTCTGCTTCTCGTTTTCCACAGCCTTTCAGCTCACCTCCTCTCTGGTAACCTCTTGAAGGCCGGGCACTTCCGGTCCTTTTATGATCTCCCCGTCAAAATGGCACTTTGAGGCTGGCATGCTTTTTGTCTGGCACACCGCTTGCTTCCACTCGGCGACCATGACAGGGCTGCTGCCCAAATAATCCTACTCTCTTTGCCGCGGCTTGGGGAGATCTTCCTCCCCAGTTCCTCTTCATAGGCCGGATCCCGGCGAGATGCCCGGCTCGTCGCGTTGTTGCTTCAGTTTTCAAAGAGCGCAGGGGATCGGGCGCAGCCTGGCCCCTCTGACTTCTCTAGACACAGGTTGCCGGCGGATTGTTGGACGCGGCCCAATCTTCCCTCGGCAGGGCGGCCACCGCCGGCGTCTCGCCAGGGCGAACACCGGTCCTCACGGGGCGAAGGCCGGCTGTCTTGGGGCGGAGGCCGGTACTCGCGGGGCGAAGGCGAGGACTGACGGGGCGAACATCGGGACTGACGGGGCGGAGGCCGGGACTGACGGGGCGAAGCTCATCCCTGCAGGGGGAAAGGCTCCCCCAGGAGGGATGACCTCGTACCCAACAGGGGCGGCCGTCGCCCCTCTTGGGGGAGCCGTCGCCCCAGCAGGGATGAGCTCGTACCCAGCAGGGGGGACCTCGTACCCGTCAGAGGGGAGCTCGTACCCAGTAGGGGGGAGCTTCCCCCCAACACGGGCGGCCGTCATCCCAGACAAAACGCGAAGACGCGCGACGCTTCCTTGCTTGCGGCCCATCCGTACCATGGAGCTTGTCGTGCGCCGACACCTTCACAACACAAACGTAAGGAGAAGACAATGGAAAACGTTCTCGCCCTCCAGAGCCTGACGTCGATCGCCGATCCCCTCGACGACGAGATGTGCTGGTCGACCTGCAGCTCCAGCGACTGCAGCTCCTCGTCGGTGTTCGTTCCGGACGCCGGCTGCATCGACAACGGCTAAATCGCTTGCCAGGAGAGCGGCTGGCTGGCTGCCGCTCTCCTGCTTTTTCCTTGAGGAGGACGGAGCGCACCATGGATCGCACAGAACAATTCACGGACTCCCTGGCCGGCGCGTTGCTGTTCGACGGCGAGATTCGCGACAGAGAGCTGCAGAAATCCATGCGCAAGGAGGTGCGCGTCCAAGGCTTCGACGTCTTTCTCGCCGGGTTTGCCAAGGCGCTCCTGGCCCACAGCCGTCTCGGGCCCGTGCACGTGACCCGGGAAGCGGCCACCTCGTTCCTGCGCGCTGCGCCGCCCTGGCTTCAGGAGCATGCGGGGCGCCTCTCCATGGTGTCCGCGAACGATCCGTCGGAGCTCGCGTCGATCGCGCGGCTGGTCCTCCTGTCGGTCGGTCCGGAGATGATCCAGCTCGCCTGGCTCCGCTCGCGGCTGCACCGGCCCGACTGGCCGATCACCGCGATTCTTCATTCCCTGTCTCCCGCGCCCCGGATCCGCTATTTCTTCACCAGCGCGCTCCTCCCTATGCTCGGCCGGCACGATGCGTTCGTCTGCCCCAGCCGCGCGGCGAAGAAGGCGCTCGAAAACCTGTTCTTCTCGGTTCCCGAGGAGATCCGCTCCTGCTCCACCATTCCGTTCGAAATGCCGGTCATCCCGTTCGGGATCGATTTCCACGAGCATGCATCGATCGGCAAGGAGGAGGCCCGCCGCACCCACGGCATCCCCTCGTCGGCGGTGGTCTTCCTGTGCTTCGGCCGGCTGGCGATGGACAAATGCGATCTGCTCCCCTTGATGATCGCGTTTTCCCAGCTTCCCAAGGACTCGGGCGCCGTCCTTCTGATGGCCGGGGATGATACGCAGCTCAGGATGGGCTCTCCACTCCTGGGGCTCGCCCGGGAGCTCGGCTGCGGCGACCGCGTGCAGATCCTGACCGACGTGAGTCGGACGGCGAAGCTGGAGATCTTCGCCGCGGCCGACGTCTTCGTCTCTCCCACGGAGAACACCCAGGAATCCTTCAGCATGACTCTCGCCGAGGCCATGGCGAGCGGCCTGCCCGTCGTGACCTCGGATTGGGGCGCGCACGGCGAGCTCGTGGAGCACGGCGAGACGGGATTTCTGATCCCCACCTATCTGCCGCCGGTGGCGGAGCCCTGGCACATGCTCACGCTCTATTCGGGGATTCCGCAGGAAAACCTGATCTCGATGAGCACGGCCGTGGACGTGGACCACCTCCTGCACTCCCTGCAGCTTCTCCTGGCGAGCCCGGATCTCCGGGAGAGGATGGGCCGGGAGGCGAAGCGGCGCGCGGCGGAGACGCTCGACTGGCCGGTCGTGGTCGGTCAATACGATGCCCTGTGGCTCGAGCTTCTCGAGCGTGCCGGCGCCGTGCGGGCGAAGTCCGGACCTTTCGCCTGCTCGTCGTTTCAGGAGGTCTTTGCCGGGTACCCGACGCGGTCGCTCCAGGCGGAGGACAGCGTCGAGGTCAACCAGGCTCTCGGCGGCGTGGCCCGCCGGCTCCCGGGCGTCTTGGGCACGAGCCCGCACTTCGACGCCGACCTCTTCCACCAGGTCATCGCGACTCTCGAATCCGAGGGGCCGACGCGGATCGACCGGCTCGTCGAGCTGGCCGCGGCGCCCCGGCCGCGCAGCGCCACCGAGGTCGGCCGGCACATCGGCCGCCTGATCAAGTACGGAGTCCTCCGGGTTTCCGCGGGACCCCAGGAGATCGGCCGATGATCCGAAAGGTTTTTCTCTGGTGCGCCTTCACGGCGCTTCTCCTCCTCCTGGCCGGCGCCGCCGCGGCCCAGGACTTGGCGTCGTTCGAGGCGCGGACGACGCTCCACAAGCTGGCCAACGGCTGGACGTTCCTGATCGTCGAGCGGCCCACGGCGCCGGTCTTCTCCTTCGTCACGCTGGCCGACGCCGGCTCGTCGCAGGACGTCCCCGGGATCACCGGCCTGGCGCACATGTTCGAGCACATGGCGTTCAAGGGAACGACCCTCATCGGCACCAAGGACCCCGTGGGCGAGGCCAAGGCGCTCGCGGACCTCGAAGCCGCGTACCAGGCCTATCAGGCGGAGCGGCTGGCGCCGCGGCCGGACGCCGCCCGGCTGGAGGGGCTCCTTGCGGAATTCAAAACCCGGCAGGCGGAGGCGGCCGGGTACGTCGTGCCCAACGAGCTCGACTCCATCCTCACGCGCGAAGGAGCGGCGGCGATCAACGCCGTGACGGACGCGGACCGGACAATGTTTTTCTATTCGCTCCCGTCGAACAAGGTGGAGCTCTTCGCGTTCCTCGAATCCGAGCGGTTCTATCATCCGGTCTTCCGCGAGTTCTACGAGGAGCGGAAGGTGGTCCAGGAGGAGCGCCGGATGCGCTATGAGAGCCAGCCGCTCGGCCGTCTCGCCGAGCAGCTGCGGACCACGGCGTTCCAGCACCATCCGTACGGGCAGCCGGGGATCGGCACCATGAGCGATCTCGATTCGATGACGATGACGGATGCGGAAAACTTCTTCGAGACCTATTACGCGCCATCGAACCTCTACACCGTGATCGTCGGGAACGTAGAGGCCGTCACCCTGATTCCGCTCATCGACAAGTATTTCGGCCGCATCCCCGCGCGGCCCGCGCCGCCGCCTCTGCGTGCCGTAGAGCCGCCGCAGATCGCCGAGAGGACGGTCGTTCTGGAGGATCCGGGGCAGCCGTCCTACCTGGAGGCCTACCACAGGCCGGCCCAGACGCATCCGGACCAGCCGGTCTACGACGCGATCGAGGACGTCCTCACCAATGGCCGCACGTCGCGCCTCTACCGGTCGCTGGTGCATGACAGGAAGCTCGCGGCGAACGTGCAGGCCCTTTCCGGGTTTCCCGGGAAAAAGTATCCCAACCTGTGGGGAGTGCTCGTCGTCCCGGCCGCGGGAGTGACCCATCAGCAGATCCAGACTGCCCTGCGGGAGGAGCTCGACCGGTTGAAAACGGAGGATGTGACGGACGGCGAGCTGGCCCGGTTCAAGGCCCGCTCGAAAGAGAATCTCCTCCGCTCGTTGCGCAGCAACCAGGGCCTCGCCATCGAGCTCGCCGAGCACCAGTGCCTCGATGGCGACTGGCGCGAGCTGTTCCGCTCGATCGATCGCCTGGACCGGGTGACCAAGGCCGACATCCGGCGGGTTGCGGAGGCGACGTTCCAGGCCCCGAACCGCACGGTGGCGATGACCGTCCGGAAGGATGACAAGGAGAACCCATGAAGAAGCTCAGGCTCGCGGCCCTCCTGCTCGCCGCCGGCTGGTCGCTCTCCGCGGCGGCGCAGGTCAGCCGCGTCGAAGACCTGCACTATCCGCCCTTGCCGCCGTTCGCGATCCCGCAACCCGAGCGCCTGGTGCTCGGGAACGGGCTGGTCGTCATGCTGCTGGAAGACCATGAGCTGCCGCTCGTCGACGCCACGGTCCTCATCCGCACCGGCTCGCGCTTCGATCCCGCGGACCAGGCGGGATTGGCCGTTCTCGGCGCGCGAGCGATGCGCGCCGGAGGCACCGGGAGCCTGCCCGGCGACGCCTTGGACGGTTATCTCGAAAGCCGCGCGGCCGAGATCGAGATCACCGCCGAAGAGGACCTGACCCGTGCGACCGTCTCCTCGCTGGCCGCGGATTTCCCCCAGGTGTTCCGCGTCTTCGCCGACCTCCTGCGCCGGCCCGCGTTCGACGCGCCCGAGGTGGAGGTGGCGCGGACCCAGGCGATCACCGACGTCTCCCGCCGCAACGACAACCCGGGCAAGGTCGCGCTGCGCGAGCTCCGCAGGATCGTCTACGGCGCCGACTCTCCCTATGGACGGGCGGAGACGCCCGCGACCTTGGGCGCCATCCGGCGTGAAAATCTGATCGGCTGGCATGCCGCGGCGTTCCATCCGGACCGGATGGTCCTCGGACTGGTGGGCGACTTCCAACGCAAGGAGGCCGTGGCGCTGATCCGCCAGGTTTTCGGCGACTGGCCGCGCGGCGCCGCATGGCATCCCCAACCGGCGTCCTACCGGCAGCAGCCGGCTCCCGGCGTCTATTACGTCGAGAAGCCCGGAATCGCGCAGTCCTCGATCCAGATGGGACATCTCGGCGTCCTGGTGAGCGATCCCGACTTCTATGCCCTCGAGGTGTTGAATCAGGTTCTCTCCGGCTCGTTCTCGTCGCGGCTGTTCGCCGACGTGCGGACCCGCAAGAGCCTCGGCTATGCCGTGTGGGGCGCGGTCGACAGCGAATGGGACCATCCGGGGCTCGCCTCCCTCTACCTCTCCACCAAGGCGGAGACGACCGGCGCCGGCGTCGAGGCCCTGCTGGAGGAGGCCCGCAGCCTCACGGAGCTCCCGCCGACCGAGGAGGAGGTGAGCCGGGCCCGGCAGGGCCTCCTCAACTCCTTCGTCTTCCGTTTCGACTCCCCGCGCGAGGTGCTCGCCCGGCAGCTCCTCCTGGAGTATCACGGCTATCCTCTCGACTGGCTCTCCCGCTACCGGGCGGGGATCGAGGCAGTGACGTCCGACCAGGTCCGGCGGGCGGCCCGCCACTGGCGGCCGGACGACTTCACCATCCTGGTCGTCGGTCCGAACCAGGGACGGGACAAGCCGCTCACCGATTTCGGCACGGTGACCGTCCTGGCGGGAGCGTCCGCTCCGGCGCGCCCCGACGTCGATGCGGGGCGCCCATGAGCATTCCGATCGAAGCCAACTCCGGAGCCGCGCGCGCCGGCCTCTACGGCGGCGTCGTCTCCTCGAAGCAGCGGCACCTCCCCCGCGATTCCGCCGGAAAGCTCAAGGTGCCGGGGAAGCTCCCGGTGATCCTCACCGACGCCTGGGAGATCGTGCGGGCGCGCAAGGGGCGCCTCGCCGTCGGCCTCCTGCTGATCCTCGTCAACCGCCTCTGCGGTCTGGTGCTCCCCGGAATGACCAAGGTTCTCCTCGACGAGGTGGTCGGACGGCACAACCGGGCCCTGCTGGTGCAGCTCGTCCTCGTCGGCGGCGGCGCGACGCTCCTCCAGGCGCTCAGCTCCTTTTCTCTCGCGCAGGTCCTCGGCAAGGCGGCGCACCGGTCGATCACCGAGATGCGCCGCACCCTGCAGCGGCACGTCGGCCGTCTGCCGGTGGGCTATTTCGATCGCACCAAATCGGGCGTCCTCCTCGCGCGCGTGATGAACGATGCGGACGGGCTGCGCAACCTGGTGGGGACGGGCGTGGTGGAGCTGGTGGGCGGCGTCCTGACCGCGGTGCTGGCGCTCGCCATCCTCGTCTCCTTGAATGCCCGGCTGGCGGTGATCGTCATCGCCGTGCTGGCGCTCTTCGCGGCCGTCATGCAGCGGTCGTTCAAAGTGCTCAGGCCGCTCTTCCGCGAGCGTTCCCGGATCAATGCCGAGATCTCGGGCCGGCTCTCCGAGTCGTTCTCCGGCGTGCGGGTCGTCAAGGTCTACCGCGCCGAGCGGCGTGAGGCGCTCGTCTTCGCCAAGGGAGCCCACCGCCTGTTCCGCAACGTCGTCGCGACAGTCACCAGGATCTCGCTGATCGGCGGGACGTCGACGCTGCTGCTCGGCCTCCTGGGCGTCGCGATCATGGCGATCGGGGCGAACGAGGTGCTGGCCGGCCGGATGACGCTGGGCTCGTTCTTCTCGTTCACCCTGTATCTGGGCCTCCTGGTGAACCCGGTGACGCAGATCGTCAACATCGGAGGCCAGATCAGCGAGGCGTTCGCCGGCCTGGAGCGCATCCGCGAGATCCGCAGCGAGACGATCGAGAGCGCCGGCGAGGTCCTCCACGCGCCGCTCGACGCGGTCACCGGGCGGGTCGAGCTCCGCGACGTCTGGTTCGAATACCAGGAGCAGACGCCGGTCTTGCGCGGCATCTCGTTCACCGCCGAGCCGGGCATGTCGGTGGCGCTGGTCGGCTCCTCCGGCTCCGGCAAGAGCACGCTGATCGGATTGGTGGCCGCCTTCCACCGTGCGACCGCCGGCCAGGTCCTGGTGGATGGCAGGGACCTCGCGACGCTGCGTTTGAACGACTACCGCGCCCACCTCGGAGTCGTCTTCCAGGAGAGCTTCCTGTTCGATGGAACCGTGTTCGAAAACATTGCCTATGCGCGGCCGGATGCTTCCCGCGACGAGATCGTGGAGGCCGCCCGCATCGCCGGCTGTGACGCCTTCGTGACGAAGCTGCCGGACGGCTACGCCACGATCGTCGGCGAGCGGGGCGTCAAGCTCTCCGGCGGCGAGCGGCAGCGGGTCGCGATCGCGCGGGCGATCCTCGCGGACCCGCGGATCCTCATCCTCGACGAGGCGACCTCTTCGCTCGACAGCGAGAGCGAAGCCCTGATCCAGCGAGGCCTGGCCGAATTGATGCGCGGACGGACCACCTTCGTCATCGCCCACCGGCTGTCGACCATCCGCAACGCCGACCTGATCCTGGTGCTGGAACAGGGACAGATCGTCGAGCGCGGCCGTCACGGGGAGCTGCTCGCCCTGGGCGGCCGCTATCACGCGCTCTACACCCGGCAGTACAACCTCGAGTCGAATCTCTTCCTGAACCCCGGCGAGAAAATCGAGCGGATGTCGGTGATCGGGGCCTGAGGGGACCCTCACCCCCTGGGCCCCTCGGTCCTCAGGCGGCGGAGGTCGGCGTGCGGTCGAACTTGCGGTGGAAGGCGCGGTAGAAGGTCTGGGGGTACAGGTAGCCGACCGCCATGGCGACGTCGAAGACAGGGAACCGTTTTTCGAGCAATCGGAGGGCGGCGTTCAAGCGGAGGGTTTCGATGTATTCCTTGAGGGTGATTCCCAGGACATGCCGGAACCGGCAGGAGATGTTGTTGTCGCGGATGCGACATCGCCTCTTGATGCTCTGCACGTTGAGATCGGGATCAAAGAGGTTCGCATGGATGTGCTCCAGGACCTCCCGGATCTCGCGCGACAGGTTGCCGGGCCGGGAGACCTCCGCCAGGAAGCGGTCGAGCTCAGCTTCGATTCCGGAATGATTGAGAGCGATGCTGTTGGTTCTCATCGAGCTCCTCGCGTCATGAAAAAGCGTTCCCCGGCGGCCGGAGCCGCCGGGGAGGGACTCCTCAAGCTGACTCTCCTCCCGCAAACAGATTGCAGGAGTATTGGACACAGTTCGTCGACTCGTCATTGCCGCCGAGAACCTGCGCCAGAACCGAGTCCACCAGCGCCTCCAGATCCCCCGTCTGGATATCCTGCGCGCCCAGCCGGAATGCGGCTCCATTCAAACGTACGACCTGCCCAGCACACCAACTCTTTTTCATCGTCAGATCCTCACATCAAAAAACCGCCGGGCCTCCCGGCGGATCATTTCCCGGAGATCACAGATCGCAGACTTTCTCCCGCAGCGCCACCGGCGCGCCACCGGCCAGGTGCTGCCGGTAGGCCTCGGCGAGGCTGGCCTGGAAACGCGAGGAGAATCCATCGCAATAGTTCGAGTTGTACGAGCCGTTGCTGCCCAGGGCCAGCACGGCGCAGCCGCCTCCGCAATGGAGCGCATAGCGGCAGCGGCGGCAGACCGGATTGCTCGCCACGGTCCGGCTCTGCCAGACCGCGAGCTGCTCCCGGCTCAGCTCCACCTCGCCGTCCGGCAGGACGCGGCCGGTGCGGATCTTGGCATCGCCGGTCCGCTCCCAGCAGGAGTAGATGTCACCGAACGGATCGAAGATGTACATGCGGTCGTGGGCGCCGCAGAAGCTCGGCCGCAGGCTCGGGAGGACCTCGCCACCGGTGTCGAAGATCCGCCGGGCCCGGGCGCGCAGCCCTTCGTCCGGACGGGAGAGGACCGCGACCTCGGGATGCTCCCCGCGCAGGCGCGTCAGCTCCCGGTCGAGATCCCAGGTGGAGAACGTCGAGCCGGGGTCGGTCTTGCCGTTCCCGGCGCGCACCGGCGAGGTGTAGGCCGCAAAGCCCGGATGCGCGGCCCAGCCGCGCGCCGCGAGCTCGCGGGCCACGGCCGGCAGGTCGGCCAGGTTCGTCCGGTCGACGTTGATCCGGAGGCTCACGACCGCGCCCTCTGCCAGGGCCAGGTCGATCCCCCCGGCGATCCGCTCGTACGAGCCGGAGCCGTCGGCGTAGATCCGCCGGCGGTCGTGCTGCGGCGGCGGTCCGTCGAGGGTGATCTGGAGCATGGCGATTCCAACGGGGCCGAGGAGGTCGCGATAGGCGGCGAGCTCGGTCCCGTTGCTCACCGCCCAGACGTCGACCGGTCCCAGGTCGAAGGCGCGGGCCAGGATGTGCTCCACCACGGGCCGGTTCGCCGCGAGCAGCGGCTCGCCGCCGAAGAACCCGATGTTGCGCCGGTGCCGCGATCCCGGCGCCACCCCGTGGAGCGCCTCGATCTTCGGCAGTGCCGCAAAGATGCGGTCCACCATCGGAGGCTGCATCGTCCGCAGCAGATGACGCAGGTTGCAGTCGCTCCGCATGTGATCCTGGTAGCAATACGAGCAGCGCAGGTTGCAGTCGTAGGTCGGCATGAAGATGTAGCTCGGAGGCTGCTGCAAAGCCCGCTCGTGGAGACGGGTGGCCAGCCGGCCGAAAAAGGTTTCTTCCTGCTCGCTGCTCAGCTCGGTGAGGTAGCCCTGGGCGCAGAGGTGCTCGATCAGGGAGTCGGACGGATCGGCGACCGGCTCGGCGGCGTCCGCCTCCTCGCTCCACGCGCCGTAGAGAGGGCTCGCCGCGGTCCTGGCGCCCCGGGACCGCAGGAAGCCGGCCACCCGGCGAGAAACCTTGTCGTACGCGCCGGTGTATCCGTGGACCAGGAGGACCTCGTCCTCGCTGTCCGGAAGATTGACAAAGATCACGTAACTGCTCATTCGAAGCATTGTGACCTCCCCGCTTGGCAACCTGCGCGAAAGGACTTCTGCAAGGGGTGGACCAGGGATGCAAGGAGGTGAAGGAGAGCGAAAAACCTTTCGACTCGGGTAACGCGCTACTCAACGCGGGTAAGCCCCTACCCCTGCCGGATGGGCGAGCCGTGCCGGAACGCCCCCGGTCTCCCTGGCATGCGGGATGCAGCAAGCCACGATATACTCCGGCCCCGGAGTACCCTTCCGCGGAAAGACGAGACATGCTGCGTGCTGTGATTCGAAAGGAATTTCAGTTCCATCTCGCGGGCTTTCCCCTGCGGGTCGGGACGCTGTTGGCGCTCCTGCTGGCCGCGTCGTCCACGCTGCTCGTCACCCGGGACTACAACCTGCGGCTGGAGGCGTATCGGGACCGCGTCGCCGCGCATGCGCGCGCGCTTCAGGAGGAGACGGTCTACTCGTACCTGCAGCCGGTCGTGGTCCGCCCGCCGGAGCCGCTCAGCGTGCTGGACCAGGGCTACGACGCCCAGCTGGGGACCGATGCGACCATCAATCTCTTCGCGGTTCCGGCGGAGGCCACGGGCGGATACCGGGGCAACGAGTTCCTCGTCACCTCTCCCGCGGCGGACCTCACGGCGATCGTGGCGGTCGTCCTCGGCCTCCTCGCGCTCCTGCTCGCCCACGACGCGGTGGCGGTCGAGCGGGACGGCCAAGCGCTCTCCGCGCTCCTCGCCTCCGGCCTGCCGCGCCACACCCTGCTCGCCGGCAAGGTCCTGGGCGGTCTGCTGAGCCTGGCGCTGCCGCTCGGCGGGGCGCTCCTGGTCAGCCTGGCGATCTTCGTCCAGCAGGTCGACGTCGAGCTCTCGGTCCGGCAGTGGTTGCGCGCGGCGGGGCTCGGGGCGGGGTACGTCCTCTATCTCTCGCTCATGTTCCTTCTCGGCGTGCTCATCTCCCTGTCCTCGCGCAAGCGGTCGCGCGTGCTCGCCCTGGCGGTCGTGATCTGGCTCGCCGCGGTGGTCGTCCTGCCGGGAGCGGTGCGCACCCTGGTGGCCGATCTCGGGGGTGCGCGCGAGGCCCGGCTGGCCGCGGAGCGCCGCGGCGCCGAGCTCCTCGCCGAACGGGACCGGCGCCTCGAGGCGGAGCTCCGGCGCGTGCCCCTGCGCGCCGTCTTCAACGGCGACTCGGCCATCTCCTTCGCGAGCGGCGAGAACCGGGCCGTGCGCTACCGCTACGGATCGGCCGCCTATTACGACGCGCTCAGCGCCTACTACCGCACCGAGGTGGCGCTCGGGATGCGCTATGCTGAGACCGTGTTCGCCGAGCAGCGGCGCGCCGAGGAGCACCTCAGGGCCGCCGAGAGGCTCGGCCTGATGCTGGGCATGATCTCTCCCGCCGTCCTCCTCGACAACCTGTCGGAAGAGCTCGCCGGGACCTCGACCGCGGAGTACGACCGCTTCCTCGCGGCCTGCCGGGACTACCGCCTCGCCCTGATCCGCTACTTCGAGGAGCGCAATGCGTTCGCGTCCTGGCGCTGGTTCACCGACGATCGTCCGGACCGGCTCCACCCCTGGCCGCTGTTTCTCGGCCTCACGCCCGATGAGGCGCGGCCGGAGGACGTCCAGCGGCTCTTCGCACGGCTCGGCGATCCGGAGATCGCGGGCCGGGTGAGCCGCGAGCAGGCCGCCCTGGCGGGCGATCCGGCCCGCCGGCTGCCGCTGGCGGACATGCCTCGTTTCGTCCCTCCGGGCGCGGGGTTCCTCGAGTGCCTGCGCCGCGGAATCCCCGAGGCGCTCGGGCTCCTGGCCTTCAACCTGCTGGCCTGGGCCGCGGTCTCGGCGCGCTTCCGGCGATGGTCTCCCCGATGAGCGGCTCGCCGGCACCGCTCGTCTCGCTCCGGGAGACCCCCGCCGCCGCGGACCGCGGCTTCCCGGCGCCCGCCGCCGTGGGCAGGCCCCGCCGGGTCGTTGCGACGGTGTTCTGGAACGAGGTGCGGCTGGCGGCGGACAGCATCCGTCTCTGGGCTCCGGCGGTCCTCCTGGTGGCGTTGATGGTGCTCGCCGCCGTCATCTCCTCCGCGCGGTTCCGGCGGGACGCCGCGGACCAGGCGGGCTCTGCGAAGGACTATGCCCGGCGCCTGGAAGGAGCCTCGCTCGATGAGCTCTCGGTGCTCCGGTACCCGGCCCTCAAACCTCCCTGGCGTCTCGCCGTGGTCGTCGAGGGCGGGCAGACCGCGACGCCCGACACCTACGATCAGGTGCTGAGCGCGTTGGAGGAGCCGGAGCTGCGCAGGGCTGCCGGGGAGGATCCGCGCCTGTCCGGAGCTCCCGCGGTCGATTGGATGCTCGCCATCCGGGTCGTCCTCTCGATCGGCGCCTTCCTCCTCTGCCATGGCGCCATGAGCGGCGAGCGGCGGTCGGGACGGCTGAAGCTCGTCTTCTCGCTGCCGATCCCGCGCTGGAAGATCCTGGCGGGCAAGTTCCTCGCCGCCTGGTCCTGCCTCGCGGTCCCGTTCCTCGCCGGCGCCGTGGCCAGCCTTCTCGTCGCCTCCGGCCTCGGCGGCTTCCGCCTCGCGGAGGAGGATCTCGCCCGCGCCGGCCTGGGGGTGCTCCTGGGGCTCTGGGCGGCGGCGTTCTTCGTGCTCCTCGCCCTGCTCGTCTCCTCGCTGACCCGCGAGCCCTCGACCAGCCTCGGCGTCCTCGCCCTGCTCTGGGTGGCCGCGGTCATCGTGGTCCCGGCCCTCTCCGTCCTGCTCGCCCGGAGGCTGCAACCGTTCCCGACCCGCGCCGAGGTCAACCAGCGCATGGCCGAGGCCCGGCAGGAGGCCCGGCGCGAGATCGCCGGGCAGGACGGACGGTGGCGGCCGTCCTCCTGGGCCGCGGCCGACGGGTACGCGTGGGAGAAGATCTCCGCGCGCGGAGAGAATCGGCGGTCCTTCCTCCAGGAGGAGATCCGCCGCCAGGTCCTCCAGCAGAAGCTGCGGCAGGCGGAGCTGGCCCGCACCCTGGCTTCCGTATCCCCGCCGTCGCTCGTCCAGACGATCGCCGAACGGCTGCTCGGCAGCGGCGTCGAGCGGGACCGCGCCTTCCTGACGCAGGCGTGGGTCCTCCGCGCCGCCATGCGCGAACGGGTGCGGCAGCTCGACGCCGCGGACCCGGAGAGCCCCCACATCCTGTATTTCCATGGCTACATGTCGCAGCGCCCCATCGCGCCCGGATCTCTCCCCGGCTTCGCCTTCCGTGAGCGGACTCTGCGCAAGGGCCTGACCTCCACCCGTCCGGCCCTCCTGGCGTTTCTCTTGGAGACGCTTCTCCTCGCGGCCGCGGCCCTCTTCGCCTTCTCTCGCTATGACGCGGGGTGAACCATGATCGAAGCCGTCGACCTCAGCAAGCGCTATCCCAACGGCCAGCTGGCCCTCGATGCCTTGAACCTCCGGATCGCGCCGGGCGAGATCTACTGCCTGCTCGGGCCGAAGGGCGCGGGGAAGACCACGGTGATCAATCTCTTCCTCGGCCTCACCATGCCCACGGCCGGCCGGGCGCTCCTCGGCGGCTGCGACGTGGCGCAGGACCCCCAGGAAGCCCGGCGGCGGGTGGCCTTCCTGTCCGACGGCATGACGTTCTACGAGCGGCTCACCGTGCGGCAGAACCTCGAATTCTTCGCCCGGCTGGCCGGACGCTCGCGGGCGGTTTCCGGCGACTGCGAGATGCTGCTGCGGGAGGTGGGCCTGCCGGAGGCCTCGTTCGATCAGAAGCTGGCCGGGATCGGCACCGGCGCGCTCCGCAAGCTCGGCCTCGCCGTGGCCATGGCCAGGAACGCGCCGGCGATCCTGCTCGACGAGCCGCTCTCCGGCGTCGATCCCAAGGCCGCCGCCGAGCTGGTCGAGATCCTGGAACGGCTGCGCGACCAGGGCAAGGCGCTGCTGATCACCCTCCAGGAGCTGGTCTGGGTCCGCCAGCTCGCCGACCGCGCCGGCTTCCTTCAGGAAGGCCGGCAGGTGCTGGCGCGCACCCGCGAGGAGCTGCGCTATGAGGACGTCGAACGCCTGTACCTCGACTACACCCGGGGGGGATTGATGGCACGGTGAGGGCCTACGGCTCCTCTTCGATCTCGTCCCCGGTCAGCCCGTACTGGCGCATCTTGTTGAACAGCGTCTTGCGGCTCACGCCCAGGCTCTCGGCGGTCGCCGTGCGGCTCCCCCGGTGCTCGGCCAGGCGCGCCAGGATCATCATCTTCTCCAGCCGCTCGGTGGCCTGCACCACGGCCTCCCCGAGGGTGAGCCGGGCGAGGTCCTTCACCGCCACCGGCGGGCCGTTGTGGAGCACGCCGCGGACCCGGCCGGGCAGGTCGGCCGCGGTCAGGGTGTCGCCCTCGCAGAGGACCATGGCGCGGCAGATGGTGTTCTCCAGCTCGCGCACGTTGCCCGGCCAGTCGTAGTCGCAGAGCAGCTGCCGGGCTTCCGCCGCAACCGAGCCGATCGCGAGGCCGAGCTCGCGATTGAACCGGTCCAGGAAGTGATCGATCAGGACCGGCAGGTCGGAGCGCCGCTCGCGCAGAGGCGGGAGGCGCACGTGGACGACGTTCAGGCGCCAGTAGAGGTCCTCGCGGAAGCGCCCTTCGCGCGCTTCCTTTTCCAGGTCCTTGTTGGTGGCGGCCACGACGCGCACGTCCACCGTCCGCGGAGCCCGGGCGCCGACGCGGGAGATCTGCCGTTCCTGCAGCGCCCGCAACAGCTTGGCCTGGGCGTCGAGCGCGAGGTCCCCCACCTCGTCGAGGAAGAGCGTGCCGCCGTCCGCCTGCTCGAACTTGCCCGGCCGGCTCTCGCGGGCGTCGGTGAACGCCCCCTTCTCGTGACCGAAGAACTCGGATTCGACGAGCGTCTGCGGGATGGCGCTGCAGTTGACGGGGACGAACGGCCCCTGTGCCCGCGCGCCGCGGCGATGGAGGGCCCGCGCCACCAGCTCCTTGCCGGTGCCCGATTCGCCGGTGATCAGCACGGTCACGTCGACCCGCACGACCTTGGCCATCATGCGGAAGACCTCCTGGAGCTCGCGGCTGGTGCCGACGATCTCGTGGAAGCCGTAGCGGGCCTCGAGCTCCTGGCGCAGCGCCTCGACCTCGGAGGAGAGCCGGCGCAATTCCAGGGCCCGGTCGACGATCATCATCAGCTCGTCGTTGTCGAACGGCTTGGCGACGTAATCGAAGGCGCCGCAGCGCATCGCCTCGACGGCCGAGGAGATCGAGCCGTGCGCGGTCATCATGATCACGTCCAGCCGCGGCGCGAGAGCGCGCATCCGCTGCAGGATCTCCAGGCCGTCCACACCGGGGAGCCGCAAGTCGAGGAGGACGAGGTCCGGTTTGAACTCCGGCTGCAGGTCGAGCGCCTCCTGGCCCGAGCCCACCTCGGCCACGCGGTGGCGTCTCTCCTGGAGGAGCACGGTCAGGATGCGCCGGATCGGCCGCTCGTCATCGACGATCAGGACGTTGGCCATGCGGCATTCTCCACGAGCGGCAAGCGGACCGAAGCCGTGGTACCCCGTCCCTCTTCGCTCTCGAGCTCGATCTCGCCCTGATGCCTCTCGACGATGCCGTGGCAGATGGCGAGCCCGAGACCCGTGCCATCCCGTTTGGTCGTATAGAAGGGATCGAAGACGCGGCGGACCTGGTCCGGCGGAATGCCCGGCCCGGTGTCGGCGATGCGGACCTGCGCCCAGCGCGCCCCCGGGCTGCTCGGGGGAGACCAGGAAGCCGCCGCCACCGTGATCCGGCCGCCGCCGGGCATGGACTGCAGGGAATTGAGCAGCAGGTTGAGAAAGACCTGCTTGAGCTGGCCCGAATCGCCGCGGACGCGCAGCGGCTCGCTGCCCAGGCGGGCTTCGAGAGCGACCCCCTGCTCGGTTGCGCGGGCCTGCACCAGATGGACCGACGCGGAGAGCGGATCGATGAGATCGAATTCCGTCAGATGGAGCTCGCCGGGCCGGCCGAGGCTGAGCAGGCCGCCGACGGTGCCGTTGATGCGGTCGACCTCGCTCAGCAGCTCGGCCACGAGCTCGTGGTGCGGCTCGTCGGGCGCGAACCCATGCAGGAGGTACTGCATGGTCGAGCGGATCGCCGTCAGGGGGTTGCGGATCTCGTGGGCCACGCCGGCCGCGAGCTGTCCGACCGCGGCGAGGCGCTCGGCGCGGTGGAGGCGGTCGAGGCGGTCCTGCTGCGCGCGGTAGAGGGCCGCGTTCTCGAACGCGAGGCTCACCTGCGCGGACAGCAGCTGCAACAGCTCGAGGTCTCTCCCGACCAGCCATCGCCCGGGCCGGTCGCACCCCAGGAGGAGGATCCCGGTCAGCCGGTTGATGGAGACCATGGGAACGGCGACGTCGATCCCCAGGCGGCGGAACAGGTCCTGCTCGACCGGGTCGAGGTAGTCGAAGACCCCCGGCTGGCGATCGCGGACGAAGGAGATCTCGTTGACTTTGAGCCAGCGGGCGAGCTTGCCGCGACCGAGGATCTCGACCCCGGAGAGCGCGGCGTCCTCGATTCCGAAGGAGAAGCCTGGCCGGAAGACGGCCTCGCCGAGGTCGGGCTCGAGGAAGACGATCCGGTCCGGATCGAACATCTCGCGCAGGCGCGCGGCCACGCTGGACTCCAGGGCCTCGCGGTCGACGATCAGCGCCAGCGCGCGCCCGAGCTCCTGGAAGGCCCGGCGGTCGACCCCCCGGCGGCGCCATCGTCCAAAGAGTCCTTCGAAGAGTGGCCACCGTGACTTCAAAGGCTGATCATACCTCCGGCGGCGATCGGGGCCGCCGCGCGTCACCGCTCTCCTCGTCTCTGCACGGAGGAGGGCCCTTCCCTGGACAACATCCGTATATACGGACCGTGGCTCCATGCCGTCCTTTCACGGCCATCTCCCCGCAAGGCCTGTGTGTATCAGTACGAACAAACAGCGGGCAAGTTGCCCGGAATTCCGCGTACCTCCAACCGGCAAAACGGAGAGCCTTTGTGGTAAAAAAGGGCGCTATGGCAAAAGCATTCACCAAGAAGGAGCGCCGCCGCGGCGGCCGGGCGGGGCGGGTCGAGGAGCGCCGTCCCCGGTTTCAGGGGTGGCTCAGCACGGACGAAGAGGAGATCGAGCGGCGGCGGCAGCGGGCCCAGGTCGAGCCGCTCACCGTCGAAGCGCTCGAAGCGGACGAGCCGGTCTTCGGGACTTTCCGGGTCGGCTCCGCCGGGGGCCGCGTCGGCTCCGCCCAGGGGAGCGCCTACGAGGTCGAGATCCGTTCCCGCGTCGAGCGGGACAACTCCTGCGGCTGCCCGGACCATCGGGTCAACGGTCTCGGGACCTGCAAACACATCGAGGCCGCGCTGGCCCGCCTCGAGCGCAGGTCCCGGGCGCAAGCCGCGAGCCCGCGAGCCGAGATCTTCCTCCGGCGTTCCGGCGAGCGGCCGGAGGTGCGCATCCAGTGGCCGGAGGGGCCGGATGGGTCGCGCCTCGGCGCTCTGCTGGGGCCGTTCTTCACCGCCGGCGGCCGGCTGCGCGGCAATCCGGCCACGGCGCTCCCGGCGCTCGCCCGCACGGTCGGCGAGGCCCCGTTCCAGCTCCGCAAGCGCATCCGGCTCTCGCGCCAGCTCCTCCCCTGGGCCGACGAAGAGCGGCGGCGCGCGGCACGGAGCACGGCCCGCGAGCGCTTCCTCGCCGACGTCCAGGCCGGGCGGCAGAGCCTCGACCTTCTGAAGCTCCCGCTCTATCCCTATCAGCAGGAAGGGATGCTGCACCTCGCCTTCACCGAGCGGGCGCTCCTCGCCGACGAGATGGGCCTCGGCAAGACGATCCAGGCGATCGCCGCCTGCGAGCTGCTGCGGCGCCTGCGCGGCATCGAGCGCGTGCTGGTCATCTCCCCCACCTCGCTCAAGGGCGAATGGGAGGAGCAGATCGCCCGCTTCACCGACCTGCCCGTCCGCATCCTCCAGGGGACGCGCCCCCAGCGCCTCCTCCAGTACAAGGAGGGAGCCTTCTTCTATCTCGCCAACTACGAGCAGGTCCTGATCGACGGAGCCGACATGCAGGAGCGGCTCGCGCCGGACGTCGTCATCCTCGACGAGGCGCAGCGGATCAAGAACTGGCAGAGCCGCACCGCCCAGGCGGTCAAGCGCCTGCGGAGCCCCTACGCCTTCGTGCTCACCGGCACGCCGCTCGAAAACCGCATCGACGAGATCTACTCGATCGTCCAGTTCCTCGATCCGGCCCTGTTCGGTCCGCTCTTCCGGTTCAACCGGCAATATTACGACCTGGACGACCGCGGCCGGCCGGTGGGCTACAGGAACCTCGACGAGCTGCACCGGAGGCTCGCCCCCATCCTGCTGCGGCGGAGGAAGAGCGAGGTCGAGGGGCAGCTGCCCGGTCGCACGGACAAGCACTACTTCGTGCCCATGGACGCCGAGCAGGGCGCCCGGTACGGCGACTACGAGCTGCGGGTCTCCCGCCTCGCCGCCGCGGCCCGGCGCCGCCCTCTGACGCCCGATGAATTCAAGAAGCTCCAGCAGTGGCTGGCGTGCATGCGGATGCTCTGCGACACGCCCTACATCCTCGACTCCGACTGCCGCGTCTGCCCCAAGCTGCACGAGCTGGAGGAGATCCTCGGCGAGGTGCTGGCCGACCGGGAAGCCAAGGTGCTGATCTTCTCGGAATGGGAGCGGATGCTCGAGCTGGTCCGCGAGCTCGCCGGCGAGATGGGGCTCGGCTTCGCCTGGCACACCGGCTCCGTGCCCCAGATGGCGCGCCGGCAGGAGATCCGGCGCTTCAAGGAGGACCCGGAGTGCCGGCTCTTCCTCTCGACCGAATCCGGAGGCGTCGGCTTGAACCTCCAGGCGGCGAACGTGGTGATCAACCTCGACCTGCCGTGGAATCCCGCGCGGCTCGAGCAGCGCATCGCCCGCGCCTGGCGCAAGCACCAGACGCGGCCGGTCCAGGTCCTCCATCTGGTCACCGAGGACAGCATCGAGCACCGGATGCTTCCGCTCCTCGCCGGCAAGCAGGCCCTGGCCGACGGCGTGCTCGACGGCGTGGGAGATCTGAGCGCGATGCCCCTCCCCTCCGGCCGCAAGGCCCTCGTCGCCCGTCTCGAAGCGCTGATGCGGCCCACGGAGCCGCCTCCTCCTGCCGCCGGCGGCCTCCGCGACGACGTCGTCGCCAAGCTCGGCGAGCACGTCCTGCTCCTGGAGATGGTGCCCGGGAGCGGCGGCGAGACGCTCTTCGCCGTGGTCGACCAGAACACCGCGCCGGCGCGCCGGCAGATCGAGACCCTCCTGGCGGAGCAGCAGGCCGGCGCGGCCTCCCCGCCTGCACTGGAGGTGATCGACCGCGCGACCTTAGAGACCATCGAGCGCCTCGCCAAAGCCGGAGTCCTGCAGCTCGCACCCGGCGCCCGCCTCCTCCATCGCGCAGCCACCCTCGACCGCTCGCCGGAAGCGGACGACGCCGAGCGCACCCGCCGGCTCGCCCGCGCCCGCGAGCTCTTCGAGCAGGCCGAGCGCAAGATCCGGATGGCCGCCGTCCTCGCCTCCGGCGGCTTCCCGCTCGAAGCCCTCCCCTCGCTGCGGGAAGGCGTCGACCTCGGCGTGCGCTCCTGGGCTCATCTCCAGGGAGAAGAGCCGGCGGGACAGGACGGGGAGGCCCTCGTGTGGGGGGAGAAGAACCTGCCCAGGCCTCTCCCCCTCCTCGGCAAGCTGCGCGGCGGCCCCGAGGCCCTGCTCGGAGTCGCAGAGAGCGAAGTGAGAAGCTGGATCGACGAAGGAGCGCGATGGGCGGAGGAGCTGGGGAGGGAGATGGCGAGGTGAGCGCCCGAAAGAGGGTAATACCGCGGAAAGAGGGTAATAAAGAGGGTACTATCTACCCCATGAGCTCCTTCCGCGGCGGCCGGCTGGCCGGCCTTGCCCTGCCGGTCAGCTCGGTCTGGCTGTTGACCGACGTCGCCGAGGCGAAGGGCCGGCAGGACCTCTACGCCCGGCAGGCGCCCCAGCTCCTGGCGCCGCGTCCTCCGGCGGCTCCAGCACGACGGCAGGGTCGAGTGCATTGGGTGGGGGCCGGGAGCGCGGTGGCGGCGGAGAGAATAAACCATATATTCACTCTCCTCACTTCAGAAGAGCTCCTCGGCCAGCGCGACGATGATGCCCGCAGGGCCTCGCATGTAGCAGAGTCTGTACTTGTCCTCGTACTGGACCACCTCGCCGACGAGCTCGGCGCCGTTGGCGCGCAGGCGAGCGACAGTGTCGTCGACGCTTTCGACTGTAAACATGACGCTCCGGAGGCCCAGCGCGTTCGGCGGTGCGATCGCCGGTTCGATCTCGACCAGTTTTGGATTGCGAAACTTCGTCAACTCGAGCCGCCCGTGCCCATCTGGGGTCCGCATCATAACGATGTCGACTTGGACCCTTTCGAGCCCGTTGACGCGGTCCACCCACGGGCCCTCGACCGGCGCCTCGCCTTCGAGCGTCATGCCGAGCGCGGTGAAAAAAGCGATAGCGCCTGCAAGGTCGTCGACGACGACGCTGACGTGGTCCAATCTCTTGATCGTCATGTACCTAGTATAGCAGAGGCCGTGCGCGGCGGCCCAGGCCGACCGTTCTCGCGAGTTGGACGTGGTTAGCCGCAATACCGTTCGCTTTGCTGGTTACGCTTGGTTCTTCGGGTGTACCAACATGTCGCAATCCCACCGTACAGATCAGGGAAGTTTGCGAAGTGCCGGACTGTCCGGCCCAACGGGCCGGGAGAGCCAAGCCCAGGGCATCGAGGCCGCAGGCCGATGCCCTGGGTCAAAAGGCCCCCGCATTCCTACGGCCTGAAAGGCCGGGAGAACCTGAACGAAATCGGTAAAATCTCTCGCGACCTTTCAGGCCGCTATCATTGATCGGCTTTCTCTCCCAGGGTGTCGGCCTACGGCCTCGACCCTGGGCTCCGTTCTCTCGGCCCGTTGGGCCGATTCCTGCCCCCCCACCGTACAGATCAGGGAAGTGGAAGTTCCAAGGGACCAGGCGGTCTGGCGGCCCACCGGCATGAACCCGTCGCAATCCTACCGTACAGATCAGGGAAGTTCCAAGCAATTCTCTTCAGTATGGACACAACGAGCGCTCAGAAGTCGCAATCCCACCGTACAGATCAGGGAAGTTCCAAGTGAGACAGAAGCTGTTGGGAATCGTCGCCTTCCTGAAGAAGTCGCAATCCCACCGTACAGATCAGGGAAGTTCCAAGAGGTTGAGGCGTTTATCATCAACGATGGCGGAGGTATGTCGCAATCCCACCGTACAGATCAGGGAAGTTCCAAGGGCGACCGCGCCAACCCGCTGAGTCTACAGGCACTTAAGTTGGGCCTTTTTACGACCCGGCCCGAAAGCCGTCTCTGCTTCTCGTTTTCCACAGCCTTGCAGCTCACCTCCTCTCGGGCAACCCACTGAAAACCAGGCACTTCCGGCATTTTTACGATCCCCCGTCAAAATGGCACTTTGGGGCTGGCATGCTTTTTGTCTGGCATGTCATTTGCTTGGGATCAGTGCCACGGTATGGGTCGGACAGTGAGGAACACAGAAGTAATTCTTATCTTCTCCCGCCTCCTGCTGGACCGCGAACCCGATCCAATCACCGCTCACGCGGCGCTCGGCATCCAGCGCGCGATTCCATCCGACGACCCTACCATAACGACCTGGGCAGGCTCCGGCACAGGACGATGATCCGATTCCGGCGGCCAAGAACATCGAGTCGCAATCCCACAGTACAGATCAGGGCAGTTCCAAGTCAGCGGCAAGTACTTCCCATGTCGCGAAATGGAAAAAAAGGCCCGCGGCCCGCCTTCTGGGGGAGGCGGAGCCGCGAGGGGCTCGGTGTGCCTGGTCCCGGCGAGGCGCCGGGCTCGTCGCGTTCTTGCTTCAGTTTTCAAAGAGCGCAGGGGATCGGGCGCGGCCTGACCCCTTTGCCTTCTCTAGACACAGGTTGCCGGCGGATTGTTGGACGCGGCCGAATCTTTCCTCGGCAGGGCGGCCATCGCCCCCGGCGCGTGCCTGGTTCCCCTCCGCACGGCGTTCACAGGCCCCGCGACGTGCGCTGCTCCCCTCGCAAGGGCGGCGAGCCCCCTCGGGACGTGCGCTGGTCCCCTCGCGAGGGCGACGGCTGCCCTCGCGACGTGCGCCATCGCCCTCGGGACGGCGATGACTCCCCTCGGCACGGCGGCATTCCCCCTCGCGAGGGCAGCGACGCCCCCCGCGGGGGGAGAGACCGCCCTCCGGAGGGGAGTGACTCCCCCGGCGGGGGGAGTGGCTGCCCCCGGGAGGGGGATGACCGCCGTCGCGGGGGCCGTGGTTCCCCTCGCGAGGGAAGTGGTTGCCCTTGCAGGGGCTGCGGCTCCCCTCGCGGGGGGAGAGGCTCCCCTTCCGGGGGAAATCGTTCCCCTCTGAAGGGGAGAGGCTGCCGCACATATCGCAACCATAGTGCTCTCAAGCAAGCCTTCCTCTGAATACAGACTCTCGTGAATCATCCGTTCGATCATTTCAAAGACCCCCTTGACATCAATACAACAGCCAGGCCAGTATACACGCCGCCGGGAGGAGACGGAAGTCTCGCTCGACGGCGGGGTGCCATGGAGGCACTCCGTTCAACGGACCCAGGAGGTTCGCCATGAAGAGGCAACACAACGGCATCCGCCGGCCCGGGGCTCTGCGCCTCGGGCCATCCATCAACCCGTGGCGCGGTGGACGGGACCACCACGCCTGAGGTCGGACTCAACCCCGAGAAAGGAGAGGGACCATGCCCAACAACTCGTCCCGCGCCGATACGGTGGTGGGCGCCGAGGATCTGCTGGCGGCGGTGGATGGCAATCCCGGGTTGCTGCCGGACATCGGCCGGCACCGGGATCCGGTGGTCGATGCGCTGTCGGAGGTGAAGTCGCTGAGCATCCAGCAGCAGGCGCTCACGGCGGATCGGCAGAGTGTGACGCAGAAGCTCAAGGCGGCGACCCGCAAGCTCAAGGATCTGACGATGCACCTGCGGGCGGCCGTGCGGGCCGACATCGGCATGCGCAATGAGAAGCTCGTGCAGTTCGATGTGGCGCCGCTGCGTCCGCGCCCGCGCAAGCCGAAGCCGGCTGAGCCCGAGGCTGCGAAGTCGCCCGAGGCCGGGGCGGCGAAGCCGGCCGAGCCGTGAGATGAGACGTAGGGTGTAGGTTTCGAAGTCTGGTGCTCATGCAGTCCTTCGGGGGGCGGTTGGACGAGCCCCCCGGTTTTGGCCTTCTTCCTTGCGCTGGGGCCGAGGGCGCGGTGGCGGAGGAGGGGGTAAACCCGATATCCTCCCGCCGCTGCTGGAGCGCAAACCCGGAGGGAGAGGCCATGGAACTGCATCGCCGCGTCATCGATGGATGGTATAGCCCGAGCCTCGGGCAAGACATGCCGATCGTGTCCTATGGGCACTGGGGACACCCGATCCTCCTCTTCCCCACCGCCGCGGCGGACTTCCTGGAGAACGAGCGGTTTGGCCTCGTCGGCGCCGTCGCAGACAGGATCAACGACGGGCGGATCCGCGTCTTCTCGATCAACAGCATCAACAACCAGTCGTGGATGGACCAGGGCCTCCCCGTCCCTGAGAAGGCCCGGCGCCAGGCGCTCTACGACCGCTACATCGAGGACGAGGTCGTGCCCTACATCCGCACGGCCTGCCAGACCGCCGACCTGCGTATCGCGACGGCCGGAGCGAGCTTCGGCGCCTTCCATGCCGCCAACACGCTGTTCCGCCGGCCCGACCTCTTCGACGCCGTCATCGCAATGAGCGGCTTCTACGACCTGTCGTCCGACTACCTCCACGGCTACAGCGACGACAACGTCTACTTCAACAACCCGGCCTGGTACCTGCCCAACCTGGAGGGGCACAACCTCCATCTGCTCCGCAACCACTGCAAGATCCACATCCTGACCGGCCAGGGAGCCTACGAGGCGCCCCACGCCTCCCGGCAGCTCTCGGACATCCTCTACAGCAAAGGCATCTCCCACTTCCTCGACCTCTGGGGGCACGACGTCGACCACGACTGGCCGTGGTGGCTGAAGATGCTCCCCTACTCGGTCGACTTGATGGGGTGGTGAGGGGCGGCGGGTCCTGCGCCGGTGCGGAGTCATGAGATAGAATGTCTTCGGGAGGATTCATGGGCATTACCTTCATCGACGGAGAGGTGAAAGGTCCCACCGGCACCACGGCGACCGTCCACTTTCTGGTCGACAGCGGTGCGACCTATTCGCTCCTGGCCAAAGATACCTGGCAAGCTTTGGGACTCCAGCCCAAGCGGTCCGCATCCTTTTCGCTCGCCGACGGAACGCGGATCGAGCGTCAGATCTCCGAATGCCATCTCACCCTGCCCCAAGGGGAGGGGCACACGCCCGTGATCCTCGGTGAGGAGGGGGATGAGCCACTGCTCGGTGCCGTGACCCTGGAAATCCTTGGGCTGGTGCTGAACCCGTTCAACCGCACTCTGCAGCCGATGCGGATGATGCTGGTTTAGGGGAGGGCTCCCCTACTCGGTCGACCTCATGGGTTGGTGAATCAGCGAATGAAGCGTATGGGGCAGACGTTCGCTTCGGCGATCGGGTCAAGCTCGTGGTGGTCGCTCGTCACCAGAGCACCACTCTCCTGAATCGTCAGCGCGAGGGCGAAGCAGTCTGCCAGAGAAACCCTTCGCCACTGAGCCTTGAGCTGGCCGGCAGCCTTCCAGAGGCTCGGAGGCAGCCGATCGAGAAGCATGAGATTGTATTCGGCGAAAATCGAAACGAGACTCTCCGCATCCTCCTCGTTCCCGCGGCGGCGGAGGTCGTAATAAATCTCGCACGCACTGATCGCGGAGATGAGGCAGTGATTGTTGGGCTCCAGCAGCATCTCCTCAACGATCTCGGCCCCAGGCTCGTCCTCCAGAAGAGCAATGAACGCACAAGCATCCACGACATAGACAGGCTCAACGACCAAGCGTCCGCTCCTCGATCTCGATCTCCTCTTGCTTGCGCTTCGCAAACTCCTCGCTTCCTGACGTCAACCCGCGGCCGGCGCCCCTCAGGCGCCGCAAGCGGGCACGACGCTCGTCCACGGTCAGATCCCGGAACGACCTCGGGTCTTCAGCCAGCTCAGCGGCGAGGGACGCCAAGCGACCCCGCCCTTCCGGGATCGCGTCAGCTCGCTCCTCCCGGTGCGGCACGAGCACGATCAGCTCTACCGGTCCAGCAGGGACCGTGTCCGGGAGCTCGATCGTCATCCGATGATCCTCGGAAACTACGCCATGAATTCGATGTGCCTGCATCGCGAGCTTTCTCCTCATCCTGCGGATCTAGTATAGCGGCTTGAGAGGTGGACCGAGACGCCACTCCCGAAAGCCTCGGGCGCGTCCCCGGCGCCAACGCCCGAGGAGTACAATACCCCTCCCTCTCCAGGGAGGTTCGTCATGCAAGTGATGAAATTCGGCGGAACGTCGGTCGGCAGCGCGGAGCGCATGCGCGGCGTGGTCCGGCTGGTGGACCGGGCGCTGGCCGAAAGCCGCGTGCTGGTGGTGGCTTCGGCGGTCGCGGGGGTCACCAATTTGCTCCTCGACGGCGCCCAGGCCGCGGCGGACCTCGGGGAGACCGCGGCGGCTTCCGAACGGTTCCGCAGGGTCCACCAGACCGTCTTCGCGGAGCTCTCGACCGATCTCGTCCCCGTGATCCGCGAAGGGGTCGGCGGGGCTCTGGAAGATCTCGCCGCCGAGCTCGACAACCTCCTCCACGGCGTTTCTCTCCTGCGCGAGTGCTCGCCTCTGATCCTGGCTCATCTCTCGGGGATCGGCGAGCGGGCCTCGTGCGTCCTTCTTTCGGGCCTGTTCCGTTCCGCCGGCTGGCCGGTGGTCGATCTCGATGCGCGCGAGGTGATCGCCTGCACCGGCAATCCTCTGGAGGCGACACCGCTGCCGGCCGAGATCCGCGAGCGGTTCCGCCCGTTCCGCGAAGGGTCCGGTCCTCTCGCGCTCCTGCCGGGCTTCTTCGGCGGCGACCGCCGGGGCAAGACCCTGTCGCTGGGGCGTGGGGGCTCCGATTACTCGGCGGCTCTCGCCGCGGCGGCTCTCGATGCCGACCTCCTGGAGATCTGGACGGACGTGGACGGCGTCTACACGGCCGATCCGCGCGGGGTGCCCGAGGCGCTGCCCGTTCCCGAGATGAGCTTCGAGGAGGCCATGGAGCTCTCCCATTTCGGCGCCAAGGTGCTCCACCCCAAGACCATCGCACCAGTCCGCGAGCGCGGCATCCCGGTGCGGGTTCGCGACTCGTTCCATCCCGAGCGGCCCGGGACGTTGATCCGCGCCCGTGCGGAGGCGCCCCTGCACGGCGTGCGCGGCATCTCGTTCCTCTCCGATCTGGCTCTCCTCAACATCACCGGTCCGGGCATGCCCGGCGTGCCGGGGGTCGCGGCCCGCGTCTTCGGTGCCCTGGCGGCGCGCGACGTCTCGGTCGTCCTGATCAGCCAGGCGTCCAGCGAGTGCGCCATCTCGCTCTGCGTCCGCGAGCGGGACACGGAGGCGGCCGTGGAAGCCCTCCACAGCGCGTTCGAGGCCGAGATCGCCAGCGGCCGGGTCGATGCGGTCGAGGTGCGGAGCGGTCTGGCCGCGCTCTCCGTGGTGGGCGACAGCCTGCAGCAGCGGATCGGCGCCGCCGGGACCTTCTTCGGCGCGCTCGGCGCCGTGCAGAGCAACGTGGTGGCGATCGCGCAAGGATCGAGCGAGCGGACCATCTCGGCGGTGATCTCCGCGGGGGACGCCCGGCGGGCCCTGCATCACGTCCACCACTGCTTCTTCGATACGCCGGAGATCCTGGAGATCTATCTGCTCGGCGTGGGCACGGTGGGCCGCAAGCTTCTCCTCCAGATGGAACGGCAGAGCGCCGCGCTGCACCGGCAGAACCTGGACCTCCGGCTGTGCGGCGTCGCGAGCTCGCGGCGGATGCTGCTCGCTCCGGAAGGGATCGCGCCGGGACGAGCACTCGCCGCGCTCGCCGACGACCAGGGCGTCGAGCCACCCGATCTCGACCGTCTCGTGGGGCTCCTGCGCAGCCGCCGCCCGACCCAGCCGGTGCTGGTGGACTGCACGTCGTCCGACGACCTCGCCGCGGCCTATCCGCGGCTCCTGGCGGCGGGCTTCCACATCGTGACCGCGAGCAAGAAGGCCAACAGCGGCTCCCTGGAGCTCTATCGCTCGGTACGCGCCGCGGCGTCGCGCCACCGCCGGCGCTTCCGCTACGAGACCAACGTGGGCGCCGGCCTGCCGGTCATCGACACGGTGCGCAACCTGATGGCCGGCGGCGACCGGCTGGTCCGCTTCGAGGGGGTCCTGTCGGGGTCGCTGTCGTTCATCTTCGGTCTGCTCGAAGAGGGCACCCCGTTCAGCCAGGCGGTGCGGACCGCGCGCGAGCGTGGGTTCACGGAGCCCGATCCGCGCGACGACCTCTCCGGCGTGGACGTGGCGCGCAAGGTCCTCATTCTGCACCGGGAGCTCGGCGGCGAGGCCGAGCCGGCCGACGTGGTGATCGAGGGAGCCCTGCCGCCGGATTTCGAAGCCTCAGGGGATGTCGAGACATTCCTCGCCCGGCTTCCGGACCTGGACGCCAGGTTCGCGGACCGCGTCCAAGGTCTGGCGGCGCGGGGAGAGGTGATGCGCTTCGTCGGCTCGATCGAGGAGGGCGTCTGCCATGCCGGCGTGCGTGCCGTGGGAGCCGATCACCCCCTGCGGGCGATCCGCGGCGGCGAGAACGCGTTCAGCTTCCTGACCGAGCACTACCAGCCGCGCCCGCTCCTCGTCCAGGGATATGGAGCGGGGCCGGAGGTCACGGCCTCCGGCGTGCTCGCCGATCTCCTGAAGATCGCGACGCGAGGAAGTCTGTGAGACGTCTGCGCGCCTTCGCTCCCGCCGGCATCGGCAACTTCGCCGCCGGCTTCGACGTCCTCGGAGCGGCGGTGACTCCGGAGGACGGGAGCCTCTGGGGAGATCAGGTGGAGATCACAGAGTCCGGCGCGACCCGGCTGGTCTGCACGGGTCCGTTCGCCGACCGGCTGCCTGCCGACCCGGCCGAGAACCTCGTGCTCCGCACGCGGGATCTGTTCGCGGAGGCTCTCGGACGTCCCCTGCCGCCGCTCCAGCTCACCCTGGTCAAGGGCCTGCCGGTGTGCAGCGGCCTCGGCTCCAGCGCCGCGAGCGTGGCCGCCACGGCGCGGGCGCTCAACGCCTGGTGCGGCGATCCCCTCTCTCCCGGAGATCTCCTGGCAGTGGCCGGCCGGGCGGAGGGTCTGGCTTCCGGCGCGGTCCACCTCGACAACGTGGCCCCCTGCCTGCTGGGAGGGCTCCTGCTGATCCCTCCGGCGGGACCGCCCCGCTCCCTGCCCTTCTCCGAGGACCTGCGCATCGTGGTGGCGAGCCCCTCCTTGTCTCTCTCCACCCGGGAGGCACGGCGCGTGCTGCCGCGGGAGGTACCGCTCGCACTCGCCGTCGAGCACGCGCAGAATCTGGCCTCTTTCGTCCATGCTCTGCATACGGACGACCGCGACCTGCTGCGCGCTTCGTTGCGCGACCTCGTGGCCGAGCCCTGGCGGGCCGATCTCGTGCCCGGCTTCCGCGCCGCCCAGCGAGGGGCTCTGGAAGCCGGAGCTCTGGGGTCCACCTTGTCCGGCGCCGGTCCCGCGGTCTTTGCCGTGGCGGCAAAGCGCGAGGCCACGGCCGTGGCTGCTGCCCTGACCCGCGGATTCCAGAGCGAAGGGATCGAGGCGGCGGTGCGCATCTGCCGGCTCGATCTCCGAGGCGCCCGTATCATCGAGACCGAGCCATGATCCTCACCAGCACCCGCGATTCCCGCAAACGCGCCCGCTTCGGCGAGGCCATGACGCAGAACCTCGCCCCGGGCGGCGGGCTCTACATCCCGCTGGCGCTGCCGGCGTTCGAGGACGTGGACCACCTGCTGGCCCTCGCCTGGACGGAACGCTCGATCGAGATCCTCCGGCGCCTGCTGGGCGATGACTATGGAGAGCACGAGATCGCGGCCGTGGCGCGAGACGCGTTCGACTTCCCCGTCCCTCTCGTCCAGGTGAGCGACACCATCCATGCCCTGGAGCTCTTCCATGGGCCGTCCCTCGCCTTCAAGGACTTCGGCGCCCGCTTTCTCGCCCGCATGCTTCAGCTGGAGCGCGAGCGGCAGGGAGCGAGCGGGCCGCTCACCGTCCTCACCGCCACGAGCGGAGACACCGGGGCGGCGGTGGCCCTGGCGTTCTGGCGCGTGCCCGGCGTCCGGGTCGTGGTCCTCTATCCGCGCGGCCGGGTCTCTCCTCTCCAGGAGCGGCAATTCGCGGCGCTCGGCGACAACGTGCTCGCCCTGGCGGTCGACGGCAGCTTCGATCACTGCCAATACCTGGCCAAGGCCTGCTTCGCCGACCGCGAGCTGACGGCGGAGCTCGGGCTGACCTCGGCGAATTCGATCAACATCGCGCGCCTGACCGCCCAGATCCTCTATTACTTCGAAGCGGTTTCCGCCCTGCGCCGGCTCAGTGTGACGGCAGCCCCGGTCATCGCGGTCCCCAGCGGCAACTTCGGTAACCTCTGTGCCGGCCTCTACGCCAGGAGAATGGGCCTGCCGGTGCGCGTCTTCGTGGCGGCGACCAACGTCAACAAGACGGTCCCTGAGTACCTGGAGAGCGGCGAGTACCGTCCGCGCCCGAGCATCGCGACTCTCTCGAACGCCATGGACGTGGGAGATCCGAGCAACTGGGAGCGGATTACACACCTTTTCGGCCGCGACTGGCAGGCCCTGCGCGCCGCCCTGCGCTGGGGGAGCCTGGACGATGACGAAACGCGAGCCGCGATCCGCGCCCTGGCTGCGAAGGGCTACGTGGCCGATCCGCATACCGCGGTTGCCTGGGCCGTCCTGCGCCGCCGCCTCCAGCGGACCGAGACGGGGATCTTCCTGGCGACCGCGCACCCGGCGAAGTTCCAGGAGGTCCTGGAGCCCGTGCTGGGCCGGGAGATCCCCCTGCCGCCGGCGCTGGCGGAGCTGGTGGACCGGCCGCTGGTGAGGGAGGCGATGGTGGCGGAGGTGGAGGTGTTGAAGCGGCGGCTGCGGGAGCTCGCTCGCTGAGGACGAGCCCAGGGACTGTCTCGTTGGTGTCCTTTACGTCCTTGAGGTCCTTTTTGTCCTCTCGCCGAACTATGCTGCTATGCTATAATCTTCCTGCTTCACCCCGGGCCCCTATCATGAACGCCGCCAAGACGGTCGCGCCGTCCCAACTCATGGACTTCCTGCTCAACGTGGCCGTTGTGCGCCCGGTGTTCATCTGGGGTCCTCCCGGGATCGGGAAGTCGAGCCTGGTGACGCAGTTCGCCGAGCAGCTCGGCCTCGATTGCGTGTCGCTCCTGGGCAGCCAGCTCGCTCCCGAGGACCTGATCGGCGTCCCCCAGGTGGTCGACGGGGTCAGCCGCTTCTGCCCGCCGGCCCAGATCGCCAGGAGCGAGCCCTACTGCCTGTTTCTGGACGAGCTCAACGCCTGCTCGCATGAGGTCCAGAAGGCGTTCTACAGCCTGATCCATGAGCGGCGGATCGGCGAGTACCGCCTGCCCGCAGGCTCCATCGTCATCGGAGCCGGCAACCGGGCGCAGGACAGCGCGATCGTCAAGCCGATGTCGTCGGCTCTCCTCAACCGCATGGTGCACGTGCACCTGCAGGTCTCGCACCGCGACTGGATGGCCTGGGCGCGGCAGACCAACATCCATGCCCAGGTGATCCAGTACCTGGAGCTGCGGCCGGATCACCTGTGGAGCGCTCCTCCCAAGCACGAGGAGCCGTTCTCGACGCCGCGCTCCTGGCACATGCTGAGCGACGCCCTCCACCAGCTCGGCGAGGGATGCAAGGACGACGATCTGGAGGCCCTGGCCTACGGCTGCCTGTCTCCCCAGCACGCGACCCAGCTCAAGGCGTTCGTCAAGCAGACGCGCAGCCGGTTCGCTCTCCACCGCATTCTCAAGGGCGAGGTGGGCTGGCCCAGCGATCCGGGCGACCGCGACGTCCTCTATTTCCTCTCGCAGTCGTTCCGCGCCCAGCTCATCAAGGAGCTTCCAGGGGACTCGCAGTCGATGAGCCCGCAGCAGAAGCAGCTCGCCCACCGCGGCAAGGCGCTCCTCAAGGACCTGGCCTCGATCAGCCTCGAGATGGCCCAGCTCGTGGTGGCCGACGAGGATCCCCAGGGGCGGGACGGCGGCTCGGGGGGCGCCCTGCCGGGCTGGTTCCTCGTCGAGGTCGTGCGCGACCTGCCGCGCCTGGTGGAAAAGCGTGCCTCCTAGAAAGCAGAAGCAGCGCCCCAAAGATCCCGCGACGCAGGCCTTTGATCTGGGTGTCTCAGCCCTCTCTGGACACCCACTGTTCCTGCCGCTCGTGGGGCGCGCCCACCTGCAGCGCGAGGGATGGGACCGCTGCCCGCCCGGCGGTTGGGCCGTGGTGGCTCAGAGCGGGTATGTCTTCGTCCACCCGAAGCGGCGCGCCGCACCCGAGGAGTGGACGTGGGTCATCGCACACAGCCTTCTCCATCTCGCCTTCGGTCATTTCCAGAAGCGGGCCCGGCCGGACCTGTGGAACCTCGCCTGCGACGTATTCGTGAACCGGTTCCTGGCCGACTTGAAGCTCGGGCGCCGCCCCGCGGAGATCGAAATGGCCGAGCCCCTGCCCCACGGCCTGCCAATCACGTCGGAAAATGCACTCTACGACTGGTTGTTCGAGCAGGGCGTCCCTCCCGAGCTCCGTGGCGGGGGCACGGCCGGACCCGGCGCGCCGGACATGATCCTGGTCGAGGACCGCTGGGCGCCCAGGCACAGCGATTGGAAAGGGCTCCTCGGCGAAGGGCTGCGCAACGCGGTCTCCGCGGCGGTCGATCTGGCCGGCGGCAAAACCTCGACCCTCGCCGGCGGCAGGAGCCGGAGCACGCCATCCCAACGCGCCCGCTCGTGGTTCATGAGCAACTTCCCCCTGCTCGGCTCCCTGGCCTCCTCCTTCAAGCTGATCGAGGATTCTGCGGTCTGCCGTAACCTGGACATCCACATCGCGGCGGTGGATGCCGAGGCGCGCGAGATCTACGTCAACCCACTCATCGCATTGAACGATGCAGAGGCGCGCTTCGTCATGGCTCACGAGCTCCTCCACGTGGGGCTCCGGCACCAGGCGCGCTGCCAGGGCCGCGACCCCTATCTCTGGAACGTGGCCTGCGACTATGTGATCAACGACTGGCTGATGGAGATGCACGTGGGGACCCCGCCGCGCTTCGGGCTCCTCCAAGATGCGGAGCTGAAGGGGCTCTCCGCCGAGGCGGTGTACGACCGGATCGTGACGGACCTCCGCAAGTACCGCAAGCTGGCAACGCTTCGCGGCACGGGACTGGGGGACATCCTGCCGGGCCACACCCGGCGCTGGTGGGAGACGGGCGAGGGCGTGGCGCTCGACCAGTTCTACAGGAGCTGCCTGGGACAGGGGCTTTTTTCGCACCGGGATCAAGGCCGGGGCTTCCTCCCCGCCGGGTTGATCGAAGAGATCGAGGCGCTGGCGCAGCCGCCGATCCCCTGGGACGTGGAGCTCGCGCAGTGGTTCGACCACCACTTTCCACCCAAGGAGCGCCGCCGCTCGTACGCCCGTCCCAGCCGGCGGCAGATGGCCACGCCGGAGATCCCGCGGCCCCGGTACGTGCCGGTCGACGACGGCTCGGTCCGCACCTTTGCGGTGCTGCTCGACACCTCGGGGAGCATGGACAGGAAGCTTCTCGCCAAGGCCCTGGGCGCGATCGCCAGCTACAGCATGGCCCGCGAGGTGGATCAGGTGCGGCTCGTCTTCTGCGATGCCGCGGTGTACGACCAGGGCTATGTCCCCCCGGACGACATCGCCGGCCGGGTGCGCGTCAAGGGCCGCGGCGGCACGGTCCTGCAACCCGGCGTCGACCTCCTGGAGAAGAGCCCGGACTTTCCCCAGGATGGACCGGTCCTGATCATCACGGACGGCTGGTGCGACGTTCTCCGCGTACGCCGCGACCATGCGTTTCTGGTCCCGGCGGGCAACCGGCTGCCGTTCGTTCCGCGAGGTCCGGTGTTCTGGGTGTCATGAGCCCTGAAGGAGGACAAGCCCGCGGGACCCCCGCGGAAGCACCGGCCGCTGGGTAGTCCAGTAGAGTCCTGTTACTCTGGGCGCATGACCTTCCGCATCCTCGCCCTCAGAATCCCCCCCAGAGGGAGGGCTGCATGACCGACCTGCTGGCGGCGCGGTCGCAGATGGCGATCTCGCTGATGTTCCACATCCTGTTCGCCATCGCGGGCATGGCGATGCCGGTGCTCATGGTCGTCTCGGAGGCCCTCTGGCTGCGGACGGGACGGACGGTCTATCTCGACCTCACCCGGCGTTGGGCCAAGGGGACGGCGATCCTGTTCGCGGTGGGGGCGGTCTCCGGGACGGTACTGTCGTTCGAGCTCGGCCTCCTCTGGCCGAAGTTCATGGAGCACGCCGGGGCGATCATCGGCATGCCCTTCTCGCTCGAAGGGTTCGCGTTCTTCACGGAGGCCATCTTCCTCGGCATCTATCTCTATGGCTGGGACCGGGTGGCGCCGCGGGCGCACCTGGCGGCCGGGGTCGTGGTGGCGGTGAGCGGCGGGCTCTCCGCCGTCTTCGTGGTGACCGCCAACGCCTGGATGAACACGCCGGTGGGATTCGAGCTGGTCGACGGCCGGATGACCAACATCGATCCGGTGGCGGCGATGCTGAGCCCGGCGGCTTTCCCTGAAGCCCTGCACATGCTGCTGGCGGCCTATGCCGCGGTGGGGTTCGCGGTGGCCGGCATCCACGCGTTCGTGCTGCTGCGCCATCCGGGCGATCCCTTCCACCGCGCCGCCCTCGCCATCGCGCTCCTGGTCGGCGGACCGGCGGCCCTGCTCCAACCGGTTTCGGGCGACTCCCTGGCGCGGATGGTGGCGAAGACCCAGCCGGCGAAGCTCGCGGCCCTGGAGGGACAGTTCGCGACCGAGCGGGGCGCTCCGCTGCGCCTCGGCGGACTGCCTGATCCGGAGCGCAGGACCACCCGCTGGGCGATCGAAATCCCTTACGGGCTCAGCCTCCTCGCCCATCACGACCCGCACGCCACGATCGTCGGGCTGAACGACATCCCGCGGGAAAGTTGGCCGAATCCGGTGATCGTCCATCCGTCCTTCCAGATCATGATCGCCTGCGGCACGGCCATGGCCCTGCTGGCGCTGGCGGCAGGATTCCTGGCGTGGCGGCGGCGCCATCAACCAGACAGATTGCCGGATCAGCGCTGGCTCCTGCGCTCGCTGGTCTTCGCCTCCCCGCTCGGCGTGCTCGGCCTCGAGGCGGGCTGGTTCGTCACCGAGCTCGGGCGGCAGCCGTGGATCATCCAGGGGGTGATGCGGACGCGCGACGCGCTGACTCCCATGCCGGGGCTCACCGTCCCCCTGGTGACGATCACGCTGGTCTATCTTGCGCTCGGGCTGATCGTGATCGTCCTGCTCCGCCGGCACGTCATCTCGACCGTTCCATCGGTGCCGGTCTGATGGACGCCCTGGCTCTCGTCGCCGGGCTGGTGATCGTCGCCGCGCTCGACCTCTATGCGATTTCGGGAGGCGCCGACTACGGCGGCGGCGTCTGGGACCTGCTCGCACGCGGACCCCGCGCCGGGCGGCAGCGGGACCTCATCTCGCATGCCATCGGGCCGATCTGGGAGGCGAACCACGTCTGGCTGATCCTGGCGATCGTGGTGCTCTTCACGGGATTTCCGGCGGCCTTCGCGCGGATCACGACGATCCTCCATGTGCCTTTCTTCCTGATGCTCCTCGGGATCGTGGCGCGTGGCGCGGCTTTCAGCTTCCGCTCGTACGGCAGCCCGCAAGGGGAGACGCAAGGGCGCTGGGGCCGGGTATTCGCGGTGGCGAGCCTGATCACGCCGCTCCTCCTCGGGACGATCCTCGGCGCGGTGGCGGCCGGAACCGTGCCGGCCGAGGCCACCTCCGCGGCGGTCTTCTTCACCTCCTGGCTGGGGCTCTTCCCTCTGTCCGTAGGCCTTTATGCCTTGATCATGTTCGCGTTCCTGGCGGCGGTCTATCTGACGGTCGAAGCCGAGGACGAGGAGTTGCGGGAGGACTTCCGCCGGCGAGCGCTCGCCTCCGGGATCCTGCTGGGAATCCTGGCGGCGGCGGTTCTCGCGGTGGCTGGCCTGCGGGTTCCCGAGATTCTGGAGGACCTGACGCGGACTCCCTGGTCCTGGGCGCTCCACGCGTTCACGGCCGCGGCGGCCCTCGGGACCCTCTTCGCCCTCTGGCGCCGTCTCTATCCCCTGGCCCGGATCGGGGCGGTGCTGCAGGTATCGTTGATCATCTGGGGATGGGCCTTCTCCCAATACCCGCACCTGATCGAGCCAGACCTCACCCTGTGGGATGCGGCGGCGCCCCACATCACCCTGAAGCTTCTCCTGGAAGCTCTCGCTCTGGGGGCCGTGCTCCTCGTTCCATCCTTCGTCTACCTGTTTCGGGTGTTCGGGAAGGTCTGGAGGGCGGTCCCCACAAGCGGGGGACCGCGGGGCGATGGCTGAGAAGAGCTAATTGGTGACGGTGATGCAGCAATCCTCGCCGCTGGGGCTACGGCTCAGCGTGGGGAAGCCACCGCGGACCTCGCGGAGGTCAAAATTCTCCAGATCGCGGACGGTTTCCCGATTGAGGACAAGCTTCTTCGGCGTCTGCGCCTTTTTCATGGCAGTCTCCTTGGGCGAATGAGGGGGACTCTCCCCCGCAGCTGAAGTGCCGACCCGCCCGACAACCGGGCAGGCTCACCTGTCATCAAACGATCGGGATGCAATAATCCCCTCCGTCTCCCGCGGAGGGATCATGAAGAAAGCGCTCGCCGTCATCGGCCTCGTCCTGCTCGTCCTGATCGCGGTCCTGCTCGTCCGCACCGGAATGGCTCGTTCGCACCAGATCGCCGCGGCTCCGGTGACGGACAACTCGATCGACGCCCGCGCCGTGGCGGAGCATCTCTCCGGAGCCGTTCGCTTCGCCACGATCTCGCACGACGACGGCCAGGTGGAGCGCGATGCGTTCCTCGGGCTGCACGACTACCTGGCGCGGAGCTTCCCGCTCGTCCATGCGCAGCTGACCCGCGAGGTGGTGGCGGGCTACAGCCTGCTCTACACCTGGAAGGGGCGCAATCCGAGCTTGGCGCCGGTCCTCCTCCTGTCGCATCAGGACGTGGTCCCGGTCGAGCCGGGGACGGAACGCGCGTGGACCCGGCCGCCGTTTTCGGGCGCCATCGCGGACGGCTTCATCTGGGGCCGCGGCACCATGGACGACAAGGCCGGAGTGCTCGGCATCCTCGAAGCGGTCGAGCACCTGCTCCGCCAGGGCTTCCAGCCGGAGCGTACCGTCCTCCTCGCTTTCGGGCACGACGAGGAGGTCAGCGGCGTGCACGGCGCGAAGAACATCGCGGCGCTCCTCCGGCAGCGCGGAGTGAAGCCCGAATTCATCCTCGACGAGGGGGGCGTCATCGCCGCGGGGATGGTCGAAGGGATCAAGGCGCCGATCGCTCTCGTCGGCACGGCCGAGAAGGGGTATGTGAGCGTCGACCTGGTCGCCAGAGCGGAGGGCGGGCACTCCTCCATGCCGCCGCAACACACCGCCATCGGGAGCCTGGCCGCGGCGATCAACGGCTTGGAGGAGAACCAGATGCCGGCGCGGATCGCGGGGGCCACCAAGGAGTCCTTCGAGTACCTGGCCCCGGAGATGCCGTTTGGGCCGCGGCTTTTCCTCTCGAACCTCTGGCTCTTCGCGCCGCTCGCCGAGCGGACCTTCGCAAGTGACCCGGCATCCAACTCGCGCATCCGCACCACGACGGCCGCGACCATCATCAACGCCGGGGTCAAGGAGAACGTGCTCCCGCACGAGGCGCGGGCGGTGGTGAACTTCCGCATCCTGCCCGGTGATTCGGTGGCGGACGTCGTGGCGCATGTGCGCGCCGAGGCCGGGCCGGACGTCCAGGTCGCGGCCCGCCAAGCCACGGCCACGGAGCCTTCCCCCGAATCGGACGTGGAGGCGCCGGCGTTCCGGCTGATCCAGAAGACCGTCGTCCAGGTCTTCCCCGGCACCCTGGTGTCCCCCAACCTGTTGGCCGGCGGGACCGATACGAAGCACTACAAAGACCTCACCCGGAACGTCTATCGCTTCCTGCCGGCGCGCATCCACAAGGAGGACCTCGCCCGCCTGCACGGCACGAACGAGCGGATCGGCGTCGACACCTTCGCCGGGGTGGTCCGCTTCTACGTGCAGCTCCTGCGCAACGCGGCGGGGTGAGGTCCTACAGCTTGAACAGGGCGTCGAAGGCGGAGCGGGCGTCCTTGGAGGTCTCGCGGTCGTGCTGGCGGCCGGACTCCGCGGCTTCCTTGGGGGTGAAGAAGGTGCACTCGTTGCGCGTGCTCTTCTTGACGATGCGCGCCGGAATCTCTTCGAACTTCCGGCACTCCCAGCGGACCGAAGTGTCGAAGTGGATGCAGTTGGAGCAGGTGTGGAGGTCGGTGTGGCACTTGGCGCACGCCGTGTCGAGCTCGATGGGATCGGCGATCGCCCGCTCGGTGCCGCAGCGGGCGCAGCGGAAGACCGTCTCGGTTGGCCCGCCCAGACCGCGACCCCGCGGTCCTTCCTTCTTCTCCCGCGGCCCCTGCTGCGGCGCACGGCTCTCCCGGGGGGCGTCGTCCTGATAGCCGCTCTGCCGGTATCTGCGATCGGACATGCGAGGATCTCCTTCGGAGAGATGATACCGCGGGACCTCTCTCCAGACCATCCGAGCTATCCTACCGTCTGTCCAACCACCCCCTGGAGGCGGCATGAGCGTACAGAGCCCGCGGATCGAGGAGGAGCCCGGCGCGGTCGAACCGGCCCCGGACTCCGGCGACGATGAGCGCGTCTGGCAGGAGGAGCTGGAGGTCGTGGTGCCGGTGTACGGCCCCGAGGACGTGCCGCCGCTCCTCGAAACGCTCCTCTATGCCTGGCAGCACACGCTGGTGGACGTCTCGCCGTACGTCCTGCCGATGATTGTGGCGGGCGCCGTCGGCTATGGTGCCGAGCAGACGGCGGCGATGATCTCCGCCTGCCTCGTGCTGATGGGCGTGTCGACGTTCGCCAACGTGACGTGGGGCAACCGGCTGCCCTCGGTTCTCGGACCTTCGGCGACCGACACGGGAGCAATGGCCACCGCCGGAGCGATCTATGGCGCTCCCGCGATGTGGATGGCCGGCTTCATCGGCGGTCTGTTCGAGATCGTGGTGGGCGCGAGCGGCATGCTCGCGCCGCTGCGTCGCTTCCTACCGCCCTACGTCTGCGGCATCGTGGTCCTCACGATCGGCATCTCGCTCGCCCGCGTGGCCGGCGGCTGGATCTTCACGCACCCCGATCCGACCCTGCTCATGCTCGCCGCGGGCGCGGTCCTCTCGATCCTCGCGCTGACCGTCGTCGGGCACCACTTCGGGCTCGGGGTCCTTGCGCGCGGGGCCATCTTCTTCAGCCTGATCCTCTTCGGCGTGCTGATCGCCGGCTTCCTGGGCCTCGCCGACTTCGCCGCCGTGGCGAGCGCGCGCTGGTTCGGCCTGCCGCGGCTCTTCGCCTTCGGCGGTCCCGGCCTGGGATGGGAGCTCGCGGCGGGCGCGGTGTTCGGCGTCCTCGTCGGCTACATCGGCTCGATCAGCGAATCGATCGGCGACTACGCCGGCACCTGCGCCGTCTCCGGCATCGCCTACCGGGTACGGCACATGCGCCGCGGCATCACGGTCGAGGGGATCGCCTCGGTCATCGGTCCCCTCTTCGGCGGGCTGCCGCTGACCACCTACAGCCAGAACACCGGCGTCATCGCCACCACGCGCGTCGCCAGCCGCCGGGTGGTCCAGGTCGCGGCCGTGATCCTGCTTCTCTATGGGCTCTCCCCGAAGCTCGGGGCCTTGCTGGTGCTGATCCCGCGGCCGATCACCGGCGCGGTCTTCCTGGTGATCTGCGGCATGATCGCCACGGTCGGTTTGCGCCTCCTCGGCTGCGGCGCCAAGGACGAGGCCTGGCTCCTCACCACCGCGATCGCCCTGATCGCGGCCCTCACCCTGCCGCCCGTCGCCACCGCCCAGAAGGAGTGGTACGCGACGCTCCCTCCGATCGCCAAGCTCTTCCTCGGCAATGCCGTGGTGATCGCCATCACCCTGGGCATCCTGCTGAATGCGGTCTTCCGCGCCGTGCTCTCAGCAGCAATTGACGATGGTACTAAGACGTAGTACTATCGACACCTCGTTACAGCAAGGGTGAGTCCGAAAGGAGGAGGTCATGATCCGAAGCTCCGGCGGTTGGGCTCGTTATAGGCCGGCCATAGCGTTTCTTGTCGCCCTGCTCGCGGTGCCGGTTGCAGGCGCGGCCCAGTCGATTACGATCGACTCTTTCACGACCAACCAGGCGAGCCTTTCGCTCACCTTCCCGCCAGCGGGCACCAGCGCCTCGTCGAGCGTCTCCGGCGCCGGCATCCTCGGCGGAGAGCGCGACCTGGAGATCAACCTGACCGCCGGCGTCATCGCCGGCAACGGCATGTCTGCCGTAGTCGGCAGCGGCTTCTTCTCGTACTCGCAGGACGCCACGATCTCGGGCACGGGCCGGATCCAATGGGATGGGACGGACGGCTCGGCGACTCTCAATCCCACCGGCCTCGGGGGTCTCGACCTGACCGCCGGCGGCAGCCAGGACGCATTCGTCCTCGACTTCACCTTCGATGACCTGCCGGTCGACGTGGTGATCGAGGTCTTCTCCGACGCCGGCAATGCCTCGTCGCTGACCCTCACGACACCCGGGCTGATCTTCTCGACGACCAACTTCGTCGTGCCGTACAGCGCGTTTACCACCAGCCTGGGCGCGGGAGCGGACTTCAGCAACGTCGGCGCCATCGTCCTGACCCTCGGCTCCAGCATCACCGCTCCGGACGTGGTCATCGATGACATCCAGACCACCTCGACTCTCACCGCATCCAAGACCGTCGCCATCATCAACGACGTGGATGGTGACGGCAATGCGGATCCCGGCGACACCTTGCGCTACACGGTCGTCGTGAGCAATCCCGACGACGCCTTCAATGCCGCGGCGACAGGGGTCCTGTATGGCAACGCGACCCCGGCCAACACCTCGCTGGTGACCGGCTCGGTGACCACCACGCAGGGGACCGTCACGGCCGGAAACGGCGGCGGGGACACCAGTGTGGGCGTGAACCTCGGCACCATCGCCGATGGCGGGGGCGTCACGATCACCTTCGACGTCCTGATCAACAATCCCCTCCCGGCCGGCGTGACCCAGATCGTCTGCCAGGGAACGGTCAGCAGCGACACCTTGACCAACCTGCTCACCGACGATCCCACCCCTCCCGGACCAACCGACCCGACGGTGATCCCGGTGGTCGCCGACCCGCTGATCGTCGCGACCAAGGCGGACGCCCTGTTCGTCGACGGCAACAGCAATGGCATCGTCAACCCGGGCGACACCATCCGCTACACCGTGGTGATCACCAACAACGGCAATGAGGACGCCAGCGGGGTCGTCTTCACGAGCGGCACCCCGGCCAACACGAGCCTCGTCGTCGGCTCGGTGACGACCACGCAGGGCACCGTCACCACCGGCAACGGGGGCGGGGACACCAGCGTGGCGGTCAACATCGGTACGATTCCGGGGGGCGGCGGCAGCGTCACGATCCAGTTCCGGGTCACCATCGACGATCCTCTGGCTGCCGGTGTGACCCAGATCATCTGTCAAGGATCGGTGACCGGAACGAACATCCCCTCGACCGTCACGGACGACCCCGACACCGCCGCGCCGAACGACCCGACGGTCACTCCGATCGTGGTCGACGTCGTCGTCCAAGAGATCCCCACCCTGGGCGAGTGGGGTCTCCTGGCGCTGATCCTGATGCTTTCGGGGCTCGCGCTCCGAGGGATGAGGAAGAGGGCTACGCAGGCAGTCGCACCAGCGAGCCCAGCAGATCCGCCACCCACGCGAGCTCGTCCTCGTTGATGGTGTGCCCCAGGCCCGGGTAGATCCGTTCGGTCACCCGGGCCCCCATCCGCCGGAAGACCTCGGCGCTCTCGTGCACCCGCTCCTCCGGAACGTGCGGATCGCGGTCGCTGCAGCCGAGGAAGACCGGCGTGCCGTCGAGTGAGCCTTCATACTCTCGCGGCGTGCCGGGCGGACCGATCAGCCCGCCCGACAGCGCCACGACTCCGGCGAAACGCTGTGCATGGCGCGCGGCGAATTCCAGCGACAGGCAGGCCCCCTGGGAAAACCCGAGAAGGACCGTACGCTCCGGAGGAATTCCCTGTGCGGCCAGCTTCGCGAGCACATCCTCCAGGAGCTCCAGCGCCGACGACAGATACGGCTCGTTGCGCTCGATCGGGGCCATGAAGCTGTACGGATACCAGGTGTACCCCGCCGCCTGCGGGGCCAGGTACGCCAGCTCCGGCCGGCCGAGCTCATCCGCGAGCGTCAGGATCGACTCCGCGGTCGCGCCCCGGCCATGCACCATGACCACCGCCGCATCCGCCTCGCCTGGAGGCCGGCCCGCGATGACGACCGGCTGGCCGCGGTGGGGGCTCATTGCGCACCTCCTGCTTGAGCAGCGAGCTCCCGCACCTCGACCTTCGGCAGGATCTCCTCGATCCGCGCGCGGTCCGGCTCCAGCCAGGGCGGCAGCCGGAGCGAGCTCCCCAGAGTCTCCACCGTCTCGTCCGTTGTGAAGCCCGGCGGATCGGTCGCCAGCTCGAAGAGCACGCCGCCCCGCTCACGGAAGTAGATCGAGTGGAAGTACTGCCGGTCCATGACCGGGCTCACATGGAAGCCCTCCTCGGTCAGCTCCTCGTGCCAGGCCACCTGCGCCGGATCATCGGCCACCCGGAACGCCACGTGGTGCACCGTGCCCGCCGAGACATGGCCGCGCGGCGCATCCGGCCGGGCCAGGATGTCCACCCGCGCGCCGGGGCCGGCGTCTCCCGCCGCGAAGCGGAAGCGGTCCTTCCCCTCGCCCGCCGGCTGGAACCCCATCACGTCCCGCACCACCGCCGCCGTGACCTCCGGATTCCACTCGGTGAGCGTCACCCCGTCGAAGCCGCGGATCGCATGCGCCGCCGGCACCGGACCACCTGTCCACGGCTCCCGGCCGTCCCCGGCGCGGGCCACCAGCTCGAGCTTCAGGCCGTCCGGATCGAGCAGCGTGATCACCTCCTCGTCGAAGCCTTGCCGCGGCTTCGGCTCCTCCGCGGAGACACCGAGCTTCGCCAGGCGCTCCGCCCACCAACCCAGCGAGCCCTCGGGCACCGAAAACGCCGTGGCCGTGGCCATCCCGGCGCCATGGGTGCCGCGCTTCGCCATCGGCCAGGGGAAGAACGTGATGATCGTCCCCGGCCTGCCCTGCTCGTCGCCGTAATAGAGATGGTAGGTCCCCGGATCGTCGAAATTCACCGTCTTCTTGACCAGCCGGAGACCCAGCACACCGGTATAGAAATCCACGTTCGTCTGAGGATCGCGCGCCAGCGCGGTGACGTGGTGGATGCCTTCGATCTGCTTGGTCATGAGCGTTTCCCTCCTCGCCCTGTGCAACGAAAACGTATTCCCGAGGGTGAGGGTGTACTCTTGGGTCATGTCCCGCCTCATCGCCTTTGCCCGCCGCAGGGGGCTTGTGCCCCGCATCTCCGACACCGAGCGCCAGGCGCTCGAGGCGGGGACGGTCTGGGTCGACGGCGAGCTGTTCTCGGGCCGGCCGGATTTCCGGCGCCTCCTCTCCGAGCCGTATCCGCAGCTCACCGAGCGCGCTCTCGCGTTCCTCGACGGCCCGGTCGAGGAGGTCTGCGCCATGGTCGACGAGTGGGAGCTGTCGCGCACCCGGGAGCTGCCGCCGGAGGTCTGGCGGTTCCTCAAGGAGAAGGGGTTCTTCGGCCTGGCGATCCCCGAAGAGTATGGCGGCCACGGCTTCTCCGCCCTCGCCCTCTCGACCATCTTCGGCAAGCTGGCGTCGCGCTCCCTGTCTCTCTCGGCGGTCGTCCTGATCCCCAATTCGGTGGGTCCGGGCGAGCTCCTTCTCCACTACGGCACACCGGAGCAGAAGGATCACTATCTCCCCCGCCTCGCCCGCGGCGAGGAGATCCCCTGCTTCGCACTGACCGAGCCCGAGGCCGGCTCCGATGCCGCGTCGATCCGCTCCGAGGGAATCCTGTTCCGCGACGGCCGGCTCGCCCTGCGCCTCACCTGGCAGAAGCGCTACATCACCCTCGCCCCGGTCGCTACGCTCCTCGGCCTCGCCTTCCGCCTGCGCGATCCCGAGAACCTCCTGGGCCGCGGCGAGGACCTCGGTATCACGGTCGCCCTCGTGCCCACCCACCTGCCGGGCATCCGCATCGGCGAGCGGCACGATCCGCTGGGCGTCCCTTTCCCCAACGGCCCGACCGAGGGGAAGGACGTCATCGTGCCCGCGGAAGCCATCCTCGGCGGCCTCGAACATGCCGGCAAGGGGTGGAAGATGCTCATGGAGGCCCTGTCGGCCGGCCGGGCCATCTCGCTGCCCGCCCAGTCGGTGGGCGGCGCCAAGGTCGTGGCGCGGGTCGCCGGCGCCTACAGCAGCGTCCGCCGGCAGTTCGGCCTCGACATCGGCCGCTTCGAAGGGATCGAGGAGCCGCTCGCCCGCATCGCGGGTCTGACCTATCTGATGGAGGCGGCGCGCGTCTGGACCTGTGGCGCCATCGACTCGGGCCACCGGCCGTCGGTCCTCTCGGCGATCTCGAAGTACAACCAGACCGAGCTGCTGCGCGCGCTGGTGCAGGACGGCATGGACATCCTGGGCGGCGCCGCGATCTGCCGCGGGCCGCGCAACCTCCTGGCCAACGGCCACATGAGCGCTCCGATCGGGATCACGGTCGAAGGGGCCAACATCCTGACGCGAAGCCTGATCATCTTCGGCCAGGGAGCGCTGCGCGGGCACCCCTACGCCCTCTGCGAGGTCCACGCCCTGGAGGCGGGAGACGGCAAGGCGCTGCGCCGCACACTCTTCAAGCACGCCGGCTTCTTCCTGGGCAACCTCGTCCGCTCGGCTCTCCTCGGCGCCACCCGCGGCCGGCTGGCCCGCGCGCCGGTCGGGGGGCCTACGTCTCGATCTATTTCCAAATACTGGCGGCGGATCGCCTGGGCGTCCGCTCGCTTCGCCGTGCTCACCGATCTCGCCATGCTCTCGCTGGGCAGCCGGCTCAAGCTGCGCCAGAAGCTGACCGGCCGCCTGGCCGACGTCCTCTCCTGGCTGTACCTCGCCCTCTGCGCCCTGCGCCGCTTCGAGGCCGAGGGCCGGAGGGAGGAAGACCTGCCGCTCGTGCGCTGGAGCGTCGAGCACGCGCTGGCCCGCATCCAGACCGCCTTCGAGGGGATCTACCGGAACTTCGAAGGACCCGCCGCTCCCCTCCTTCGCTCGTTCGGAGCCTGGTGGTGCCGGACGAACCCGGTGGGCCAGCCGCCGTCCGACCAGCTGGGCGCCCAGGCCGCCGCTGCCCTGCGCCGCCCCGGCGAGCAGCGGGACCGCCTGACCGCCGGCCTGTTCATCCCGGCCGACCCGGGACAGGCATTGGGACGGCTGGAACGCGCATTCGTCCTGGTCACCGAAGCCGCGCCAGTCCTGGAACGGATCGCGAAGGCCTCCCGCGCCGGTCAGCTCCCGGCCGGCGCGCCGGAGTCCCTCCTCGACGCCGCCCTCGGTGCCGGCCTTATCCAGAAGGACGAGGCCGAGCGAGTGCGAGAGGCGGCGTCCGCCCGGGAGGACGCGATCCAGGTGGACAGCTTCTCGCTCGCCGAGTACCTCCGCCTGAGCCAGGCCGACACCGACCTGCCCGCGGCCGTGTCGGCATAGGCTCCACAAGTGCTAGACTGACAGCGGGTGGCCGGGTTGTCCATCCGCACGGGTAACGAATCGTGCGTGAGTCGTGACCTGGATCACGGGCCGGCCCTCCGGATCGAGGTGACCCGGCAAACGGGATGGATTGGAGCCTGCCGCACACGAAAGTGTGAAGCGGGCACTTCAAAAAATCCAGACCGGCACACAATCAGGCCGCCCACTATCCACTCTCAGCTCTCTGAGGGAAGGCCCAGCAACTCCTCCACGGTCCGGCGGATTCCCAGGGCCACGTTCTTGAAGCCCTCATCCCGCGGCCGCCAGTTGATGACCGGCTTGCCCTCTTCGGGCAGGGCCTGGAGCTTCTCGAACGGCGCGAGCGACCAGTCCACCGGCCGCAGGATCACCGGGATCACGCGCGCCGTCCCCGCTTCGTGGCGCTCCATCGCCCGTTTCACCTCCACGTCCTGGCTGTATCTGGACGCCATGAACGACTTGCTCACCAGGAAGAGGACGAGGTCGGCTTTCTCGAGGTTGTCGCTGATCTGGCCGGCCCACTCTCTGCCCGCACCGATCTTCCGGTCGCTCCAGCCCTCGACGCGACCAGAGCTTTTCAGCCCGCTCAGATGCTCATCGAGTTGCTCTCGCAGCTCCTTGTCCTCATGGGCATAGGAGAAGAAGATGCGCACCTTCCGTGAGGTCCCAGGCTCCCGGCGGGCGGAAAGCTCGTCCTCTCGATCCGCCGGGTCGGGAAAGAGCGACTCGATCGCCTCGATCCTGCGGATGCGCTCCTGGAGCTCCCCGATCTCCTTCGCGACCTCGGGCCCCGACCGCGCGGAGTACCAGCGCTCGACCTCGTCGAGCCTCTGCCGGAGGAGCGCAGGCCGCACCGGGTTGCTGTAGGTCCACACGTCGCGGGCGAAGGCGTTGAGCACCCGCACCGGGAGCCTCTCGAGGAACCGGAGAGACGAGATCGCCCGCAGGACCTCGCCCATGGTCTCGAGGAGCCGGAGCAGATAGTCGAAGCCGGTCCCCTGGCCGGGCAGCCAGGACGCGTCGAGCCGGCCCTCTCCCACGATCTGGCCGAGCTCCTCGATGAAGGCCTGCTCGGCGTAGGCGGCGGCCGACACGAGCTCGCGGGTCTCGGCCAGGACCTCCAGGCGCGCGATCCTTTTGTCCCGCGGCTCCAGGCCGGCGATCAGGAGCGCGACGTCCTGCCCCGCCACCGCCAGCGTCCTCTCCGTCCGCCAGGAGGAGGACCGCAGCGCCTCGCTGAGACGGCTCTCCAGGAAGCCGGCCTGCTGCTCGTTGCCGGGCGCCAGCGACATCAGCCGGGCCAGCTCGGGGAGCCAGGGCGCAGGGTCGCTGCTCCCGGCGTCCCGCAGGCTGTAGACGGTTTGTGGCGGCTGCCAACGGCGATCCTCGTTTCCCTGGAGGAAAAGCGCCTTGTCGACCTGGTCGATGACGTCGAAAAAGAGCTCGCTCGGCGGCTTCGCCTGCCCTGCCGCGTCCACGAAGAGCAGGTCTTCCACGTGTTGTGCCATACGGGCGACGGCCTCGACGTCCACCGCCTCGCGAAAGGTCAGAGTCACAGTGACCTGGACGACCCCGGTCCCCGGCGGATAGATGCGGAGCCGGCCGCCGGCCTGGTGGTTCTCCACCAGGCCCCCCGCAGCTCCCAGGACCGTCTCGAGGTCGGAGCCAGGGGCAAAGCCGAGGGCCAGCCGGTCGGAGAGCGACAGCTCGAACGGGAGAAAAAACAGGGGCGAGGTCCCCGGCCGCCGCAGGTCCGGCACGCTGCCGCGCCAGAAGCGGTCCTGCGCGATCGCCACCGGGCGCAGCTTGCCCAGGTTGCCGATCTGGATCTCCAGCGGCCGGTTGAGCGCCCGGCGCATCGCGGCCGGCTCGCGAATCGCCTTGAGAAAGCCCCGGGCACGGACACTGTCCGGATAGGTCAGCAGGTCGACCATCTGGAAGAGCTGCGAGATGGCGATCTGCACGACGCGGGTTCCGGGCAGCAGAGAAGCGCTCATCGGCTCATTCTACCTGCCGGCCGAGGCTCTCTCTGCTACGATCGCCGCGCAACTTTTCAGGGAGAGAGCGATGGCGATCGAGATTGGACAGAAGATTCCGGACGTGAAGCTCAAGATGGTGGATGGCCAGGACGTCACCACGAGCGACCTGTGCCGTGGCAAGAAGGTCGTGCTCTTTGCCGTCCCGGGGGCCTTCACCCCCACCTGCTCCGACTATCACCTGCCCGGATTCATCGACCACGCCGACCAGATCCTGGCGAAGGGGGTCGACACCATCGCCTGTGTCGCGGTGAACGACCATTACGTCATGGGCGCCTGGGCCAAGGCCAAAGAGACGAATGACAAGATCCTGATGTTGGCGGACGGCAACGGCGACCTCGCGCGCGCCATGGGCCTGGAGTCGGACTCGCGTCCCTGGGGCATGGGCCTCCGCACCCGCCGCTATGCCGCGGTGATCGAGGACGGTGTGATCAAACAGCTGAACGTCGACCAGCCCGGCCGCCTGGAGATCAGCGCGGCCGAGGAGATCTTGAAGGGGCTGTAGGAAAGTATCTCGACAGACGCGGCCCTGAGGACCTCACCCCCCGTCCCCCTCTCCCATCGCACACCCCTCCAACCGGGAGAGGGGGCGCCACCACCCAAGAAACTTCCAACGTCGAGTTTTTCGCATTGGGCGGGCCTCCCCCTCTCCCGGGGGAAGGGTGTGCGATGGGAGAGGGGGACCGAGGGGGTGAGGTCGGGCGGTGGGACCGGCCGCGGTTGAAGCTCCACGATCTTTTCGCGAGGCCCACGAGGGGTGAGGTTCCGGGGGGAGGGGGCGCAATACCCTGTACGACTACTACATCACCACGATCCTCTATCGCAACAACAACACGGTATCGCCGAAGCTCTACGGCTTGAGGCTCTTCTGAGGCTGTTGCGAAGTCGCTCTAGGGTAGCCGGCGGCGGGCCTTGATCAGGACGGCGATCTCGTCCGGCCGGGGATTGACGAAATCGAGACGGATGCGGCCGTCCGGGGTCTCGGAGACCACGGCCGGGATCGAGCTCGCGGTCAGAGACCAGCCGGCGGGCAGGACCACGGCGTTCCTGGGCCGGCCGAAAGTGCGGTCGAAGACCAGCTCCTCGCCCTCCAGGCGATAGCTCTTGGGATCCGTGTAGGTCTCCGCGATGCGCAGGCGGATCGAGCCGCCCGGCTGGACCGCCGGGAAGTGAACGATCACCACCTCGGCGTCCGGCGGCACCTCCTCGTCCTCGGGTGTGCCGGTCTTCGGGAGGGCGCTCGCAGGGATGGTCTCCACCGCGAGCGTCTCGCCGGTGTCGAGATTCCGCGCCGACGGATGGGAGGCGCTGCTCCCCTTGCGCACCACGTTCAGGTAGCGGGCCACGCCGGGCCGTGACTCGGTGTAATCGTGATAGAGGTCGAAGGCGTGAGTCTCCGGCTGGAGCAGGAAATAGACGATCTCGCGGTCCTGATGCGCCCGTTCGACGAGCCGGTCCTCCTCTTGCGCGATCGCGGGCAGGGCCACGAGCAGGGCGAGCAGACCGATCCGCTTGCACATCCGCAAGCCGCTCACCCTCCCAACCTCCGCGCCTCGATCACCAGCGGCGCCGCTTCCGGGCCGGTGTGCATGAAGCTCACCGCGAGGCGCCCGTCCGGACCGGTCAGGACCTGGGCCGGAACGTTGCAGGCGACCAGCTCGTAACCCGCCGGCAGGACGATCGAATTGCGGCGGATGCCGAGCGGACGGGAGAAGACGATGCGGTCCGGACTCTTGCGGAAATAGCTCTTCGCATCCTGATAGGTCTTTTCGATCAACAGCCGGACGCCGCCTTCCTTGGGCACCGGACGCGGCAGGTGGACCCGGATGTAGTGGGTGTCGAGCTCCGCGTCAGGCAGACCGCCGGCGCGCGCCTCCGCACCGCTCACGACCTCGAACCGCAGCGGCTGTCCGGTCGCCTGGTCGCGCACCGACTCGCCGCTCGCCACGCTCCCTTTGCGGATCGGATTGAAGAACACCGTCGCACCGGCTTCGATCGACGTGACCTCGTAAAGAATATGAAACTGCGCCGTGCCGGGATCGAGCAGCTCGTAGCGTGTGTACTCATCGGCCTCGCGCGGCGCGGACTCACGAGACGGCGCCGCGGCGACGGACGTCGCGGCGCGAGGCGGCGGCCCGCAGGCGGCCAGCAGGCACAGGCCGGAAAGCAGGAGCGCGCATCGAGCGGAGAACATCTCACGCCCCCTCGGCGGTGTCGGTCCGGATGAATTTCAACGGAGATTTGGCCAACATCAGCTTGAGGTCCGCGATCTGCTCTCGCGTCGTGTCGGCCATCCATTTCTCTGGGGCTGCGGCGTACGCCGCCTCCAACTGCGCCTGGCCCTTCGCTTCGTCGCCGAGGCCCAGGCACGCCTCGCCGATCGTCGCCAGGATCCAGTACCGTTGGGCCTGCGCCTGTTTGACGGCCTCCGGGCTGGCGCTCGCCGCATCCGGGACGGGATTTGCCGCGAGCCACTGCTCGCAGATGGCGAGGACCTCTTTGCGCACGCGACGCGCCTGGACGAAGTCGGTCACGGCTTCCGCCGGATCCGCAGCCTCCGCGGCCCGGCAGTTGAGCAGAAAGGCCAGGTTGATCCCGTTGTAATGATCGTTGCGCAGGTAGAAGCCTCTCTCGTACCCGCGGACTGCCTCGTCGAGCTGTCCCCTATCCCTGGTCAGCTCCCAGAGCCGTTTGTGCACAGAGCCCCAGAGACCCAGTGTCTCGGTGTCGTTCGAGGTCGCGGGGTCGAGGCTGGCGAGCAGATCGTGAGCCTCCTTGAGCGCCGCCTCCTCGGTGGGGAAATTGCTCTTGTAGGTGACGAACGCGAGGCGCTGGACGATGTAGGGGTCCTCCGGCCGGTTGGGGGCCTGGGCCTTCATCATGTCGCGGATGACCCCGAGGAGGGTCTTCGCCTTGACCAGATCCCCTCTCTTCTGCGCCTCGTCCACCTGCTGCATCAAGGCGCTGTGCGACGGGTCCTCCGCTCTCGGCGCGCCGCCCTCCACCTCGCCGCCGGGCTTCGCTCCTGCCTCCACGACAGCCTGCGCGGCGGCCTGGGCCACCGCGGCCAGAGCCGGCGGAGTGAGCCCGTTCAGGAACGTATAGACGGGGCTGTCTTTCGGACGGGGTTTCTTCTTGGAGATCTCGACGATGGCCTCGGTGAGGAGCTGGCGGAACCGCATCACCTCGTCGAAGCCGATGTCCTCGCCCAGATGATGGTACTGCCGGACCGCGACATGGCTCACGTCGAAGGGGAAGGTCTTGATGCCGTCCTCGGAGATCACCACCGTGGTGAACGGCCGGAGCGCATGGCGCACGCCGAGCTCGTAAAACGCGTTCTTGTTGGACGTCGAGAGATCCGCGACCACGACGTCCGCGTTCAGCAGCTGCTCGTACATCGGCACGTCGATCAGACCGGAGTGCACGATCTCGTCCGCCCGGATGCACTGCAGCCCGGCCGCCTCGACGGCCGGCTTGATCATGTTCCGATACGACTTGTCGAGGTCGAGCACGCGGCCGGTTTCAAAATCCGTCTTCTTGCCGAAGCCCATCACCACGAAGCAGGTTCCCTGGGGGTCTGGCATGGTTGTCTCCCTCTCCGCCTGGAAAGCTCGGAGAGGAATCTACCCTCCTTCATCAGGCGCGTCAAGCCGAGAGCAGCCGGCAGCTTGCAGCTAAGGCTTGGGTCATTGTGCCGGGAACCGCGACAACCTTGTACTGAATCGCCCCGGTCGCCTTCTGTGGGCTCTCATCCCCTTGCCCAAACACCGAGACCGCCAAGGTCGAGGTCATGAGAAGCATTCCCACAACAACCGTGATCGTCAAACGCTTGCTGATCATTTCGATTCCTTTCTGTTTCGATCTGTTGTGCTCCGCGACGCATCAGTACGCGGTCAGCGGGGAGAGTGAGCATTGCCCCCGTTTGGCCGAATCATGGATTGATCGGAAGCGTACCCTGAGCAGGCACGCGCCAGTGCCGAACCATGTAGTCTCGAAACCCGATCTTCGGGTTGATCAACCCGACGTCCAGGTCGAGCAACCCGAGCTTCAGGTTGATCGACTCGAAGTCCGAGTCGAGCAACCCTACCCTCGGGTTGGTCGTTCCTTGGGTCCAGGTCGAGCAGTCTGACCGTGGTCAACATCTCTCTGACCGGAGTCAGAGGCGGCCTCACCCTGGTCAGACTGAGCCCCAGGGCTAGGCGGGTGGGACGCAGAACCAGCCGGAGTCGGTGCAGGTCCGGCCGCAATAGGCCAGGCACGCACTCTGTGCCCATGTCTTCGAGGGGTCCGAGGAACAGGCCAAGCCATAAGCGAACTCCGCGCCATCGCGGGGACAGGTGTAGTAGCCCTCAGGGCAGCAGGTCAGGCCACTGTCGTCGATCCTGAGACCGGTTTCGATCGTCGAACGGTTCTGATCGGATCCGGGCATCGGGCTTCGATCGCCTACGCACGCATTGTCGGCTGCGGTGGCGACCGCGCCTCTGCCGGCCGCGCTGGCAGCGGCAGGAAGAACGAGCGTGGAGATCAGCAGAATGGCGAGGGCCCATGGACAGCGACTGTTTCTCATTCTAGTGCTCCTTTCCTGCGAAAGTTCTCCGACGGCACCATGATATAGACAAGTGCTAATAAGTCAAGTGAGGGAACCTCCGGCCAAGCCGTTCGTTGCAACCAGGAGAAAGGAGCCGACGCCGATGGACACGTTCGCTCTCGACCTTCGCATTGCCGCCCGCGCCCTGATGAGACGGCCTGCCTTCACCGCGGTGGCGGTCGTCACGCTCGCCCTCGGCATCGGCGCCAATACCGCCCTGTTCAGCGTGGTCCATGCCGTGCTGCTGCGGCCGCTCCCCTTCCGCGACGCCGAGCGGCTGGTCCATGTGACGTCGCGCGTCGTGGGCTCGGATTTCGAGCTGACCTCCGGCGGCGACTTCCTGGACTGGCGGGACCAGAGCCGGCTCCTGTCGGGCGTCGCGGCGTACACCGGCTCGGAAGGCTTCACCCTGCGGCAGGACGACCGATCGGAGCGCATCCAGGGGGCTCTCGTCTCCGCCAACTTCCTGACGGTCTTCGGCGTGCGGCCGGCGCAGGGCCGGACGTTCCTGCCGGTCGAGGAGAAGCTCCAGGGGGGCCACTCCGTGCTGGTGAGCCAGCGGCTCTGGGACCGCCTGTTCGGCGCCGGAACCCGCCTCGCGGGCCAGACCCTGCGGCTCGATGACGAGGTCTGGACGATCGCCGGCGTGCTGCCCCACGATTTCCTCTTTCCGCGAGCCCCGGAGATCGACATCCTCGAGCCGCTGGTGCTCGACGAGGCGGTCGAGCGGGGCCGGGAGCAGATGAGCCTCGTGCAGGTCATCGGCCGGCTGGCGCCGGAAGCGTCCGTCGGGTCCGCGCATGCCGAGCTCGCGGCGATCCAGAAACGGGCCGAGGCCGCGATGCGGGAGAGGCTCGAGGCCAACCCCGGGGAGGGAGCGCCGCCACGGCCTCCCGGTGGCGGGATGAGGGGCGGGATGGGCGGGCAGATCGTCCGCCGGATGGGCCCGGGTCCCGGAGGAGGGCCGGGCCGCCCGCCGGGCCTGCCGGAGACCCTGCTGATCGTCCAGCCGATGCGCGACTGGCT
>DASPXX010000346.1:0-15852 GCA_035637095.1 Thermoanaerobaculia bacterium
CGCCACGGCGCAGGCCAACGGCGGTGTCTTCCCGTTCTCTCCCACCGTCGGCCCCGAAGCGGTGCGTGCCATGCCGTTCGTGGACTTGTCGAGCGGCGGCTTCGCGAATTCGGGAGGGCTCTACAACTTTCCCGGCGGCACGGTGACCTCCACCCTGGCCGGCCAGTACGTGCGGATCGCGGACACCTGCGGCGCGATCTCCCAGGCCTCGGACGGCAGCGGCACCATCGCCTTCGGCACCTCGGCGGGCACCGACTGCACGACGCCGGGCCACGGCGGCGCCGGCAACACCCATTCCTCGCGCACCCAGTTCTACCACGTCAACCGCATCAAGGAAGTCGGCCGCGGTTGGCTCCCCGCCAACACCTGGCTGACCCAGCAGCTCCTGGTCAACGTCAACCTCAACCAGCTCTGCAACGCGTATTGGAACGGGGTCTCGCTCAACTTCTTCAAGTCGGGCGGCGGCTGCGGCAACACAGGTGAGATCGCCGCGGTCTCGCTGCACGAGTACGGCCACGGCCTCGATCGGAACGACGGCACGGGCACCGCTCCCGAGGGCGGCACCGGCGAGGCCTATGGCGACATCACGTCCACCATCGCCCTCCACGACTCCTGCATCGGCCCCGGCTTCCGCACCACCAATTGCGGCGGCTACGGCGACGCTTGCACGGCCTGCACCGGCGTGCGGGACATCGACTTCGCCAAGCACGCCTCCAACACCCCGGCCACCGTCGCCAACTTCACCCAGGTGCACTGCGGCGCCGGCTCGGGCCCCTGCGGCCGCGAGGTCCACTGCGAGTCCTACGTCCCCTCCGAGGCGGTCTGGGACTTCGCCAACCGCGACCTGCCGAATCCGGGCTCGGGCACCGCGTGGACGATCCTCGATCGCCTGTGGTACCTCTCCCGCAACACCGCCACCAGCTCGTTCTCCTGTACCACCGGCGGGACCTTCACCTCGAACGGCTGCAATACCGGCTCGTGGTGGAAGACGATGCGCGCCGTCGACGACGACGACGGCAACCTGACGAACGGCACGCCGCACTCCTGCAACCTGTTCGCCGCCTTCAACCGGCACGGCATCGCCTGCACCACCGACGCCGGCGCCAACACCTGCTTCGCCGGCTGCACGGCGCCGGCCTCGCCGTCGATGTCGCTCACCCCGGGCGACAACTCGGTCGCGGTGGCCGTCTCCGGCACCGGCGTGTTCGACATCTTCCGCAACGAGATCGGCTGCAACGCCGGCTTCATCAAGGTCGCCGACGACTTCGCCGGCGGCACTTTCAACGACACCGCGGTCGCCAACGGCACGACCTACTACTATCAGTCCGCGGCCCAGCCGAGCGGCAACGAGTCGTGCGCCTCCGTGCCGGCCGTCTGCCAGTCGGTCACTCCGTCCGGGGCTATCTGCACGCCTCCCGCGGCGCCGACCGGCCTGACGGCCACGGCGGGCGCGGGCAGCGTCGCGCTCACCTGGAACCCGGTCTCCGGCGCCAGCGAGTATCACGTCCTGCGCTCGCTCGTCTCGGGCGGGCCGTACAGCCAGATCGGCACCAGCACGACCACCTCGCTCACCGACACCGCGGTGACCAGCGGCACGACCTATTTCTACGTCGTCCGCGCCGCCAACAGCCCCACCTGCGAGTCGGGCAACTCCAACGAAGCCTCCGCGACGCCGACCGCCACGCCGGACTTCTCGCTGTCGATCAGCCCGTCGTCCGTGACGGTGGCGAAAGGCGGCTCGACGGCGGTCTACACGGTCACGGTCACCCGCCTCAACGGCTTCTCCGCTGCGGTCACCCTGTCGGTGAGCGGCCTGCCGTCGGGAACCACCGGAGCATTCAGCCCGAACCCGGTCACCGGCACCACCTCGACCCTGACGCTCTCGGTCAGCACGGCGACCGCCAAGGGCACCTTCACCTTCACGGTCACCGGCACGGGCGGCTCGCCGACGCTCACCCGCACGGCGACCGCCCAGCTCGTCAAGACCAAGCCGCACTGACGAGCCGTTCCGCACCCACACCCAAAGGCGGCGTCCCGCGGGGCGCCGCCTTTTTCTTCGATCTGCCGGGGCCGGAGTGGACTTGCGAGGCTCCGCTCCCGGCCCTTTTTTCCCCCAGATGGGTGGTGCGCCCGGGTTGGGAACCTGCCTCGTATGAGGTACTCTTGTGAGGAGGCGCCTCGATGACGCGAACCATCATCTCCCCATCCGACCTGTCGCAGAGAACCCGAGAGATCCTCGACCGAGTGCAGGAGGGAGAGCTCGCCGTCGTTGCCAGCGGCGGGGAGGAACGTATCGTTCTCCTCGATGCTCTCGACTACCGGCTCCTGCGGGCCCTCGCCCTTTGCGCCACCGGCGGAGGCGCCAACGATCCCGGCGATCTTCTCGAAGCCCAGGTGCTCCGCGACTATCTTGCCGAGAGGATCAATCTCGGGAAGGCGGCAGAGTTGCTGCAGCTTTCCCGCTTCGAGCTCGAGGAGAGCTTCCAGCGGCTCGGGATTCCGCTCCGCCGAGGCGCCCGCTCCATCGAGGACGCGCAGGCCGAAATCGCCGCCGCACGCCGACATGCTTGAACAGTTCCAGCTTCCCGCATGCCGTCCCTCGCAGACACGACGGTCCTGAACAACTTTGCACAGATCCGGCGGACCGACCTCCTGAAGTCGGCGTATCCGGACCTCTCCGCTCCGACCCCAGTCTGGAACGAGTTGGAGTTGGGTGTTCGTCGAGGGTTGGTTCCTGCTTGTGATTGGTCCTGGCTGAAGATCCTCGATCTGACCGAGCGGGAACAGGCTCGGGCCGACGAGATCGGCCGTGAGCTCGGCCCTGGAGAAGCTGCTTGCATCGCGGCAGCCGTTTCTCGCGGGTTCCTCATGCTGTCCGATGACTGGGCAGCGAGAGAGCTCGGCCGTTCTCTTGGTCTCGAGGTCTCTGGTTCCCTGGGTGTTCTCGACCACCTGGTCTCGAAGCAGACCCTCAGCCTGGAAGAGGCAGACGCACTCCTGGCCGAGATGGTGCGATGCGGCTTTCGCAGCCCGTACCGATCGCTTCGCGAGATACCCCGCTGAAGGGCAAATCGTCTTTAAGATGTTGATGGTGCAGCACCCCTGGCTGAAAATCACAGTGCCGGGGGTTGTTAGGTTCCACCCAGGGCTGCCACCATGGCCAGGCCGACGATGGCGTAGAGCGCGCGGTAACGTGCTTGCAGGCGGCGGATGCTCGCGTAGGTGAGGCCCTCGGACAGAGCCTCGAGCGACCAGCGCAGGTGAATGGGGTAGAGAGCGACGAGGGCTGCCAGGGGACGGGGGAGGGTGCCCTGGAGGGCCAGGAGGAGAAGGAGAGCGTAGGCCAGGGTGAAGAGGACCAGGCTGGCGGCGAAGGTGCGGCGCTGGCCGAAGACCACCGCGTTGGTCCTGATGGCATTGAGAACGTCTCCTTGATGGTCGCGAACCTCCTGGGTCAAGTGGCCGGCGGCGAAGGTCAGGCCGAAGAAGGTGGCCATGGCAAGACCGCGACGGTCGATGGCGTTCCCCAGCGAGTAGCCGAGGAGGAAGTGGAGGGCGCCGCCGGCCAGGTGGGCCGCCGAGCTCAGGAGCGGTCTGCCTTTCCAATGGAAGGGGGGTAGCGAGTAGAGGGCGCTCAGGGTGGCGATGGCCAGGGACAGGCAGAGGGTGCTCGGGCCGAGGCGGCTGAAGAGGAGGAGACTCAGCGCCAGCAGGCCGGCCGTCAGGCCGCCGATCTCCTTGCGGCCGACACCTCTGACCGTAAAGACGCTGGCCGCCTTGTTCGGGTCGGTGAGGTCGGTGGTCAGGCCGGACCAGTCGTTGAGCATGAAGATGTGCGCCACCAGGCAGACGTTGGCGATGGTGAGGATCGCCAGCGGCCCCACGTTCGCCGCCGCTGGATGGCGGATCGCGAAGGCGGCGCCGAGCAGGGGCGAGCCCTGGAGAACGAGGATCTCTTGCAGGCGCAGGCAGGACAGGTAGCGCACCGCGGAAGCTTTAGCCGCTGAGATGGGCGCTGGAATGGGGATGCTCGAGGTGCGCATGTTCGTCATAGAGCCTCAGCCAGAGCGCGTAGCCGGCGTCCTCCGACCAGTAGTATCTGGGGACCGTCGCGGTGAGATCGTTGTGGTAGAGGAGCGGTGGACTCTTTCGCACAAGGGCAAAGTCGTCCTTGGCAAGCCGGCGCAGCACCGCCTGGATCTCTGCCGCGTCTGCCGATGGGGCCGATGGGCCTCCGGGGGTCAGCGCGCGCCCCAGCAGCCGGACGACGGACACCCAGATCTCCTGGCCTGGCACCGGCGTCCGCATCCGTGACTCGGGCAGCTCCAGCTCGCAGCCGGCGCGCCGGAGGTCGGTCAGGCGTAGGATCGGGACCAGCGGCGCCCTTCGATAGTAGACCCAGACCCGATCCTGGTCGACGACCGGGCGGAGAGCTTCGCAGAGCGCACGGCCGGCCGGCGGCTGCGCCTCGGCCAGCAGCAGCAGCAGGTGCATCTGGATGGCGATGTCGGCAGGATTCGGATCGCCGCCCGGGTCGAGGCACTGGTAGGCCTCACGCGGCGCGAGCCAGGTGCGGTAGAGGCCCTCGCGGGTGCGATATCGGTTGATGGTCGCCAGGGCGGCCAGCAGCCGCCGGCGGTCGTGGCCCGGAGCGAGCCTCCAGACGAGCGCCGTGTCGTCGGTGTCAGGTGTGATCGCGCACCCCAGGGTGCCGATGCCGGGAGCGTCCGGCAGGCCATGGTAGCGCACCAGTCCGCCGGCCTCGATCTGGCCGGTGAGGTGCCGGCGGGCGCGCTCTAAGCTGTCGCCGAGACCGCCGGTGGCCGCCAGCGGATCGAGCAGGTCGACCAGGAGAGCGGTGAGGAAGGTGTTCATCTCCTGGCGCGGCTCCTGGAAGCGCGCCGCGGACGTATAGGCGGTGAGCCAGTATCCAGGCCCCTGCTGGTGCGCACGAAGCCGCACCGCCGCCGTCCTGAAACCGTCGTCGAGGTCCTCGCCGGCGGCCCGCACGGTCAGCTTGCGCTCCGCCAAGTAATAGGGCTCTCCGTTCTCGGAGGCCCAGGAGATGGCGGCCAGATGGTGCTCGCCGGGAGCGAGGTCCGCCGTGCCGAGCGGGATGCGCCAGCCGGCGGGGCTCGCCTCGTGCAGCGCACCGCGGACGTCGGGCCGGTCGAAGAAGGTGTGGGAGGCGACGGTCTGCCGGCCGTCGATGGCGACTGCCACCTGCCAGGGCGTTGCGTCGCCGGCCAGCGCCCAGCCGGCGGCGACGACCTCCTGTCCGGCGACGACTGCGGAGACCGCGGAGGTCGCGCGGCCGCCGGCCTCGATGGCGTCGAGATTGCCGCGCATCTCGATCGTCAGCTCCGCCGGCGCGAGGCCATGCTTTAAGGAAGCGACGAACGGTGCGTTCCGCCAGTCCCACGCAGCCCGCATCGGGTGGGGACCGCCGGCGAAGATCGCGGTGTCGGTCGCGCCGGTGTACCAGAAGGCGCCGATGGCTTCGATGGCGACCGCGACGCCGACCGCCAGCAGGAAGCACACCCGGCCGAGGCCGCGCAACGAGGCGACCACCGGCACCAGCATCCACAGGAGCAGCGGCAGGAGGTCGGTCATGTAGCGCGGCCCCCAGGAGATGCCGGCCCGCCAGTCGGCCTTGGCGTAGAGCAAGAGCTGGAGGATGACGCCGGCGCTCATCGCCAGGAAGAGGCCGCGCTCGCCGCGATCGCGCGGCAGGTGCCGCCAGGCCAGGACGAGGAAGAGCAGGAAGGGTGAGAAGACGAACAGCCCCCGCGTCGGGCTGAACAGCAATCCGCCGAGGCCGGCAAGCAGGTCGTGCTGGAGGAACTCGGCCTTGCCCATCAGCCCGTAACCGCCGGCGAAGTGGTCGGCCACGCCGAGGTTGTAGAGCAGCACCAGACCCACCGGCAGCGCCGCCGCCGCGACGAGCAGCGCCGCCCGGCGGCCGGCCCAGAACAGTCCGTAAGCGCCCAGCGCCGCCGCGAGGATGGCATCCGGAGGGCGGTTGCCGGCGATGAGCCCGCACAGCAACCCCGCCGCAAGCGCCCGCGGCGCGGTGCACGGTCCGGTGAGGAGCAGCAGGGCGCCGATCACCAGGAGCTCAGCCATCCCGTGCTGCCACAGAGCCTGGCTGCCGATCACCCAGGTGGTGGTGCCGAAGGCATACGCCACGGTGAGCAGCAGTGCGATCGGCGCCGCCGCCCGGCGCCGCAGCAGCAGGTAGAGGAGCGATGCGGAAAGCGCCGCCACGAGCGAGGCGGAGACCTTCTCCATGACTCTCGCCATGTGGTCCAGCCGCCCATCCGTCCAACCCCGCAGGTGCAGGGTACCGACCGCGGGGAGGTAGAGCGGTGCGATGAGCACCGGCAGCACCACGGGATACAGCGAGATGGTGTGGCCGCCGGGCACCGGCACCATCCAGAACGCCGTACCGCCTCGCCCCTGGGCGGTGAGCGGCGCGATCGGATCGAGAAGGAGGCTGTGGTACCGCCAGATCGCGAACGGCAGGTAGCGCGCCGGGTAGGTGTCGCCGGCGCTGATCGCCCGCCGGTTGGCGTTGTAGACCAGCAGACAGCAGAGCCCGATGAGCAGGCTCGCCCGCAGCTCGCGCCGGCCGCGCAAGAAACGCCTGCCGCCGAGGACCGGCGTCATGATTTCACGCTCACGTGCGCTGGCTTCCTACGGGGTCCTGGCTCCACTACGAGGTTGGCGAGGTAGCGAGCCGGAGGCTACCACAAGGCGCCGCCCAGCGCCAAGCTCAGCGCTCGCTGGCGCCTGGAGCCGGCCGCTGAGAGGGTGTTTCGAAAGCCGGATCCGTGCGCTTGGAGTCCTCACCCCCTGGCCCCCTCTCCCATCTTCCACCCACCCCCCGCCGGGAGAGGGGGAACCCCCTCCCCTTTGTTTTCAGGCTTTTGGGGTGGTGGCGCCCCCTCTCCCGGGGAGTGGGGGATTGGGAGATGGGAGAGGGGGTCGGGGGGTGAGGACTCCAAGCGAGGCACTTCCGAGACACCCTCTGAGCTGGATGACCCGGCCGCTGAACTGGATGATCCAGCCTCCGAGCCGAGTCATCTAGCTTCCGAGCCGAGTCATCCAGCCTTCAAGCTGAGCCATCTAGTCTCCCAGCCGGATGATCCCGACTTCAAGCCGAACGATCTGGCCTCTGAGCTAGACGACCCAGCCTCCAAGCTGAACGATCCAGCCTCACAGCCGAGCGATCCAACCTTCAAGCCGAACGATCCAGCCTCTGAGCTGAACGATCCAGCCTTCAAGCCGAATGATCCGGCCTCTGAGCCGAGTGACTCAGCCTCTGAACCGAACGGTCCAGCCTCTAAGCCGAGTGATCCAGCCTTTGAGCCAGATGATCCAGCCTTTGAGCCGGATGACCTAGCCTTTGAGCCGGATGACTCAGTCTTCAAGCCGATCGACTCAGCCTCTGAGCTGGGCGGCTCAGCCTCGGAGCCGAAGCTTCCAGCCCGCGGAGCAGGAGATTCAGACATGGAGTCTGGACGCTCGGACCGTTTCCGTCGTACCATGGACGGAAGTCGCTCTGCAGTAGATCGAACGACGCGTCCGGTGGCGAGAACACCGGAGCTTCCGGGAGGAGAGATATGCCCAATCCCAAGTCGCAGGCGGACATCATTGACGACCTCTCGGGGCTGCTCGAAGCGGCCGAGAGGACCCCCGAGGTCCGCGCGCTCGTCGAAACGGAGCGCCTGCTCGTTGCGCAGTCGCTGACGTTGATCAGGAGCCTCAAGGCGCGGCAGGGGGAGCTGAGCGCCCTGCGCCAGGAGGTGACTCAACAGCTCGGCGTCGCCCTGGCGGACGCCAAAGAGCGGGCGATCATCTTCCGCTCGGTGGTCCGCGGGAAGATCGGCCCCAGGAGCGAGCGCCTGGTCCACTTCAGGATGACGCCGCTGCGCAAGCGCCCGCGCAAGCAGAAGCCGGCGGAGAAGGCGCCGCGCCAGGAATCGGCTGGCACTCAGGCGGCGGAGGGCAGCTCGGCCGGCTAGGACCACGAAGTCCAGGCGGGAACGACCGGGACCGTGCAGCTCATCCTCGACGTCATGGGATCCTTCCGGTGATCGTCAAACCGCGCCTGCGGGTCCTTGCCGGGGACGACATCGCCCTCGGTCCCGGCAAGGTCGCCCTCCTCGATGCCATCGAGGAGCACGGCACGCTCGCCGGCGCCGCCCAGGCGCTCGAGATGTCCTACATGCGGGCCTGGAAGCTCGTCCAGACCATGAACGCCTGCTTCCGCGAGCCTCTCGTCCAGACCTCGCGCGGCGGCACGGTGCGCGGCAAGGCGGCTCTGACCCCGGCCGGCCGCGCGGTGCGCGACCTCTACCGCGCGATGGAGGGAGCCTGCCTGCAGGCGGTCCAGCCTCTGTCGGAGGAGCTGGCATCGTATCTGGCCGGCGAGTAGGCCCTCACCCCCGGCCCCTCTCCCGCAAGCGGGAGAGGGGAGAAGGTTAGAGGGGATCAGAGGATTCGGGGCTCGCGACGCCTAACCCACACCCCTCTCCCGCTTGCGGGAGAGGGGCCGGGGGTGAGGGCCCTCGATATACTTGACAGAATAGATCGCCCCATCTAGGCTCCGCCCATCTCTGGGGAGGAGACGATGCGCCGGCGAGCGCTGTTGACGAGACTCCTGCTCGTGACCGTTCTGCTTCCTGGGCCCGTCCGGGCGGCCGAGCTGAGCGTGTTCGCCGCCGCCAGCCTGGCGGACGCCCTGGGCGAGATCGCCGCCGCGTACGAGAGGGAAAGCGGCGACCACGCCGTCCTCAACCTCGGCGCCTCCAGCGCGCTCGCGCGGCAGATCCAGGAGGGAGCTCCGGCGGACCTCTTCCTGTCGGCGGACGAAGAGAAGATGAATGCGCTGGAGAAGCGGAAGCTCCTGCTCCCGGGCACCCGGAAGAGCGTCCTCTCGAACACCCTGGTCATCGTGGTGCCCGACGACTCGCGCCTGAAGATCACGGGAGCCAAGGACCTCGCGAGCCCCGGCATCCGGGCGATCGCGCTGGCCGAGCCGCAGTCGGTGCCGGCCGGCATCTATGCCAAGGAGTACCTCAAGAAGATCGGGATCTGGAGCAAGGTCATCGACCGGGTGGTCCCCACCGAGAACGTCCGCGCCGCTCTCGCCGCGGTCGAATCGGGCAACGTCGACGCCGGTGTCGTCTACAAGACCGACGCGGGGATCTCGAAGAGGGTGAAGATCGCGTACGAGGTCCCGCGCGCCGAGGGGCCGGTCATCTCCTATCCGTTCGCGGTCGTGGCGGGCTCGGCGCGGCCCGAGGCGGCCCGCAGGTTCCTGGAGTATCTCCAGTCGCCCGCGGCGCTCGCGGTCTTCCGGAAATACGGATTCCTGGTCCTGGGCGGCTGACGGCGCAATGACGGCAGGCGACTGGCAGGTCGTGGGCTTCACGATTCGCGTGGCGGCGCTCGCCACCCTGCTCATCCTGCCGCCCGGATTGCTGGTCGCCTGGTGCCTCGCCCGCCTCCACTGGCCGGGCAAGTCCGTCGTCGAGACCCTGGTCGCGCTCCCTCTGGTGATGCCGCCGGTCGCGACCGGGCTCATCCTGCTCAAGGCGGTGGGCCGACGCGGTCCGATCGGCCGGCTCCTCGGCGAGCTCGGGATCGACGTGGTCTTCACCTGGCGGGCCGTGGTGCTCGCCATGGCCGTGATGTCGTTCCCGCTCCTGGTGCGCACGGCGCGCGTCGCGTTCGAAGGCGTGCCGGTCCGCCTCGAGCAGATGGCGCGGACCCTCGGGGCCGGCGAGGTCCGCCTCTTCTTCACCGTCACGCTCCCGCTCGCCTCCCGCGGCGTCCTCGGCGGTCTCCTGCTGTCGTTCGCCCGCGCCCTGGGAGAGTTCGGCGCCACGATCCTCGTCGCCGGCAACATCCCGGGGCGGACGACGACCCTCTCGCTCGCCATCTATCAGCTCGTCCAGCTCGGGCGCGACGACCAGGCTTACCGGCTGATGGCCTTCACCGTCGTCATCGCGTTCGCGACCGTCTGGTGGAGCGAGTGGTTCCTGCGGAGGGCGCGCCGGCCGTGAGGCTCGCATTGCGGAACATCCGTCTCCCCCTGGCTCACTTCGAGTTCCAGGTGGACGTCGAGGTCACGCGGCAGGTGACCGCCCTCTTCGGCCCCTCCGGCTCCGGCAAGACGACCCTCCTCGACGTGCTCGCCGGGTTGCGCCGGCCGGCCTCGGGCTCCATCGAGATCGAGGGGCGGACCCTGACCGACACGGCCGCCGGCCTCCACGTGCCGGTCCGGGACCGGCACATCGGATACGTGCCCCAGGACGGAGCGCTGTTTCCGCATCTCTCGGTGCGGGGCAACCTCCTCTATGGGCGCAGGCGGGACCCCGAGGGAATCCACACCCTGCCGGTCGAGCATGTGCTGGACGTGCTGGACTTAGCACCTCTCCTCGATCGCGGGATCGGCGCCCTCTCGGGAGGAGAGAAGCAGCGGGTCGCCCTGGCCCGCGCCCTCCTCTCGTCGCCGCGCCTGCTCCTGCTGGACGAGCCGCTGGCGGCCCTGGATGACGAGCTGAAACGGCGTGTGCTGGCCCACCTGCAGCGCGTGCGGGACGAGCTGCGGGTGCCCATGCTCTACGTCTCCCACTCGACCGGCGAAGTCGCGGCCCTCTGTCACGAGGTCCTGATCCTCGACCGGGGCCGAATCGTCGCCCGCGGCGAGCCGCAGGATCTGTTCTGAAATCGCCTCCCCGCCCGGGTGAGACTTTGACCCAGGGATCAGTTCTTGATCCATCCCGGGTCAAGAGTTATCCCAGGTGCCGCCCCAAAACAGCTGTTTTTCGGGGTTTTCCCTGACACTTTCCCCTGGCATCTCCATTGCTCCTAGCTGGAGCCGTGGACTCTTTTCTTTTCCTTGTAAAGGGGGCTTCGCTGATGAAGAGATGGATTGTTGTTGTCGTCATGCTTTCGTCCCTGGCGCTTGTTCCGGGGACCGGCCGGGCCGCGGGACCGAAACAGGCTGTGTGGCCATCGCTCGAGCGGCAGCTCGCCCAGGACCGGATCATTCCGGGCAGCGCTCTCGAGACGCTGATCCGTGAGAACCAGGATTTCGCGATGCTGCGCACCGGCGAGGCGCGCGACAAGAACCCGGTGCCGGCATGGCTGCGGGTGTGGTGGCGCAAGGGCCACCCGGACATGGTCTATTCGGCCAGCGATCCCACGGGCGGCTACCCGCACGTGCTCAAGGAAATCCACGAGTGGATGCTCACCCACCAGGACCTGCAGCCCGGCCTGCCCGAGATCGCGATGTCGCCGGTGGCGGACAGCGACGGGATCGTCGGCGTCAGCCTCGGCGCCACGGTGGGCGCCAACAGCCGCATCTCCGGAGCGCAGACCAGCGCGCGTAGCGAGTCCGACATCCGGATCAACTTCTGGAATCCGTCCAAGATCGTCGCCGCGTCGAACAACATCTCCGCGAGCGGCATGCAGGCGCAGTTCTATTCGGCCGACGGCGGCGTCACCTGGGGGCAGACCACGCTGCCGCTCTTCAGCACCGACTCCTTCCACTCCGATCCGACGGCGGACTGGACCTCCGACGGCACCGCGTGGTCGACGACCATCGGCATCAAGGGCAATACGCTCAAGATGCGCGCCTACAAGTCGACCAACGGGGGCGCCACCTGGACCTTCGACAACACCTTCTCCGGCAGCCAGCGGTCCACGGACAAAGAGATCATGTGGATCGACCACAGCAATACGTCGGCGTTCAAGGACTACATCTACGTCTGCTGGCACAACGGCACGCCGCTCTACGTGAACCGCCGCACCGGTCCCGTCGGCGCGTGGGGATCGCCGGTCCAGGTGAGCGGCACCGAGTCCTCGGGCACGGCGATCGGCTGCGACGTCAAGACCAACAGCGCGGGCGACGCTTTCGCCTTCTGGCCGACGACGAGCAACCGCCGGGTGGTGGTGGCGAAGTCGACCAACGGCGGCACCTCCTGGGGTGCCGGGGTCGTGGCCGCCACGACCTTCGACGGCTATGACATCGGCGTCCCGTCGTTCGCCAGCCGCCGCGCCCTGATCTACATCTCGGGTGGCGCCTTCCGCGACGCCACACGCAACGAGGTCTATGCGTCCTGGACCGACCTGTCGGGCGAGACCGGCTGCACCGCCGCGGCCAACGAGCCGGGCACCAACGCCGCCTCGACGTGCAAGACGCGCATCTGGTTCGCGCGCTCGACGAACGGCGGGTCGACCTGGTCCGCCCCGATCATGGTCAACAACCAGGCGTCGAAGAACGACCAGTTCAACCAGTGGCTGGCGGTCGACGAGGTCACCGGACAGATCGGCGTCATGTACTACGACACGGTCAACGATGCGAACCGCAAGAAGACGGACGTCTGGTTCCAGTCGTCGGTCGACGGCGGTGTGACCTGGAGCGCGGCCACCAAGGTGACGACGGCGATGACCGACGAGACGATCGCCGGCGCCGACTCGGGCAACCAGTACGGTGACTACAACGGCCTGACGGGGTACAACGGCACGTTCTTCCCGTCGTGGACCGACCGGCGCAACAACGCCAAGGAAGAGGTCTGGACCGTTCCGGTCCAGGACCCGTAGGAACGATGCGCGCCCTCACGGTCTTCCTCACCCCCGGCCCCTCTCGCACAAGTGGGAGAGGAATGAGCTGCCCACCTCCCCTCCCTGTCATCCGACAGGGCAGTGGTCCGGCTCTTCTCCTCTCCCACTTGTGGGGGTGGGGCCCCGGGTGAGGAGGACCGTGACGGCTTCAGATCCTCTCTGACAAGAGTGCCAGCGACCTGCCCAGATCGGGACGCACCTCCAGCACATCGCCGAGCGGATCCTCCTTGAGCCGCCTGAGCCGCGAGAGGACGGTGCGGATCGTGAGCTTCCCCACCACCAGGCGCGGCCCTACCTCGCTCCAGGAGAGCGGCGTCGAGACCGGCGCTCCCGGCAACGGCCGCACGCTGTAGGGAGCCGCGAGGAGCTTGCCGCGGCCGTTCTGCAAGGCGTCGACGTAGACCCTCCCCTTCCGCGCCGGGATCGAGCGCAAGGTCGTGGCGACGTCCGGCAGGCGCTCCACGATCACCCGCGCCAGGAGCTCGGCGAGCAGGCGTACCCGCTCATGGTCGAGCTGCCCCCCCATCGGCAGGAGGACGTGCAGGCCGCTGCCGCCGCTCGTCTTGATGAAGCTCGGCAGCTCGATCTCCTCGCAGAGCGCGCGGATCTCCTGCGCGATCCGCACCACATGCGCGAAGGGCGCCCCCTTCGGATCGAGGTCCAGGATGCACCAGTCCGGCCTGTCCAGCTCCGGCAGGCGGCTCGACCAGATGTGGAAGGGGATCGCCCCGAGGTTGACCAGGAAGAGCAGGCCGTCCACATCGTCGCAAAGGAAGTAGTCGATCGCCCGGGTGCCTTCGGCCTGGATCGGCACGCTGCGCAGCCGGCCGGCGGCCATCTCGGGAGCGTGCTTCTGGAAGAACGACTTGCCGGTGATGCCGTTGGGATAGCGGTCGAGCACGAGGGGGCGGTCGCGGAGGTACGGCAGCATCCAGGGGGAGACGCTCCGGTAGTACTCGATCAGGTCTCCCTTGGTGTACCCCTCGTCGGGCCAGAAGACCTTGTCGAGGTTGGTGAGGCGGAGAGGCTGGGCGGGGGCCGGGTCGGGTTCGGCGGCAGGCGACGGGGCCTCCTCCTCTACCACCACCACCTCCTCCCCCGGCGCGTCTTCCGGCGGCAGGCACTCCTCCGGAGCCTTGTCCTCGCGCAGGCGGAGGAAGACGGGCTGCCGGAGGTGGCCGCCGGGCGTCCACTCCTTGTAGCGGACCTCGCAGACGAGCTCGGGCTCGACCCAGACGACCTTGCCGCGGGGCGCGCCCGCGACCGCCGAGGTCGGCTTGCGCGCGGCGTCGAGACGGCCGCGGATCTCCGCCATCTCCTTCTGATCGAACCCGCTGCCCACGGAGCCCGCGTGAGCCCACCCGCTGCCTTGTCGGACGCCGACATGGAGGCAGCGGAATCCGGAGTGCCCGGCCGGCTCGAAGCCGAGGACCGCCAGATCCGCCGTACGGTCCACCCGGACCTTCAGCCAGTCGGACGAGTAGCCGGCGCGGTACGGCGAGTCCGAGCGCTTGCCCACCACCCCTTCGAGCCCCAGCTGCGAGACCGCGGCGAACAGGTCCTCGCCCCGCTCGGCCACCTCGTCGGTGTAGCGCAGGAGGCCGGGACCTTCCAGAGCGAGGATCCGGCGCAGGAGGTCCTTGCGCGCGGTGAGCGGCTGGCTTCGCAGGTCGTAGCCGTCGAGAGCCAGCAGATCGAAGGCGAAGAAGGTCGCCGGCGTCGCCGCGGCGGCGCGCGCCACGTCGATCTGGCGGGTGCGCTGCGCCCGGCGCTGCAGGGCATTGAAGTCCGGCCGGCCGTTCCCGTCGACGATCACGATTTCGCCGTCGAGAATGAGATCGAAGGGTAAAGCGGCGACCGCCGCCGCGATCTCCGGAAAAATTGCCGTCACACCGCGACCGCTGCGATAAAAGATGCGCGCCTCGCCGTCTTTTCTCTCCAGCAGGGCGCGGAACCCGTCATATTTCAGCTCGAAAACCCACCCGGCCCGGCTGAAGGGGCGCTCGGCGGTCTCTGGTTTCATCACCGCAATGCGCGCGGAATCCACCTCCGCACGCGGTGCGCCGAGACGTTTCAGAGCGGTGAGGATGGTTGATTTTGAAGGGGGTTGCACGATCGTTGCACTGGGATGATATATTATGGGAATGACCGCACGATCCTTCGCCTCCGGAACCATCTCTTTCGGACTCGTAACGATCCCCGTGAAGCTTTATTCCACCGGCGAAAGCTCGGTTGGAATTCAGCTCAACATGCTGCACAAGAAATGCGGTAGCCGGCTCAAGCAACAGTACATCTGTCCGACCGATAACGAAGTGGTGGGTCGGGAGGACATGGTCAAAGGATATGAATACGCCAAGGGGCAATATGTCCTCTTCACGGAAGAGGAGCTCAAAGCCCTGACGCCCGAGGCGACCAACGCGGTCGAGATCACCGAGTTCGTCCCCCTGGAGCAGGTCGATCCCATCTATTTCGAAAAGTCGACCTATCTGGGTCCGGACAGAAACGGCGACCGCCCCTATCGCCTGCTGTCCGAGGCGATGCGGCAGACCGGCCGGGCCGCTCTCGCCCGCTACCGCGCGCGCGGCAAGGACTATCTCGTGCTCCTGCGCCCGTTCGAGGAAGGCCTCATCATGCAGCAGCTGCGCTACGCCGACGAGATCCGCCCCTTCTCCGAGGTGCCGGTGGCGCCCGCGGAGATCAAGGAGCCGGAGCTCCGGCTCGCCATGCAGCTCATCGAGCAGATCGCGAGCGACAAGTTCCAGCCCGACCAGTACGAGGACACGGTGCGGCAGAGCACCCGCGACCTGATCGACCAGAAGGTCCAGGGCCAGGAGATCACCGCGGTGCCGGCGGAAGCGCCGAAGGCGCAGATCATCGATCTCATGGAGGCCCTGAAGGCGAGCCTCTCCGCCGCGCAGCCGTCCAAGCCGTCGGCCAAGCCGGTGCCCATCTCGTCGCGCAAAGGCCCCAAGCCGTCGCCGCGCACCGCGGCGGCCGAGGTCGAGACCACCAGCACGGAAGCACGGAAGAAGACCGGCTCGAAGCGGTAGGCCCCTCCCCCCCAGCCCTCACCCCCGGCCCCTCTCCCGCGAGCGGGAGAGGGGTGTAGGTTAGCCAAGGCAATGTCAATTCGAGCTTGCGCGAGCTAACCCTCTCCCCTCTCCCGCGAGCGGGAGAGGGGCCGGGGGTGAGGGTCCACAGGCCGGCGACTTT
>DASPXX010000347.1:0-27751 GCA_035637095.1 Thermoanaerobaculia bacterium
AGATCTCGAAGACCGACAGGTCGAAGTTGATCGAGGTCGAGGCGAGCATGGCGGCGAGATCCTCGGCGGGGAAGGTCTCGCGCGCCCAGCGGCAGAGGACAACCGCGCTCCTGTGCTCGATGGCCACTCCCTTGGGACGGCCCGTGGAGCCCGAGGTGTAGATGGCATAGGCGAGCGAGCCGGGGCCGGTGACAGGGGAGGGCCGCTGCGGGCTTTCAGACGCCAGGGCCGCCGCGTCGCGGTCGAGACAGACGAGAGCCGGAGCGCCGCTCTCCCCGATCCGGTCGAGCAGAGACTCCTGGGTCAGCACCACGGGCGAGGCGGCATCGTCCAGCATGAAGGCGAGGCGCTCGCGCGGATAGGCCGGATCGAGCGACAGATAGGCCGCTCCCGCCTTGAGCGTGCCGAGCATCGCGACCACCATGCCGGCGGTGCGCGCGGTGCAGATCCCGACCAGCGTCTCGGGGCCGGCGCCGAGGCGGAGCAGATGCCGGGCGAGCTGATTGGCCCGCCGCTCGAGCCCGGCGTAGGTGATCTCCTGCGTGCCGTCGATCAGCGCGACGGTTTCCGGAGAACGGTCCGCAGCCGCCTCGAAGAGCTGATGGAGACAGAGGTCGCGCACGAGGGTATGCCAAGAATACTACTTCCGGCGCAGCTTCTGCCGCAGCCGTTCTCGCTGCTCGTCGGTGAGCTGGGACCGCCTCTCCTCGACCTGGGCGGCGCGTGCGGCAACGGCCTTGACGGCGCTGAGGCGGGGTGGGGGCGGCTCCATAGGTACAGCCGGCTGCGCGGCCGCGACGAGCCAGGCCTCGAACGGGAGCTCGGACAGGGAGACATCGGGGTTGGCGACCGCCGCTTCCAGGAGCGTCCGGTAGGCGCCGAGCATGCGGTCGATCGTCTCGGGGTCGAAGAGCTCGGTCCGATATCCGACCTCGGCTGCCAGCTCGTCTCCGCTCTCGATCATGTAGAGCGTCAGCTCGAACTGCGCCGTGCCGTTTTCGAGCCCGAGGGGGCGCAGCTCCAGGCCGCCCGCCCGCAGCGCGGCCTCCGGGCGGGCAAAGAGGGCGAACATGAGCTGGAAGAACGGCGTGTCGTGCGGGCCGCGCTCCGGCTGCAGCTCTTCGACCAACCGCTCGAACGGGACGTCCTGATGGCCGAAGGCTTCCAGCACCCGCTCGCGGACGTGCGCCAGGTGCGCTCGGAAGCTCGCCTCGGGCGTCACCTGGGAGCGGATGACCAGTGTGTTGACGAACATGCCGATCAGGCCTTCGACCTCCGGGCGGTCGCGGAAGGAGACCGGCGTGCCGAGCGGCAGGTCGCGCTGTCCGGTGGCGCGATGGAGCAGGGCCACGAAGGCCGCCAGCAGGGTGATGTAGAGGGTCGAGCCCTCGCGGCGGGAGAGCTCCCGCAACGCGGCGGACAGCTCCGCGGGGAAGACGAGCTCGCGGAAGGCGCCGCGCGTGCTCGGGACCTCCGGCCGCTGCCGGTCGGTGGGCAGCCGCAGCACCGCCATGGGGCCGGCCAGGCGCTCGCGCCAGAACGCGAGCTGCGCCGCCAGGTGGTCGCCGGCGAGGACCTGGCGCTGCCACGCCGCGTAGTCGCCATACTGCACAGGCAAATCGGTCAGCGGCGACGGGCGGCCGGCGGAGAACGCCTCGTACAGGGCCAGCAGCTCGCGCTCGAAGATCGCCTGGGAGACGCCGTCCGAGACGAGGTGGTGGAAGACGGTCAGGAACCGGTGATCGTCCGCGGCCGGGCGCAGCAGCAGGAAGCGGGTGAGAGAGCCTCCTCGGTCGAACCGGAAGGGGAGGCGGGCCGCGCTCCCGGCGGCGCGCTCCGCTTCCCGTTCGCGGTGCCCGGCCGGGAGCGCCGACAGGTCGACGACCGGCAGCTCCGGGACGGAAGGCGGATGGACGAGCTGGAACGGCGACGCTTCCGGCCCGGCGATCGTCGTGCGCAACGCCTCGTGCCGGCGGCGGATCTCGGCGATGGCCTGCCTGAAGACGGCGACGTCGAGCGGACCGCTCAGGATGTAGAACGCCGGCATGTTGAACACGGCCGCGCCCGGGTCGAGCTGCTCGAGGAACCAGATCCGTTGCTGCGTGAAAGCGAGCGGCAGGCCGCTCTCGCGGGACAGCGGAACGATCCGCGGCGGAGCCTGCGCGACGCTCTCCTGGCGCGCCGCCTTGACGGCGCGGGCCAGCGTCGCAACGGTGCTGAATTCGAACAGCTTGCGCAACGGCAGCTCGATCCCGAGCGCCGCGCGGATCCGGGAGACCACCTGGGCCGCCAGGAGGGAGTGACCCCCGAGTGTGAAGAAGTTCTCGTCGACGCCCACACGGTCCAGGCCGAGGAGCCCGGCCCAGATGCCGGCCAGGATTTCCTCGATCGGGTCGGAGGGCGCTGCGCCCTCTCCCCTGGCCGGGCCGGGCCGTTCCGGCGCCGGCAGAGCCTTGCTCCGGTCCTCGATCGGTCGCAGGAGCTCCAGCTGACCGCCCGCCTGGAGCTGCCGCCGCTCCTCCGGCGTCAGGAACGGCAGGTCCACGACCGGCTGCTCCGGGTCCGCGGCGGCTGCCGCCAGCAGGGTCTGGAAACGTTCCAGCAGGCGCTCCGCCGTGGCGCGGTCGAACAGATCGGTGTTGTGCTCCAGCTCTCCCGCGAAGCCGTCCGCCTCCTGCCAGAAAGACAGGGCGAGATCGAGCTTCGCGATCTCGCCGTCCAGGAGGAACGGCGCGACGGCGAGACCCGGGATCGCCAGGTCCTGCACCGGGGCGTTCTGCATCACGAAGAGCACCTGGACGAGCGGCGTGCGCGAAAGATCCCGCTCGGGGACGATCTCCTCGACCAGCCGCTCGAAGGGGAGGTCCTGGTGCGCATAGGCGTCGAGGGCGGTCGAGCGCACGCGCGCCAGCAGCTGGCGGAAGGTCGTCGCCTCATCCCACGCGCTCCGCAGGACGAGCGTGTTGACGAAGAACCCGATCAGGTCCTCGACCTCCCGCCGGTTGCGGCCGGCGATGGGCGAGCCCACCAGCACGTCGTCCTGCCCGGCATGGCGCCCCAGGAGGACCGACCAGGCCGCCAGCAGGGCCATGAACGGGGTCGTCCCCGTCTCCAGGCAGAGCCACCGCACCGCCTCCGACAAGGCCGGCGGCAGGGTCGCGGGCCGCACGGCGCCGTGGAAGGTCTGGAGGGGCGGCCGCGGGCGGTCGGTGGGGAGATCCAGCACCTGCGGAGCCCCGGCGAGGTCGCGCTTCCACCAGGCGAGCTGCCGCTCCAGGACCTCGCCCTGGAGCCAGGCGCGCTGCCAGACGGCGAAGTCGGCGTACTGCACCGGCAGGTCGGGCAAGGGGGACGGATGGCCCTGGGAGAACGCCGCAGAGAGGATCCCCACCTCGCGCAGCAGCACACCCAGGGACCAGCCGTCCGCGACGATGTGGTGCATGGTCAGGAGCAGGAGCCAGTCGCGCTCGGCCAGCCGCACCAGGCCGAGGCGCAGGAGCGGCCCCCGTTCGAGGTCGAACGGCCGCAGTGCCTCCTCCCGCGCCAGCTGCCGTGCCTGATCGGTCCGATCCGGCAGGCCCGACAGATCCACGACCGGCAGCTCCACCGCGGCCGGCGGGGCGATCACCTGCACCGGCTTCCCGTCGTGGGAGGCGAAGGTGGTGCGCAGCGCCTCGTGCCGGCGCACCACCTCGGCGAAGACCTGCGCCAGGAGCTCCGGCGCGACCGGGCCCGTGAGGCGCACGGCCCAGGGGATGTTGTAGAGCGGGCTCCCCGGATCGAGCTGATCGATCAACCAGAGCCGCTGCTGCGCGAAGGAGGGGGGCGGCGGGCCGTCCGCCGGCCGGCGGGTGATCGGCGGTGCCTGCTCACCGCCCTCCTGGCGCGTCGCCTCGACGGCCCGGGCCAGCCCCGCGATGGTGCGGAATTCGAAGAGCTTGCGCACCGGCAGCTCGACCCCGAGAACCGAGCGGATGCGCGACACCACCTGGGTCGCGAGCAGCGAGTGCCCCCCGAGGGCGAAGAAGTCGTCGTGGATTCCGGCGCGGTCGAGCCCCAGCACCCGGGCCCAGATCCCGGCCAGCAGCTCCTCGACCGGGTCGGACGGCGCGGCCGAGCCCTCCGTGTCCGTCCCTCCCCGGTCCGGGGCGGGCAGTGCCTTCCTGTCCACCTTGCCGTTCGGCGTCAGCGGCAGGGCGTCGAGAAACACCGTCACCGCGGGCACCATGTAGTCCGGCAGCTTCGCCCGCAGCAGCTCCCGCACCGCGGCCGCGGTGAGGTCAGCGCCCTCGGAGGGCACCACGTAGGCGACCAGGCGGGTCTCCCCGGGGGTGTCCCGCCGCGCCACGACGGCACAGTCGCGCACTTCCAGGTGAGCGGAGAGCACGGCCTCGATCTCGCCCGGCTCGATGCGGAACCCCCGCACCTTCACCTGCCGGTCGATGCGGCCGAGATAGTCCAGGTTGCCGTCCGGCAGAGCCCGCACCAGATCGCCCGTGCGGTACATCCGCGCGCCCGGCTCCTCGCTGAACGGATCCGGCACGAACCGCTCCGCCGTCAGCTCCGGGCGGTTCACGTAGCCGCGCGCCAGGATTCCGCTCAGGCACAGCTCCCCCGGGACGCCCACCGGCTGCAGAGCGCCGCCTCGATCGAGCAGGGTGCCGGTGCGGAACGCCAGGAGACGGCCGATCGGGACCGAAGAGGCTCCCGGTGGGACGGAGTCGACCGTGTAGCGTGTGGCCGTGACCACCGTCTCCGTCGGGCCGTACCCATTGATCAGGCGCACTCCGTCGAGCCCCAGCGGCCTGGCCAGCGACACCCAGCGGCGCGCCGCCTCGGGCAGCATGGCCTCGCCGCCGACGCACTGGACGCGCAGGCGGAGCGGCAGCGGACCCGTCTGCGCCGACCACCCCTGGACCGCCTGGTGCCAGTACGCGGTCGGCAGGTTGGCGCTGGTGATCCCCAGCCGCGCGAAGCCGGGCAGCATCTCCGCCGGGTCCGCCAGGTCCTCGCCGCGCAGCACCACCGCGGCCCCCGAGATCAGGGTGGGCAGCATCTGCTCCAGCGACACGTCGAAGGAGAGCGAGGCGAACTGGATCACCCGCTCTCCGGGGCGGAGCCCGTCGTCCTCCGCGATGACTCGGGAGTGGAGCGTCGCCGCTCCATGGGGGATGCCCACGCCCTTCGGTGTTCCCGTCGATCCCGAGGTATAGATGACGTAGCACAGGCTCTCGGCCGGGACCCGCACGCCGAGGGGGGAGCCGTCTCCAGTCTCGCAGGCTGCGGGGTCCACCTCCAGCCGGCGGTGCCCGGGAAGCCGCTCGCGGGTGCCGGCGTGGACGAGCACCACCGTGGCTCCGGTGTCCTCGATCTGGAAGAGCAGGCGCTCGTCGGGATGGGCGGGGTTGAGCGGCACGTAGACGCCGCCGGCCTTGAAAACGGAGACCACGCCGAGGATCAGCTCCGGCGAGCGCTCCATGCAGAGGCCCACCGCCTCGTCCACTCCGACGCCGAGAGCGCGCAGCCGCCGGGCCAGCCGGTTGGAGGCCTCGTCGAGCCGGCGGTAGCTCCACGCCTCCCCCGCGGCATCGATCACTGCCGGAGCCTCGGGGAAGGCGCTCGCCACGGCTGCGAACAGCTCGGGGAAGCTCGCGGCCTGCGGCGGGACGCCCGGCGTGTCGTTCCATTCCACGAGCACCTGCTGCCGCTCCTCCGAGGATAGGAGAGGCAGGTCCGCGACCGGCCGGCCGGGCTCGGAGGAGGCGGCCGCCAGCAGCACCTCGAAGCGGGCCAGGAGGCGCTCCGCGGTGCTGCCGTCGAACAGGTCGGTGTCGTGCTCGAGCTCGCCGGCGAAGCCGTCCGCCTCCTCCCAGAAGGACAGGGCGAGATCGAATTTCGCGATCTGGCTGCCCTGGGTGAACGGCGCGACGGCAAGCCCCGGGATGGCGAGGCTCTGGTCCGGGGCGTTCTGCATCACGAAGAGGACCTGGAACAGCGGCGTGCGCGCCAGATCCCGCTCCGGAGCCAGCTCCTCGACGAGCCGCTCGAAGGGGAGGTCCTGGTGCTCGAAGGCGTCGAGCGCCGCCCGGCGGGTGCGGGCGAGGAGAAGCCGGAACGCTCCCGCTCCGGGGGTGGGCTCCAGCTCGCTGCGCAGCACGAGGGTGTTGACGAAGAACCCGATCAGGTCCTCGACCTCCCGGCGGTTGCGGCCGGCGATCGGCGAACCGACCAGCAGGTCGTCCTGGCCGGCATGCCGCCCCAAGAGGGCCGACCAGGCGGCGAGCAGGGCCATGAAGGGGGTGACCCCCTCGTCCAGGCAGAGCTTGCGCACCGCGTTCGACAGGGCTGGGGCCAGGGCCACGGGCCGCGAGGCGCCGCGGAAGGTCTTCCGGGGCGGCCGCGGGCGGTCGGTGGGGAGCTCGAGCACGTGCGGAGCGCCGGCGAGCTCGCGCGTCCAGTAGGCGAGCTGCCGTTCCAGGACGCCCCCCTGGAGCCAGCCGCGCTGCCAGACGGCGAAGTCGGCATACTGCACGGGAAGCTCGGGGAGCGGCGAGGGGAGCCCCTGCGCGAATGCCGCGTAGAGGGTCCCCACCTCGCGCAGCAGCACGCCCACCGACCAGCCGTCGGAGACGATGTGGTGCATGGTGAGGAGCAGCAGCCAGTCCCGCCCGGCCAGCCGCACCAGACCCAGGCGCAGCAGCGGCCCACGCTCGAGATCGAACGGCCGGAGCGCCTCCACCCGAGCGAGCTGCCGCGCCAGATCGGACCGATCCGGCCGATCCGGCAGCCCCGACAGGTCCACCACCGGTAGCTCCACCGCAGCCTGTGGAGAGATCACCTGGACCGGCCGCCCTTCGCGGGAGGCGAAGGTGGTGCGCAGCGCTTCGTGGCGCCGCACCACCTCGGCGAAGGCCCGGGCCAGCAGCGCCGGCGACAGCTCGCCGGTGAGACGCATGGCGAACGGGATGCTGTAGGCCGGGCTGCCCGGATCGATCTGCTCGATCACCCAGAGGCGCTGCTGCGCGAACGAAAGCGGCAGCTCGCCGCCCGGGACATCGCGGGGCACGGGAACGATCGGAGATTCGACGACGCTCTCCGGACGCGCCTCGCGCACGATCCGGGCCAGCCCCGCGAGGGTCGGCGCCTCGAACAGCGTGCGCAGCAACAGCTCCACCTCGAAGGCCGCACGGATGCGGGTCGCCACCTGGGTGGCCAGCAGCGAGTGCCCGCCGAGGACGAAGAAGTTGTCGTGGACGCCGATCGGCCGGACGTCGAGGAGCTCCTCCCAGATGCGCGCCAACCGCAGCTCGATCTCGTCGCGCGGCGGCACGAAGCCCTCTCCCGGCGCGAGGCTCCGGTCGGGCCGGGGCAGCGCCTTCCTGTCCACCTTGCCGTTCGGCGTCAGCGGCAGCGCGTCGAGGAACACGGTCGCGCCCGGCACCATGTAGTCCGGCAGCTTCTCCCGCAGGAGATCCCTCACCGCGGCCGCGGTGAGATCCGCGGAAGACACCACGTAGGCCACCAGCTGCGTCTCTCCGGGAGTGTCCCGCCGCGCCACCACGGCGCAATCCCGCACTCCCGGATGAGCGGAGAGAACGGCCTCGATCTCGCCGGGCTCGATGCGGAACCCCCGCACCTTCACCTGCCGGTCGATGCGGCCGGCATAGTCGAGATTCCCGTCCGGCAGACGGCGCACCAGATCGCCGGTCCGGTACATCCGCGTCCCCGGCTCGCCGCTGAACGGATCGGGCACGAACCGCTCGGCCGTCAGGTCCGGCCGGTTCACATACCCGCGCGCCAGGATGCCGCCCAGGCACAGCTCCCCCGGGACGCCCACCGGCTGCAGGTCCCCCCGCGGGTCGACGACCATGCCGCTGCGCAGCGGCAGCAGGTGGCCGATCGGCACCGAAGAGGCTTCCGGGGCGATGGAGTCGGGGACCGTGTAGCGCGTCGCCGTGACCACCGTCTCGGTCGGTCCGTAGCCGTTGATCAGGCGCACACCGCGGAGCCCCAGCGGCCCGGCCAATACAACCCAGCGGCGCGCCGCCTCGGGCAGCATGGCCTCGCCGCCGACGCACTGGACGCGCAGGCGAAGCGGCTCGGGCGTCGTGTCCGTGGACCACCCCTGCACCGCCTGATGCCAGTACGCGGTCGGCAGGTTGGCGCTGGTCACCCCCAGCCGCGCGAAGCCGGACAGGAGGTTTCCCGGATCGGCCAGATCCTCGCCGCGCAGCACCACGGCCGCTCCCGAGATGAGGGTGGGCAGCATCTGTTCCAGGGACACGTCGAAGGAGAGCGAGGCGAACTGGATCACCCGCTCGCCGGGGCCGAGCCCGTCGTCCTCCGCGATCACCCGGGAGTGGAGCATCGCGGCTCCGTGCGGGACCCCCACGCCCTTCGGTGTTCCCGTCGATCCCGAGGTGTAGATGACGTAGCACAGGCCCTCGGCCGGGACCCGCACCCCGAGAGGGCTGGCGTCTCCTGTCTCGCAGGAAGCGGAGTCCACTTCCAGCCGGGAGTGCCCCGGGAGCCGCTCGCGGGTGCCGGCGTGGACGAGCACCACCCGGGCTCCGGTGTCCTCGACCTGGAAGAGCAGGCGCTCGTCGGGATGGGCGGGATTGAGCGGCACGTAGACGCCGCCGGCCTTGAGGACGGCGACGACGCCGAGGATCAGCTCCGGCGAGCGCTCCATGCAGACGCCCACCGCATCTTCCAGCCCGACGCCGAGAGCGCGCAGCCGGCGGGCCAGCCGGTTGGAGGCCTCGTCGAGCCGGCGGTAGCTCCAGGCCTCCCCCTCGGCACCGATCACTGCGGGAGCCTCGGGGAAGGCGCGCGCCGCGGCTGCGAACAGCTCGGGGAAGCTCGCCGCCTGCGGCTGGATGCCCGGCATGCCGTTCCATTCCACGAGCACCTGCTGCCGCTCTCCCAGGGACAGGAGCGGCAGGTCCGCGACCGGCCGGCCGGGCTCGGCGGCCGCCGCCGCGAGCAGCACCTCGAAGCGGGCCAGGAGGCGCTCCGCGGTGCTGCCGTCGAACAGGTCGGTGTCGTGCTCCAGGAACCCGGAGATCCCGTCCGGAGTCTCGGTGAGGGACAGCGAGAGGTCGAGCTTCGCCGCCCGGCTCTCCACCTCCACCGGCGCGAGGACGAGCCCGGGCAGCTGGAACGCCCCGGCCGGGGCGTTCTGCAGCACGAAGAGGACCTGGAACAGGGGAGAGTACGCGAGGTCCCGCTCGGCGACCAGCTCCTCGACGAGCCGCTCGAAGGGGAGGTCCTGGTGCGCGTAGGCGTCGAGCGCCGCAGAGCGCATCTGGTCCAGGAAACCGCTGAAGCTCGGATTCGCGGACAGGTCCGACCGCAGGACCAGGGTGTTGACGAAGAACCCGATCAGGTCCTCGATCTCCCGGCGGTTGCGGCCGGCGATGGGAGAGCCGGTCAGCACGTCGTCCTGGCCGGCGTGGCGGCCCAGGAGCACGGCCCAGGCGGCCAGAAGCGCCATGAAGGGGGTCACTCCTTGCCGCTGGCAGAGCTCGCGGATCTCCTGCGACAGGGCAGGCGCCAGGGAGATCGGTCGCGAGGCGCCCCGGAAGGTCTGGATGGGTGGACGCGGGCGGTCCGCCGGCAGCTCGAGCACCGCCGGAGCTCCCGCGAGGCGGTCTCTCCAGAAGGCGAGCTGTCCCTCCAGCACATCGCCCTGGAGCCACTCGCGCTGCCAGTGGGCGAAGTCGGCGTACTGCACGGGCAGCTCCGGCAACGGCGACGGCCGTCCCTGCGAGAAGGCCTCGTAGAGGGCCGCGATCTCGCGCTGGAGCACGCCCATGGACCAGCCGTCGGAGACGATGTGGTGCATCGTCACGAGCAGCAGCCAGTCGCGCTCCGCCAGCCGGACCAGACCGAGGCGCAGGAGCGGGCCGCGTTCGAGGTCGAACGGCCGGAGCGCCTCGGCGAGCGCGATCTCCCGGGCCTGATCCGACCGATCCCGCAGGCCCGAGAGGTCCACGACGGGCAGCTCCACCATGCCTTGCGGAGCGATCACCTGGACCGGCCGCCCGTCGCGGGAGGCGAAGGTGGTGCGCAGCGCTTCGTGGCGCCGCACAACCTCGGCGAAGACCCGGGCCAGCAGCGCAGGCGACAGCGCGCCGGTCAAACGCACGGCGAGCGGCATGTTGTAGGCCGGGCTGGCCGGCTCGAGCTGGTGGAGGAACCAGAGCCGCTGCTGCCCGAAGGAAAGGGGCAGCTCGCCACCCGCGGCGTCACGGGGCACGGGAACGATCGGAGGTTCCACGGCACCCTCAGCCTCCCGCACGGCCGAGGCCAGCTCGGAGATGGTCGGCGCCTTGAACAGCGTGCGCAGCGGCAGCTCGACACCGAATGCGCCGCGGATGCGGGTCGCCACCCGGGTGGACAGCAGCGAGTGCCCGCCCAGGGCGAAGAAGTTGTCGTGGACGCCGATCGGCCGGACGTCGAGGAGATCTTCCCAGATGCGCGCCAGCCGCAGCTCGACCTCGTCGCGTGGCGGCGCGAAGCTCTCCGCCGGCACGAGGGTGTGGTCGGGAGCCGGCAGGGCCCTCCTGTCCACCTTGCCGTTCGGCGTGCGCGGCAGCGCCTCCAGGACCATGAAGACCGACGGCGCCATGTAGGCGGGCAGCCGCTCCCGGAGCCAGGCGGCAAGAAACGGTATCGGATCGGTCCGATCGAGGACCACGTACGCGACCAGGACGCTCTCGCGCGCCGCGACCACGCACTCCTCGACCGCGGGGTGGCTCCCCAGGACCGCCTCGATCTCGCCGAGCTCGATGCGGAAGCCCCGGACCTTGACCTGGTGGTCGATCCGGCCGAGGAACTCCAGCTCGCCGTCCGGGCGGAAGCGGACGAGATCGCCGGTCCGGTAGACCCGCTCTCCGGCTCCCCCGGACGGATCGGGTGTGAAGCGCTCCGCCGTCAACTCCGGCCGGCCGAGGTAGCCGCGCGCCAGCCCGGCGCCTGCCAGCCAGAGCTCTCCAGCCACCCCGGGCGGCACCGGCGCACCGTTGCGGTCGACCACGGAGACCCGCGTTCCGGGGAGCGGCCGGCCGATGGCCGGAACCCTCCCCTCCAGGGACCGTGGGATGAGAGCCCGCGTCGAATAGGTCGTGTCTTCCGACGGACCGTAGAGGTTGAGCACCCGTTGGACCGTGCCCGTCGCGTAGAGCCCCTCGGCGAGGACGGCGGGGAGCGGCTCGCCGGCCAGGCAGACGGTCCGCACTCCAGCGGGCAGCCCGCCCATGTGCACCAGCTCGGCGGCTGCGGAGGGCACGGTGTTGAGCAGCCGCACCTCGCTGGCGAAGGGGAGCGCCGGGAGCGCCAGAGCGTTCTCCGCCAGGAGGACCCTTCCTCCCAGGGCGAGCGGCACGAAGATCTCGAAGACCGACAGATCGAAGCACACCGAGGTCGAAGCCAGCACGCCGGAGAGCTCCTCGGCGGAGAGCTCCTCGCGGGCCCAACCCACCAGGGCCGCGGCGCTGCGGTGCTCGATGGCCACTCCCTTGGGCCGTCCGGTCGAGCCCGAGGTGTAGATCACGTAGGCCAGGTTGCCGGGCGTGACTCCCGCGTCGCGCGGCAGGCGCTCGGCCGCGGCGATCTGCTCCGTGTCCAGGTCGAGCACGCGGAGCCCGTGGGATGCCGCGTGCGCGGCGGCGCGCCGCCCGCGGGTGACCAGGACGGCGGCTCCGGAGTCCTCCAGCATCAACGTCCGGCGTTCCACCGGATAGGCCGGATCGATGGGCACGTAGACGGCGCCGGCCGCGAGCACGCCGAGCAGAGCCGCGATCAGGTCGGGCGAGCGCTCCAGGCAGACCGCCACCCGCGTCTCGCGGCCACCCGGCCGGACCCCCAGCTTGCGCAGGAAGTGGGCCAGAGCGCCGGCGCGCCCGGCGAGCTCCGCATAGGTCAGCCGCTCGTTCGCGTCACGCAGGGCGATGTCGCGCGGAGTCTTCGCCGCCTGGGCCGCGAACAGCTCGTGCAGGCAGAGGCCGGCTCCGGAGGCCGCTCCGGTCGCGCTCCATTCGAGGAGCTGATGGCGTTCCGCCGGAAGCACCAGCGGCAGGTCCGCGATCGGCAGGCCGGGCTGGGAAGCGGCAGCCGCCAGCAAGGCCTCGAATCGCGCCAGGAGGTGCTCCGCGGTGCTGCCGTCGAACAGGTCGGTGTTGTGCTCCAGGAACCCGGCGATCCCGTCCGGGGTCTCGGTCAGGGACAGCGCGAGGTCGAGCTTCGCCACCCGGCTCTCCACCTCCACCGGCGCGAGCACGAGCCCGGGCAGCCGGAACGTCCCGGCCGGGGCGTTCTGCAGCACGAAGAGGGCCTGGAACAGGGGGAAGTGCGAGAGGTCCCGCTCGGCCACCATCTCCTCGACGATCCTCTCGAAAGGGAGGTCCTGGTGCGCGTAGGCGTCGAGCGCCGCAGAGCGCACCTGGCTCAGGTGCTCGCTGAAGCCCGGATTTCCGGAAAGGTCCGAGCGCAGGACCAGGGTGTTGGCGAAGAACCCGATGAGATCCTCGATCTCCCGGCGGTTGCGGCCCGCGATCGGCGAGCCGATCAGCACGTCCTCCTGGCCGGCGTGGCGGCCCAGCAGGACCGCCCAGGCGGCCAGAAGAGCCATGAAGGGGGTCACCCCCTGCCGCCGGCAGAGCTCGCGGATCTCCCGCGACAGGGTCGCTGACAGGGCAATCCGTCGCGAGGCACCTCGCAGGGTCTGGATGGGTGGACGCGGGCGGTCCGTGGGCAGCTCGAGCACCGCCGGAGCCCCGGCGAGACGGGTCTTCCAGAAGGCGAGCTGTCTCTCCAGCACGTCGCCCTGCAGCCACTCGCGCTGCCAGTGGGCGAAGTCGGCGTACTGCACGGGCAGCTCCGGTAACGGCGACGGCCGTCTCTGCGAAAAGGCCTCGTACAGGACTGCGATCTCGCGCAGGAGCACGCCCATGGACCAGCCGTCGGAGACGATGTGGTGCATCGTCATGAGCAGCAGCCAGTCGCGCTCCGCCAGCCGGACCAGGACGAGGCGCAGGAGCGGGCCGCGTTCGAGGTCGAACGGCCGCTCCGCCTCCTCCGTGGCAAGCTGCCGGGCCTGATCGGTCCGATCCCGCAGGCCCGACAGGTCCACGACCGGCAGCTCCACCGCGGCCTGCGGGGCGATCACCTGCACCGGCCGGCCGTCGCGGGAGAGGAAGGTGGTGCGCAGCGCCTCGTGGCGGCGGACGACCTCGGCGAAGATCCGCGCCAGCAGAGGGGGAGCCACGTCGCCGGTCAGGCGCACGGCGAACGGGATGTTGTAGGCCGGGCTGCCCGGCTCGAGCTGGTCCAGGAACCAGAGCCGCTGCTGCGCGAACGACAGGAGCAGCTCGCCGCCCGCGACGTCGCGGGGCACGGGAAGGATCGGAGGTTCCGCGGCTCCCTCCGGACGCGCCTCGCGCACGATCCGGGCCAGCTCCGCGGTGGTCGGCGCCTCGAACAGCGTGCGCAGCGACAGGTCGACGCCGAACGCGCCGCGGATACGGGTCGCCACCTGGGTGGCCAGCAGCGAGTGCCCGCCCAGGACGAAGAAGTTGTCGTGGACACCGATCGGGCGGACATCCAGGATCTCCTCCCAGATGAGCGCCAGCCGCAGCTCGACCTCGTCGTGCGGCGGCACGAAATCGTCCCCCGGTACGAGGGTCCGGTCGGGTCGCGGCAGGGCCTTCCGATCCACCTTGCCGTTCGGCGTCAGCGGCAGGGCATCGAGGAACACCGTCGCTCCCGGCACCATGTAGTCCGGCAGCTTCGCGCGCAGAAACTCCCGCACCGCGGCCACAGTGAGGTCCGCGGCGCCATTGGAGGACGCCACGTAAGCCACCAGATGGGTCTCCCCGGGGGAGTCCTGCCGCGCCACGACGGCGCAGTCGCGCACCTCCGGATGGCTGGAGAGGACGGCTTCGATCTCGCCGGGCTCGATGCGGAATCCTCGCACCTTCACCTGCCGGTCGAGCCGGCCGAGATAGTCCAGATCGCCACCGGGCAGAGAGCGCACCAGATCGCCCGTCCGGTACATCCGTGCGCCCGGCTCGCCGCTGAACGGGTCCGGCACGAACCGCTCCGCCGTCAGGTCCGGCCGGTTCACATAGCCCCGCGCCAGAATGCCGCCCAGACACAGCTCCCCCGGGACCCCCGCCGGCTGCGGATCGCCGTGCTGATCGATCACGGTGCCGCTGCGCAGCGGCAGCAGCCGGCCGATCGGGACCGAAGAGGCTCCCGGTGGAAGAGAGTCGGGAACCGTGTAGCGCGTTGCCGTGACCACCGTCTCCGTCGGTCCATACCCGTTGATCAGGCGCACGCCGCCGAGCCCCAACGGGCCGGCCAGGGCCACCCAGCGGCGTGCCGCCTCGGGCAGCATGGCCTCGCCGCCGACACACTGGACGCGCAGACGCAAGGGCAGGGGGCCCGCCTCCGCGGACCACCCCCGGACCGCCTGGTGCCAGTACGCGGTCGGCAGGTTGGCGCTGGTGATCCCCAGCCGCGCGAAGCCGGAGAGGAGATTCCCCGGATCGGTCAGATCCTCCCCGCGCAAGACCACCGCCGCTCCCGAGATCAGGGGGGGCAGCATCTGCTCCAGCGAGACGTCGAAGGAGAGCGAGGCGAACTGCACCACCCGCTCGCCGGGGCCGAGCTTGTCGTCCTCCGCGATCACCGCGGAGTGGAGCATCGCCGCTCCGTGCGGGACGCCTACGCCCTTTGGCACACCCGTCGATCCCGAGGTGTAGATGACGTAGCACAGGCTCTCGGCCGGGACCCTCACCCCGAGCGAGGCGCCGTCGCCGTCCGTACCGGTCTCGCAGGCCGCGGGGTCCACCTCCAGCCGGCGGTGTTCCGGAAGCCGCTCGCGGGTGCCGGCATGGACGAGCACCACCCGGGCTCCGGTGTCCTCGATCTGGAAGAGCAGGCGCTCGTCGGGAAGCGCGGGGTTGAGCGGCACGTACACGCCGCCGGCCTTGAGGATGGCGACCAGACCGAGGATCAGCTCCGGCGAGCGCTCCATGCAGACACCCACCGCGTCCTCCAGCCCGACGCCCAGGTCCCGCAGCCGGCGGGCGAGCCGGTTCGAAGCCTCGTCGAGCCGGCGGTAGCTCCAGCTCTCTCCCTCGGAGCCGATGACCGCCGGAGACTCGGGAAAGGCGCGCGCCGCGGCGGCGAACAGCTCGGGGAAGCTCGCGGCCTGCGGCGGCAGAGGCGCGGGAGAGACATCCTGGAGGCACAGACCGTACGGCTTGTCGCGGGGTAACACGGGTCAAACTCCTTCGAGGCGCGCCAACAAGGGGCGCTCGACGATATCATGGTCGCGGCCAAGACGTCCTGGGAGCGCTCCGGGGCGGGGGAGTGTCCAATGAGCCAGACCGGCTCCGGCCAGCGTCCGATCGATCCGCGTGTCCGCATCGGCCATGTCCATCTCAAGGTGGCCGACCTCGAGCGGGCTCTCGACTTCTACTGCGGTGTTCTCGGCTTCGAGCTGACCCAGCGCTACGGGTCCGGTGCGGCGTTCGTCTCGGCAGGCGGTTATCACCATCACATCGGGCTGAACACCTGGGAGAGCCGGGGAGGCCCGCCGCCGCCCGCCCGCGCGACCGGGCTCTACCATCTCGCCATCCTCTATCCGACCCGCGCCGAGCTTGCCGGCGCGCTCCGGCGGCTGATCGCGGCCGGCGTCCCTCTCGACGGGGTGGCCGACCACGGGGTGAGCGAAGCCCTCTACCTGCGCGATCCCGACGGCAACGGCGTCGAGCTCTACTGGGACCGCCCGCAAGAAGCCTGGCCGCGCACGCCGGACGGGCAGCTGGCGATGGTCACCGAGCCCCTCGACCTGGAGGACCTCCTCGGCGAAGAGATCCTTCCACTGGAAGAGGTCCCGGCTCCCGTCGACCTGGGTTGATCGACCGGCACGCTGCGGAGAGGCGCCGGCCTTCAGATCAGCCCGCGGGCGGACAGCTCGGATTTCAGGTAGGCGTAGTAGATCGGCGCGGCCACCAGTCCCGCGATGCCGAACGCCGACTCCATGACCAGCATCGCCAGCAGCAGCTCCCAGGCCCGCGCCTGGATCTCGGTGCCGACGATCCGCGCGTTGACGAAGTATTCGAGCTTGTGGATCACGAGCAGGAAGGCCAGCGAGCCGAGCGCGACGCCCAACGAGTAGGAGAGGCTGACGATCACGATCACCGAGTTCGAGATCAGATTGCCGGCCACCGGCACCAACCCTGCGACGAAGGTGATGGCGATCAAGGTCTTGGTGAACGGCAGCCTGACACCGAGCAGCGGGAGCACCACCCAAAGGTACACCGCGGTCAACAAGGTATTGAGAGCCGAGATCCGCGCCTGGGCGAACACGATGCGCCGGAACGCTTCTCCGAGCCGGCGGGCGCGTTCCGCCAGCGCCTCGGCGAGCGGCGCGCGGTGCGAGGCCTGGCGCGTCTCGTTGAGCGAGACCACGGCGCCGATGATCATGCCGATCAGCGCATGCAGGAAGGTGCGGCCGACCTCGGCTCCGAATGTCTGGACCTCTCCGGCGTGCTCGCGCAGCCAGACCACCACCTCGTTCTTCAGATCCTCGGCGTTGGTCGGCAGGTCGCCGGCGAGCCAGGCGGGGAGGTGGTCCCTGGAGGTGTCGAGGATGTCGGCCATCTTGGCGAGCAGGGCGGGGAGGTTCCCCTGGTCGCTGCGGAAGAAGGCGATGACCCCGACGATCGCCAGGGTCAGCACGGCGACGATGCACGCCGCGAGGAGAGTGATGGCGATGTACTTCCGGGCACTCCGGGTGCCGCTGCCGAGGAAGCGCAGCTTGCGGGCCAGGATGTGAACCAGCTCGTAGACGGCGAGCCCACCGACCAGCGCCGCCAGCAGGCGCAGCTGGAGGACGAGGAGCAGACCCACGGCGGCGAGGACCCAGGAGGCGATCTCGGGAGCCGCAAGCTTGGGGCTCGGCTCGGGGTGGATGGGGATGGGCTCGGGGTTCATGGCAGTGGGTCGAAACCGCCGCCGATCTTCGCACAAAAAGACCCGGCGGCAGCTCACCGCGGCTGGAGCGCGCGCAGCTCTTCCAAGGTGCAGCGCAGGCGGGGCCGCTCGGGGTCGCCGAGATCGAGCTGGTCCCACGGCACGCGCAGCGGCTGGTGGCGGATCGGCAGGCCCATCAGCCGCGCGGCCGAGATGCCGAGGCGCTGCAGCAGCGCGGCGGCTCCGAGGCGGTACTCGCGGATGAGGCAGTCGTCGCCTGCGATCTCGGCCTCCACCTCGAGGATGCGGCCCGCCCGCCGGCCGTCCGGATCGTGGACGGTCCGGCCGACGAGCCGCTCGAGGGTGATTTTCCGCGCCTTCATTTACTCGCTCCCCGGGATGTGCTCGATCACGTGCCGGCGCAACCAGCGCTCCCAGTCAAAAGCGGGCGTCTCGATCGCGCGGACCGCCAGCTGGATGTGGTGCTGATGGACCTCCTCGACCGCCGACCAGGGGATCCGGTACCGCCCGCTCTTCCGGACGCTCCAGCGCGCGCGGACCCGTGCGAACCAGTCGCCGAAGCGCGGGTGGAGGCGCGAGGCCAGGACGGCGAAGCCGAGCGTGAGGGAGTCGACCCGGGGCGGCCCGTCGGCGCGGATCTCGAGGACGATGCCGTCGGCGCGTCCCATCTTCGTGCCTTCCCGATCGACCAGCTGCTTGTCGAGCACGTCGCGCACCAGCTCCATCAGCTGCCTCCACGGATCGCCAGCGGGATCGAGACGACGGCGAGAACGAACGAAAGAATGACGATGAAGAGAATGACCGCGTTGGAGAGCCAGCCGTTCCTGTGCTCGCGCAGCAGCTTGCCGTCGTTCATCAGCAGCAGGAACGGGATGACGACGAACGGCAGGGCGGCCGCATTGATCGCCATGGTCAGGAGCGTCAGCCGCAGGGGGTCGACGCCAAACATGATGAGCAGCGCGGAGAGCAGGATCGCACCGGTATAGACGAGGCAGAAGCGGGCGTCCTCGCGCGGACTCAGGTCCTCTCCCCAGTTCCAGCCGAAAGTCTGGGCGGTCGTGTAGGCCATCGACAGGGCCACCTCCAGCGCGGCTCCCAGGCAGGCGATACCCATGGCGGCCGCGAAGAGGACGAACCCCCAGAACGGGAAGGCGTCGGTGAGCATCAGCGCCGCCTGGTGGTAGTCGCTCACCTCGATGCCGCGCGGCGCGAGGACCATCGCCGCCACGACGATCGCGCCCAGGGAGATGGCGCTGCCGAAGCCCATGCCGACCAGGGCGACCACCCGGTTCACGCCGATGTAGCTGGGGTCCCATTCGTCCTCCACCGCGCCCGAGGAATAGAAATAGAAGAGATAGGGAGCGATCACCGCTCCCAGGATGCTGACCGCGATGAACCAGTACTTCTCCGGATCGTGGTCCGGCAGGGACGGCAACATCCCGGCAACCACCTCGCCGCTGGGCGGATGGTGGAGGAGCGCGGCGACGACGAACACCAGGGTGAGGAGGCCGAGGAGAGACGTGCTGTTCTCGATCGTGCTGAAGGTCGACCGCCAGAGGAAGAACCAGGTCAGGACGGCCACGACGGGAGCCCAGAGCTGGACCGGGATGCCGGTGACCAGGTGGAGCGCGAAGCAGATGCCGCCGATCTCGGCGCCCAGGGTCAGCAGGTGGATCAGGGTGAGGACGGCGAACGGCACCAGCCAGAAGGTGAAGCCGAAGTGCTCGCGGATGGCGTCGGGAAGCGCCTTGCCCGAGACCGCGGCGAAGCGGCCGGACATCTCGACCAGGAAGATCACGAGGAGCGTCGCGAGGAGGAGAGACCAGATCAGCTGGAAGCGGAAGCTCGCGCCGGCCTGGGCGGTGGTCGCGATGTTGCCGACGTCGAAAAAGCCGCCGACGCTGGTCAGGATGCCCAGCGCGAGCGTCATCGCCTTCTTCATGGCGACGGCTCGTCGACGCTCTTGCTGAGCGCCTCGAAGTCCGCGGAGAGAGCGGCCAGCGCCCGGATCGCCGGCACCGCCGCCCGCCGGTCCTGTGCCGCGACAGCCTGCCGCAACCGGGCGCTCTCCGCCTGGCCTCCGGCGATCAGCCGGCCGAGGTGGTCACGCAGGCCGGCACGGGCGGCCGAGCGCCCGGTCTCCCGGGCCGCTTTGGTGAAGGCCTTCTGCGCCGCGTCGACGCTGGTGCGCACGAACCTGGCTGGAACGCTGTTGACGGTCCACTTCTCGCCGGCCATCTGGAGCGCCGCGAGCCACGGGCCCACTGCGTCCGTCTTCCGGATCAGCTCCTGCTCGGGTGTCTGCTGCTGACAAGCGAGGAAGGCGACGGCTGCCGTGACCATGGCGATCTTGCCCAGTGCGCCCTGCCTCCCCCTCCTCATGCCGCAATCGGCCTAGCAAATTCCCTGCCCACGACATTTGAACACCGGACCACCCGACGATGAGGCCGCTCCCTACCCTCCCGGGTCGTGATGCACGTCGACCATGCCTCTATTCTTAAGTTGTCAACAAAGAACGAGGGAGGAGACATGAAGACCTGGGACGACTGGTTCGCCTATCTCCATGGGCTTGTCGACGGGGGGACACGGGGCGCGCTACCGGACATCTCGGACTTCTTCCGCGAGGCCCAGCGGTGCCGCGCCGAGCTGGGCCTCGCGGTCAGAGATCCGCGCGCCCGCATTCTCGACGAGCTGTGGACGGCTGCGCTCTCCCTCGTCTACGTCGACCTGCTGGCGGCCGAGATGCACCGGGGGACCGCCGCTCTGCTGTACTCCGGCTCGAAAGAAGGTTCCTGCGCTCGCCGGCCGGTGAGCTGATCGAACGCCTCGAGCACGGCCTCGGGCCGGGCGCGCACCCAATAGCTCTCGGTCAGATTGCGCCAGCGCACGGTCCCGGTCGGATCGACCAGGAGCTCCGCGGGCCGCGCGATGTCCCCCGTCTGTCCGGCATTGGGGTGGAGGAGGTCGTAGCGGCGAATGACCTCGGCCCTGGGATCGCTCAGAAAGGTATACGTCCAGCCTGTCTTCGCGAGGTGCTCGCGGGTGGTCGCCGGTGGATCGACGCTGATCGCCACGAGCCGGATGCCGCGTGCCTCGAAGTCCGGAAGCCGTTCCTGGAAACTCCGTAACTCGGAGTTACAGGACGGTCACCAGTAGCCGCGATAGAAGACGAGGAGCACCCACGATCCGGGAGCTCCGCTCCCCGCCGCGCCGCCGGCCGGCGCACCGAGGAGGCCGGACAGCCGGACGGGCCGCCCCTGGGAATCCGGCAGGGTGAAATCGGGAGCTTTCTGGCCGATCTGCGGGGCCCCCGCGGAGGCCGGCAGCTGCCGGGAGTAGACCTCGGTGACGAGGAAGAAGAACCCGACGACCGCGAGGCTCAGGACACCGAGGATCGGGCCCATGATCCGGCCGCGGAAGGTCTCCGGTCTCCGGAAAGCGCGGAGGAGACCCGCGGCCACCAGCGCGAGACCGAGCACGAAGAGCAGCCAGCTCGCCCAGGGGACATCGCGCGTCACGGGATAGCGGGCGAAGACCAGGGGATAGGCCAGAAAGGCGGCCACGCAGATCAGGAACCCTGCGAGAGGGAGGAAGTTGCGGCGGCGTGTCATGGCGGTAGTCTATAGGAATGTGCCGTCGTGGTGGAGGCCGACGAGATCCCCGACGAGATCCCTGGAACCTGATCCGGAACCTGATCCGGACCAGGGAGGCTCGAAGGCCAGGAACATGATGCCTCCTTTCAGATCTTGAGAACGCTACTCGCCTTGCCGACTTCGAGCCGGCCGCGCCGCAGCTCCCATTCCTTGAGCAGCGTCCAGATGACAGGGGTCACGATGAGGACGTGGACCAGCGACGAGACCATGCCGCCCAGCACCGGCGTCGCGATCGGTTTTGCAACTTCCGATCCGGTCGCCGTGGACCACATGATCGGCAAGAGGCCCGCGATCACGGTCGAGACCGTCATCAGCTTGGGGCGCAGGCGGAGGACCGCGCCCTCCATGGCGGCCTCGCGGATGGCCTCGCGCGTGAGCTCTCCCGCCGCGGCTTTCCGCTGCAGGGCCTCCTCGAGATACACGACCATGACGACCGCGGTCTGCACCGCAGTCCCGAAGAGGGCGATGTAGCCGACCCAGACGGCGACGCTCAGGTGGAACTCGGTCTTCCAGCCGAAGTGCGCCGCGGCGACATGGAGGGCCCACAGCAAAAGATTTCCGCCGGTGAGCGCGAAGGGGATCGCGAGGATCACGTGCGCCGCCTCCTTGGCGGAGCGGTAGGTCAGCCAGAGCAGCACGAAGATGATCGCAAAGCAGGCCGGGACCACGACCAGCAACCGGTTGCGCGCCCGCACCTGGTTCTCGTACTGGCCCGACCAATCGAGGTAGTAGCCCGCCGGTAGCTTCACCTTCTGCTCGACCAGCCCTTTCGCCTCGTCCACGAACGAGCCGACGTCGCGGCCGCGCACGTTCAAAAAGATCCGCTCCCGCAGGAGGCCGTTTTCGGAGGAGATCATCGATGGGCCGGGGCGCAGACGGAGGGTCGCCAGCTCGGCCAGGGGCACCTGGGTCATCGCCGCCCCGCCGGGCGAGCGTACCGGAACCAGCACCCGTCGGATCGCTTCGAGGTCGCTGCGCAGCTCGCGCGCGTAGCGCACCCGGACGGCGAAGCGGTTGCGCCCCTCGATCGTCGTGGTCAGACTCCTGCCGCCAATCGCGGTCTCGACGACGTCCTCGACGTCCCCCACGGTGGCGCCGTAACGCGCGACGGCGTCGCGGTCCACCTCGATCTCCAGGTACGGCGTCCCCAGGATCTGCTCGGGATAGACGTCGGCCGCTCCGCGCACACTCCTGACGGCCTCCGCCACCTCGTTCGCAGCCCGTTCCAGCACGGCCAGGTCCGGCCCGAAGATCTTCACCCCGACCTGGGTGGGGATGCCGGTCGCCAGCATGTCGATGCGGTTGCGGATCGGCTGCTGCCAGATCGTCGTGACGCCCGGCATCTGGCTCTTCGCAGTCATCTCGGCGATCAGCGCGTCTTTGGTCATTCCCGGCCGCCAGTCGCCGCGGTCCTTGAGCTCCACCAGGGTCTCGTACATGTTGATCGGCGCGGGATCGAGCGGGCTGTCCACCCGGCCCACCTTGCCGATCACGGAGGCGACCTCCGGGAACGACCGCAGGACGGCGTCCTGCTTCTTCATGATCTCGACCGCTTCGGTCAGCGAGATGGCGTTCGAGGTGACCGGCATGAACATCAAGGTGCCCTCGTCCAGGGGCGGCATGAACTCCTTGCCGACGCCTTCGGCGAGATGGGCATCGAGCCACTGCTGGGCGCTGGACAGGCGGTCGGCGACCCGCTGTGCGCCGCCGGAGCCGGCCGCCGCGGCGGCGTCGAAGGGGAGCTTCACCGGCGTGAGCAGGAGTCCCGCGCCGCCGACCAGGACCAGGGAGAGCAGGAACGCGCCTCCCGCGAGGAAAAGGGTCGCTTTCTTGTGGCGCAGCGCCCAGGCGAGGGCCGGCTCGTAGAGGCGCCGGGCGCCGCGCATCAGCGGGTTCGCCTCTTCCGGGCGGACCTTGCCGCGGATCAGGAAGGTCGCGAGCACCGGCACGAGGGTCACCGACAGGAAGGTGGCTCCGATCATCGCGAAGGTCTTGGTGAAGGCCAGGGGGTGGAAGAGGCGCCCTTCCTCTCCGGTCAGGGAGAAGACCGGGAAGAAGGCGAGGATGATGATCACCATCGAGAAGAAGATCGGGCGGCCGATCTGCTGCGCGGCGTCGCGCACGGAATCGATCAGCGGCCGTGTGCCCCCTTCCTGCTCGATCCGGCGGAAGCAGTTCTCGGTGATCACGATTCCGGCGTCGACCAGGACCCCGATCGCGATCGCGATTCCCATCAGCGACATGATGTTCGAGGTGATGCCGAAGACCCGCATCAGGATGAACGCGATGAGGACGGCGATCGGCAGCGGCGCGCTGACGATGAGGACCGAGCGGAAATGCATCAGGAAGAGGATGTGGGCGAGCACCACCAGGAGTGCCTCTTCGATCAGCGACTTTTTGAGCGTGCCCACGGCACGGGCGATCAGCGCCGAGCGGTCATAGGCGGGCACGATGCGCACCCCCGCGGGGAGGCCCTGCTGGAGCTGTTCGATCTTCTCTTTGACGCGGGCGATGATTTCGGGAGCGCTCGCGCCGTAGCGCATGGTCACCACGCCGCCGACCACTTCCCGGCCGTCCTTTTCGAGGGCGCCGCGGCGGAACGCCGAGCCAAGTTGGATGGTGCCAAAGTTGGAGAGATAGACGGGAACGCCTCCCGCCGCGCTCACCGCGATGTTTCCGATGTCGCGCAGGCCGCGGATGAGCCCGACGCCGCGCACGACGTATTCCATTCCGTTCTGCTCGATCACCTTGCCGCCGACGTTGTTGTTGCTGCGCTCGACGGCCTCCATGACCTCGCGCAGGGAGACCCCGTAGGCGGCGAGCTTGTTGGGATCGAGATCGATCTGGTACTCGCGTACGAAGCCGCCGATCGAGGCCACCTCCGCGACCCCGGGCACGGCGTTCAACTGGTAGCGGACGAACCAGTCCTGCAACGCGCGCAGCTCTCCCAGGTCGTGCCCCTCGCCCTCCAGGGTGTACCAGAAGACCTGGCCGACGGCCGAGGCGTCCGGTCCCAGGACCGGGGTCACACCCTGCGGCATAAGACCCTGGATCAGGTTCATGCGCTCGAGGATCCGCTGGCGGCCGAAATAAAGATCAGTGCCATCCGCGAAGATGACGTTGACCATCGAAAAGCCGAAGGCCGAGGAGGCGCGCACGGCCTTGACGCCGGCCAGACCCTGCAGGTTGACGACTATCGGGTAGGTGACCTGGTCCTCGACCTCTTGGGGCGAGCGTCCCGGCCAATCGGCGAAGACGATGACCTGCGTCTCCGAGATATCGGGAATGGCGTCGATCGGGTTGGTGCGGACGGTGTAGAGGCCCGCGGCGACGACGAGCAGCGTCAGGCCGAGGATCAGGAACCGGTTGCGCAGCGAGAAGTCGATCAGCCGGTTGATCATTGCGGTGGTTCCTCTTTCCTGACTTCGCGCTTTACTTCGGATGCTCCGCTCCATTGGATCGATTGTCCGGTGGCGAGCTGCGACTGCGAATCGATCAGGAAATTGGCCGAGGTCACGACCTGCTCGCCTTCGCTGAGCCCGGCGACGACCTGGACCAGGTCCCCCGCGCTCTGCCCGAGATGCACCTCGCGGCCGACGAAGCGGTTCGGTCCCTGGCGGACATAGACCACCTGGCGGACCCCGGTGTCGAGCACGGCGCTCTTCGGGATGGCGAGCGCCCGGCCCAGGTCGACCCGGAGCTCGGCGTTGGCGAACATCCCGGGTTTGAGCAGGCCGCCGGGGTTGGGCAGCTCGATGCGTACCCCCGCCGTCCGGGTCCCCGGATCGAGGATCGGATCGATGAACCGGATGCGGCCGCGGAACTCGCGTCCCGGAAAAGCGGCGAAGCGGGCGATGGCGAGCTGCCCGACTTTGGTCGCGCCCAGGTCCTGCTCGTAGACCCTGGCGGAGAGCCAGAGGTTCGAGAGATCGGCGAGCAGATAGAGGTCCTGTCCCTCCGTGACGTATTGACCCTGGACGACCTTCTTTTCGAGGACCGTCCCGCTGATCGGCGAGCGCACCACCAGGTCGACCTCCGGGCTCCGGGTGCGCGCGATGCGATCGATCTGGTCGCGGTCGAGGCCCCAGAGGGCGAGGCGCTCGCGCGCGGCTCCAACCAGCGATTCGGCGGACTCGATATAGCCGGCGTTGCCGCCCGAGCGCGCCCGCGCCAGGTTTTCGAGGGCGAGGGCGTACTCCCGCCCGGAAGCGACGAGGTCCGGGCTGTAGATGGAGTAGATCGGCGCGCCCCGGCGGACCGGCTCGCCGGTGAAGTTGAGGTAGAGGCGGTCGAGGCGGCCGGCGACGCGGGCGGCGATGTGGACGAGCCGGGTCTCATCGATTTCCAGGGTGCCCACCGCGCGGACCACGCGATCCAGGAGGGCCGGCTTCACCTCGGCGGTCGTGACCCCGGCGGCGCTCGCGGCCTCCGGGCTCAACTCGACTGTTGTGCCGGGCTCGGCCGGACCGCCCTGCGGCGCCACCTCATCGGCATATTTGGGGACCAGGTCCATGTCCATGAACGGCGACTTGCCAGGGTGATCGAAGTGGACCTCCGGCTTCATCGGGTCGTACCAGTAAAGGACCTTCTTTTCACCGGTTGCAGTCGAGGGCGCACTGGAGGGGCCGGGCGCCACCGGAGCTTTCCGGCACCCTGCGAGCAGCCCGCCGTCGGCCAGGAGCACGACGGCAGCAATGAGGACGAATCTAGTTCTCGACATGGTCGCCTCCTGGGTCGGGAGTCCCTGCGATCAGCGGCAGGCCGGAGGCCTTTTGCAGCGCCGCCAGGGCGCGGCCGATTCCGGCTGCGCGCGCCGCGGCTTCCCGCTGATAGAGATCGAGGCTGGTGGCGGCGCGCAGGAGGGTCAGGAAGTCGATCTTGCCGACGACGTAGGCCTCGCGCGCGGCGCGATGGTTGATCTCGGCCTGGGGCAGGATCGAGTCGCGGTAGAGCCGGGCCTGCTCCAGGTTCTTCTGCAGGTCCGCGTCCGCGGCCTCGATGTCACCCTGGAGCTGGTTCCTGGCGTTCTCGACGCCGGCGCGGGCCGCGGCGAGCTCGGCTTCTTTCTCTGCCCGCCTCTCGTCCAGGCGCCGGCGATGCACCCAGGGGAGGTTGATCGATGCGCTCACTCCGATGAGGTCGTCGAATCGCTGGCGGCGCCCGTAGTAGCCCATGAGCATCCAGTCCGGGTGCTCCTCCAGACGCGCCAGCTCGAGCTCCTGCTCAGCGCGTTGAACCTCGGCCGCCGCCTCTGCCACGGCCGGGCTCCGCTCCGCGGCCCGCTGCAGCAGGTCCGCGACCGAGGGCAGCTCGGCATCGGGCTCCACCGGCCCGACCGGCGGCACGGGCTCTCCCGCGGGCAGGCCCTGGAGAGCATTGAAACGGGCCGCCTGCGCCCGCCGCTCGGCGCGCAGGGTCGAGAGCTGCTCGTCGAGGCTCGTCTTCTCGAGGTTGGCCTGGAGGACGTCCGACTGCCCGGCCTTGCCCACCTTGTAGAGCTCGATGGCCGAGGCGGCGGCATCCTCCAGCCTCTGGCGCGTCTCGGCGAGAATGGCGAGGCTGCTATCGGTCTCCGCCAAGCTAAAAAAAGCGTCCGCGGTATCGGCGGCGATCTCGACCACCGCGCGCGCCCGCACTGCCGCCGCGCCCTCGACATCGGCCTGCGCCGCGGCGCGCTGTGCCGAGCGCTTGCCCCGCCCGGGGAGCCGCTGGCGGCCGGCCAGCATCTCCATCGTGAAGTCGTCCCGGGAGAAGGAGAGATCGCGGACCGGCACGTCCTTGAGGCCGAGCTCGATCTCCGGATCGGGGAGCGCCGTGGCCTGAGGCACCCGGCGCCGGGCCGCCTCGATGCGGGCTTCCGCCTCCCGGACGCGCGGGTTCTGCGCCGTCGCACGGCGGATCGCATCGGCCAGACGCGCCCGCCACTCGGTCCCGGGCTGGGGAGCGGGTTCCTGCGCGGCCACGCTCCCGGCGGCCGCGCAGCAGATCAAGAGAGCACAAAGGATTGCACGGGTCATCGCGTTCCTCCAGATGAAAGTGGGCTGACGCCGCGAGCCGCGAGGGCTGCGGCAGGACACACTTCTCCTGGGAAACGCTTAAATCAGGAAAACGGCGTGGAGGGTGAAGAGCCCGACGCCCTGGACGATCGCGGGGACGGCGACCGGTAGAGCCAGGTCGGAGAAAGCGGCTCCGGAGCCTGCTGGCGCGGCGGACGAAAGCTCAGCCGGTGCCTCCGCCAGGACGGGCGCGGGCATCGTCGGAGAGTGTGAGACCTGCCCGCCTTTGGTCTGGCAGCATTCCCTCCCCATCGCCTTGCAGGCGGCCCGCTCTGCGGGGCTCATCGGACAAGCCGAAGAAAAACACACGGGCAGGCCCGCGAGCGCGGCGAGCACGGTGACCAGGGCGAGCGCCACGGAGGCGCGCAGGAGCTCTCTCACGTCGCCTAGTGTATAAGATCTGCAGTAAGCTGTACCACAATGGCGCTCCTGACCGAAAGCTCGACGAGGAAGGTGCTCCTGCGCGGCGCCCTGCGCCTCGAATGGCTGACCGTGGGCTGGAATCTGGTCGAGGGCGTCATCGCCGTGGCGGCAGCTCTCGCAGCGGGGAGCGTAGCCCTGCTCGGCTTCGGCATCGACAGCTTCGTCGAGAGCGCCTCCGGCGGCATCCTGATCTGGCGCCTGCTCGCTGAGAAACGTGACGCCCTCGACCACGAAGCCATCGAGCGGCTGGACCACCGTGCCCGGAAGCTCGTCGCCTGTTCGCTCTTCGCGCTGGCACTCTACGTCGCCGTTGACGCCTCGGTCTCCCTCTGGCGCGTCGAGAAACCAGAAGCGAGCTTCGTCGGCATCGGCCTCACCCTCGTCTCGATCCTGGTGATGGTCTGGCTCGCACAGGCGAAGCGACGGGCTGCCGCCGCACTCGGGAGCCAGGCTCTCGAAGCGGACGCCCTCCAGACGACGGCCTGTTGGTGGCTCTCGGTGATCACCCTGGTGGGTGTCGGGCTCAACGGCGCGTTCGGCTGGTGGTGGGCGGACCCGGTCGCGGCGCTGGGAATGTCGATCCTCCTGGTCCGAGAGGGAACCGAGACG
>DASPXX010000348.1:0-4589 GCA_035637095.1 Thermoanaerobaculia bacterium
GGTGCCCGTGCCGGGCGGGGTGGCGGGTGAGCTGTGCGTCGCCGGCGACGGGCTGGCCCGCGGCTACCTCGGCCGGCCGGGGCCGACCGCCGAGCGCTTCCTGCCAGACCCGGTCGGGCCCGAGCCCGGCGGCCGGATCTACCGCACCGGCGACCTCGCCCGGCACCGGGCGGACGGCAGCCTGGAGTTCCTGGGCCGGCTGGACCGCCAGGTCAAGGTGCGCGGCTTCCGCATCGAGCCGGGCGAGGTCGAGGCCGTGCTCGCAGGCCATCCGGCGATCCGTGACGCGGCCGTGGCGGCGCGCAGGACCCATGGCGAGGTCCATCTGATCGCCTACGCCGTGCCCCGGGAGCCGGTGACCGTGGAGGAGCTGCGCGCCTGGCTCCAGGAGCGGTTGCCCGAGCCCATGGTCCCCGCGGCCTGGGTCCTCCTCGACGCGTTGCCGCTCACGCCCAACGGCAAGGTCGATCTGGCCGCCCTGCCCGAGCCCGAGGCGGTCCGGCCGGCGGGCGAGCACCTGCCGCCGCGCGACGACATGGAGCGGGACCTCGCCGCGATCTGGGAAGAGCTGCTGGCCGTCCGACCCGTGGGTGTCCAGGACGACTTCTTCGCCCTGGGCGGCCATTCGCTGCTCGTCCTGCGCCTGCTGGCTCGCATCGAGCGGCAGCTCGGCGCGAAGCTCCCGCCCGCGGTCCTCTTCGCGGCCCCCACGATCGAGAAGCTCGCCGCGGTGCTGCGGGAAGGAAAGGGGGCCGAAACCGGGCGGCTCGTCTTCCTCTCCCCGGAAGGCGATCGCCCGCCGATCGTCTGGGTGCACGCCGCGGCCGGGACGGTCACCGCCTACGCCGAGGTGACGCGCCGTCTGAAAGATGCCGAGCCGGACCGTCCCGTCTGGGCGCTCCAGGCGCCGGCGGACCTCCCCTCGACCCTGGAGCAGCTGGCGGCCGGGCACGTCGCCGCCTTGCGGGCCGCGCGACCGGAGGGGCCGTACCGGCTGGCCGGCTGGTCGTTCGGCGGAGTGGTGGCCTTCGAGATGGCGCGCCAGCTCCGGAGCGCTGGAGTCGAGGTGAGCCTGCTTGCCCTGGTCGACTCCCGGGCGCCGGGGTCCATCGACATCCCTGGCGACCTGCCCTCCCTCCTCGCCGCCTTCGCCGCCGACCAGGGACTGCCGCCGGACGTGGACGTCCTCGATATCGAGACCCTTCGTCCGCTCTTCGAGACCTTCCAGGCGCTCCTCGGTATGCTGCGAGACTACCATCCCGAGCCCCATCCGGGTAAAATCGTGCTGTTCCGTGCCGGGGAGAGAGCCGTGCCGGCTCCGGACGATCTGGGGTGGGCCAGGCTGGCGAGCGGAAAGCTGGAGATCCGGCCGCTGCCGGGTGATCACGCGGGGGTGATCCGGGGAGAGGGAGCGGAGCGGCTGGCGAAGGAGCTCGCGGAGCTCTGACTCATCCGGCTCGCGTGCCGTTGGGCACGGGGCTCTCCGGAACCGCCAACGCCGGCTTGACACCGTCGGCATATCCGAGGTCGAAGAGCATCCCTTCTGAGACCTCCCCCATCATCTTCCTGGGCGCCAGGTTGACGACGAAGAGCGCCTGCCTCCCCTCCACCTCTCTGGGGTCGGACCGCTCCTGCTTGATACCCGCGAGGATCGTCCGTTTGAAGTCGCCGAAATCCACGATGAGCTTGACCAGCTTGTCGGATCGAGGCACGTCCAGGACGCTCTCGATTGTGCCGACGCGCACGTCGATCTGGTTGAGCACGTCGATGGTGATGGTGAGTTTGACGGGTGGCGGCATGAGAATTCTCCCTCGCTAGGGCTTCCTCGCGATCAGACAGCGGGCCATCGCCGCATACTCGGCGTCGTTTCGGATCGCGTCTTCCAGAATCGCGAGCGCTTCCTGGCCTTCCGGCTCATCGGGCAGGAGGCGCACCACGTTCTTGAGGGCCGAGAGCATCCGGTAGCGATCGAACCTCCGCTCCCGCAGCGGCTCGCGCCGCAACGCCAGGGCACGGATGGTCAGCCTGCCCTGGCGGCTGCCCTTCTTTGCCCTCGGCTGCTCGGCCAGGAACTCGATGTGGTCCTCGGGATTGACAGCTCCCCCGGGATCGATGAACAGCGGCTCTTCCTGATTGAGGTCGGCCAGATGATTGCGGCAGCGGCGGCCGGCATCGATCAGCGGGAAGAGGTTCTTCTTGAATCTCTGATTGCAGAGCTGGCAGGAGAGATACAGGTTGCCCCAGTCATACGCCAGCCAATAGTAGCCCGGGAGGCCGAGCGGGTCGCGGGGATGCTGGCGATAGCCTGCCTTGGGCCGAAAATGCTCGACGTCCCCGTAGCCGATGTGGGTGATCTTGGCCTCGCAAAAGCAGCACTTGCCGTGCTGCGCCGCGATCAACGCCTCCTTGACCGAGCTGTGACCATAGATGTCGGCGTGGAAGGAGAGCTTCGCGGCACCGCTGGCATAATCGGCCGGGGTTTGCTCGTAAGCCTGCTGGTCGCGGTCGGTCTCTTCACGGCCGCGGGTCTTCAGGATCTCGGGAGCTGCCGCGGGCTTGTGGACGGAGATCATGCGGTCAGCGGCCTTCGAGCTTGGCGGCGGCCCGCTGGATTATCTCCATGGCCCTGAGGTCCTCCGGCCTCTCGCCGGCGGGCAGCTCGGCGATCTGAGCCTCGAGCTTGTCGAGGGCCGTACGGTCCTGCGCATCGAGAGAGCGTTTGTCGAGAAGTGTGTTGCGCCGGGCGATCAGCTCGTCGTACTGGGGAGGCCGCGCCGTCTTCAGCCCGAACAGATCGCTGGTCAGCACCTGATCGACGCGCCAGCCGTGCACGGTCTCGACGTCGTTGTCGATGATCACGTGGTCGCCCTGACGCCGCAGCACGACGATGTTCTCGTTCTCCGAGGCCTGTACCACCAGCGGGCTGTGAGCAGTGACGACGAACTGCGTCGCGGGGAACCGCTCGGTCAAGTGGGAGCGCAGCTCGCGCTGCCACTTGGGATGGAGGTGGAGGTCCACCTCGTCGACCAGGACCACGGCAGGCTCCGCGAGAGGATTCGGGCTCTCGGGATGGAGTGCGAAGAGCCGGCTCGCCAGATCGACCGTCCAGGCGATCATCGCGCGGTAACCGAGACTGAGGTCGGAGATCGAGACCCAACCGTAAGGCGTTTTCACCTCGATGGCCGGCCTTGGGAAGCCGCGGAGAGGATCGCCGATACCAATCCGGATGTCTCTGACATCTGGCAGGAGATCGATCAGCACTGTCTTGACGCGTTCCAGGCGCCACTCAGCCTCCTTGGTAGCACTCCTGCTCCGCGCGTAATCCTCGGCGAGCAGCCACTCCTCCACGTCGATCAGACTCACGTCGTCCAGGAACAGGCTCGCAGAAGAGTCCCCTGGACTACGGGTCAGAGCCGCCGACCCCATCCGGCGAGTGGCGCCATAGCCATTGCATTGCAGCTCCAGGAGGCGGGAGCGCTCCGCAGAGCTCACCACGAGAGCCCGGCTTGTTACGGAGCTCGTGGGGACCACGACCTCTACGGTCTCGCGGGGCCGGTCGATCGGCCCCAGGGCGACATGGCCTCGGATCGAGGTCTCCCCGGGCTGACTCAGATCGCGATAGATGCGCCACCCGTCGCCGCCGCCGGTTGGCAGCTCGACGAGTGGCCTCTCCTCCTCCTGGATCAGTCGGACGAAATGGCGCCGGGGCTCGAGCGCCACCAGGCACTGGAGGAGGGTGGTCTTGCCGACCCCGTTGTCCCCCAGGATCACCGTCCACGGCGCGGGCCGGCCCTGAGCATCCGAGAGCCGGAGCGTCTGCTCCTCCGGCCCGAAGCAGCGGACGTTGCGGACCGTCAGATCGAGGAGATAGGCCGGTGGCGATTCGCTCTGGGATTGCATCGAACGGAAGTTCCTCGTTCCGAGTATATCCCTATTGGGTGCGCCAACTCGTCAGCGCACCCGCGCCCACCGCACCACTCTGGTCCCGCGGTAGGTGCGCACCACCTCCGCCTCGACCGAGCGCCGCTGGCCGGCGTAAGTACCGGTGGCTCGCACGAGATAGCGGTTCCCGCCGAGCTTCTCGACCTGGCTCGCGATCGCGCCCGCTCCGAACGCGTGCTCGCCCTTTCCGGGGAAGTCCTGGTCATAGGTGAGGTTGTACAGGGCTTCGGCCAGCGCCGCATCGGACAGGGCGCCGAGCTCCAGGGCCTGGGCTTCCTGGCGGACGAGCCGCATCCGGATCTGGAGCGCCGTGGCGAGGATCGCGAGAGAGATCGAGACCAGGACCAGCACCACGAGCGCGGCGAGCAGCGCGTATCCGTCCTCCCTGCGCCTCGCTCTCACCACCCCGCCTCCAACCCGCCGCCGCGCGGCGCGACCAGCAGGGACTCCTCGCGGACCTCGGTGAGCGGCCGGCGGGCGCCCGGCTCGACCACCAGAGGCGTCCGGCGCACGGCGCGCCGCCGGTAGGAGAGCTGGACGAAGAGCAGCCCGCCGCCGTCTGCGCAGGACCAGCTCTCGATCCCGCGCAGGACCGGGCCTTCCCCCAGCGGCCTCCCGTGGCCGTCCTCGACCCGCCGCGAGAGCAT
>DASPXX010000349.1:0-34921 GCA_035637095.1 Thermoanaerobaculia bacterium
CCTACAATCCGGTCCCGGTGCCGGACGCGATCCCGGACGACTGCGCGGGCCACGGCTCGCACGTGGCGGGGATCATCGGCGCCAATGGAACCGTGCGCGGCGTGGCTCCCGGGGTGACCTACGGCGCCTACCGGGTGTTCGGCTGTCAGGGCTCCACCTCGGCCGACATCATGGTGGCCGCCATGGAGCGCCTCTACAAGGATGGCGCGCAGGTCTTGAACATGAGCATCGGCTCGTCGTTCCAGTGGCCGCAGTATCCGACGGCTGCGGCGTCCGACCGGCTGGTCAAGAAGGGAGTCGTCGTCGTCACCTCGGCCGGCAACTCCGGTGCCAACGGCGCCTATTCGGTCAGCGCGCCGGGAGTCGGCGACAAGGTGATCGCCACCGCCAGCTTCGACAACACCCACTTGAACCTCCCGGTCTTCACCGTCACGCCGGACAACCTGGCGGTCGGCTACTCGCAGGCGACCGCGGCCCAGCCCGCTCCGCTCTCGGGCAGCGCTCCGCTGGCCCGCACCGGCACGACGGCGACGCCGAACGACGCCTGCAACGCGGTCGCGCCTGCGCCGGGCAGCCTGACCGGCAAGGTGGCGCTGATCCGCCGCGGCACCTGCGGCTTCCACGAGAAGACGGTCAATGCCATGAACGCCGGCGCCATCGGCGTGATCATCTACAACAACACCGCCGGTCTTCAGAACATCACGGTCGCCGGTCCGGTGCCGATCACCATTCCGGCGGTGTCGATCACCGCGGCGGACGGCGCGACGCTCAACAGCCGCATCGCCTCCGGTCCGGTGACCATGACCTGGACGACCCAGACGATCTCCACGCCCAACGCCACGGCCAACCTGATCTCCAGCTTCAGCTCGATCGGCATCTCGCCGACTCTCAGCCTGAAGCCGGACATCGGCGCTCCGGGCGGCTCGATCCGTTCGACCTATCCGCTCGAGCTGGGCGGCTATGCCAACATCAGCGGCACCTCGATGGCTTCGCCGCACATGGCCGGCGCCGCGGCTCTCCTGCTGGAGGCGCACCCGGGCACGCGGGCGGAGGACGTGAACGCGATCTTCCAGAACTACGCCGCGCCGCGCCTGTGGAACGGCAACCCCGGACTGGGCTTCCTCGAGGCGACGCAGAAGCAGGGCGCCGGCATCGTGCAGATCGCGGACGCGATCCAGGGCACCGTGCACGTCGCTCCCGGCAAGCTGTCGCTCGGTGAGAGCCAGGCCGGCCCGATCACCCGCACTCTGACCATCACCAACGACGGTTCCTCCGCCGTGACCTTCGATCTGTCCCACGCGCCGGCCCTGGCGACCGTCGGCACCTTCACTCCGGCCTACTTCAACGCGCCGGCCACGGTCTCCTGGAGCGCGGCGTCGCTGACCGTGCCCGCGGGCGGCACCGGCACCATCAGCGTGACGATCTCGCCCAATACCGGCTTGGCGGACAAGGCGATCTATGGCGGTTATCTCGTGCTCACGCCGCAGGGCGGCGGCCGCGAGGTGCGCGTCCCCTATGCCGGCTTCAAGGGCGACTACCAGTCGATCCAGGCGATCGTCCCCACGGCCAACGGCTTCCCCTGGCTCGCCAAGGCCGTGGGCACCAGCTATGCGAACCAGCCAGGCGGCGCGACCTACACCCTCCAGGGCGGGGACATCCCGTACATCCTCGTCCACTTCGATCACCAGGTGCAGCACCTGGAGATGCAGATCGTGGATGCGGTCACGGGACAGCCGGTCCACCCGGTCTTCAACAATTTCGAGGACGAGGACTACCTGCCGCGCAACAGCTCGGCGACCAGCTTCTTCGCCTTCGCCTGGGACGGCACGCGCCTGCACAGCAACGGCAACCACCTGATGGTCAAGGAGGTTCCGGACGGGCAGTACAGGATCGTGGTCAAGGCCCTGAAGGCGCTGGGGGATCCCAACAACCCCGCGCACTGGGAGACCTGGACCTCGCCGGTCGTCACGCTCGACAGGCCGTAAGGCCCCCTCCCCCGGCCCCTCCCCCGCGAAGCGGGAGAGGGGTGCAAAGCAAAGACAGAAGAAAGAAGAAGAGGAAGGCTCCCTTCGGGGGGCCTTTTCTCTTTCCTACCAGCCGTCGTGATATAGATCCACCCCGTGATGGAGCTGGGGGATTTCAGGCTGACGGTGGTCAGCGATGGGGAGTTCCGCCTGGATGGTGGAGCCATGTTCGGCGTGGTGCCCCGGAGCCTGTGGGAGAAGGAAAAGCCGCCGGACGAGCGCAACCGCATCCGCATGGGCACCAACTGCCTGCTGGTGGAGCGCGGCGCCGACCTCCTGCTGATCGACACCGGGATCGGCGACAAGCACGACGCCCGGTTTCTCGACAACTACGGCCTCGCCGGAGCGACGCGCCTCCCGGAGTCGATCCGCAATGCGGGATATCAGCTGGAGGACGTCACCCACGTCCTTCTCTCCCACCTCCACTTCGACCATTGCGGCTGGAACACGCGCCGGGAGGGGGACAAGGCGGTCCCCACCTTTTCCAAGGCCCGTTACTGGCTGCAGAGCGGCGAGGTGGAGCACGCGCGGCACCCCAACGAGCGCGACCGGGCGAGCTACTTTCCCGTCAATTGGGAGCCTCTCTTCGAGGCCGGCGTCGTCGAGCTGTTCAGCGAGGAGGCCGAGCCCATCCTCGGCGTCAAAGCCGTCCGCACGCCCGGGCACAATCACGACATGTGCATTGTTCTCCTCGATGGGGGGAGCGACCGGAAGGGCGTCTTCTGGGCCGACCTGGTGCCGACCGCGGCCCATGTGCCGTACCCCTGGATCATGAGCTATGACCTCTATCCGCTGATCACCCTGGAGAACAAGAAGAAGTGGCTGCCGCAGGCGGCCGAGGGTGGTTGGCTGTGCGTGTTCGAGCACGACCCGGAGGTCCCGTTCGGGCGCCTCGTCGAGGAAAAACCGGGCCGTTATCAAGCTGTGCCTGTCTGAAATTGAAAATATCGGAGATCCGATGGCGCGAGAAGAGCTCGACCTGATCATCATCGGCAGCGGCCCCGGCGGCTACGTCGCGGGGATCCGCGCCGGCCAGCTCGGCCTCAAGACCGCGGTGGTGGAGAAGGACCCCAAGCTCGGCGGGACCTGTCTCCACCGCGGCTGCATCCCGACCAAGGCCCTGCTGCACACCGCCGCCGTGCTCGACGAGATCCGCGAAGCCGGCAGCCTCGGCATCCAGGTCGGCGAGCCGAGCCTCGACGTGCCCAAGGCGCACGAGCGCAAGCGCAAGGTCGTCGATTCGAATGCCCGGGGCATCGAAGGGCTGTTCAAGAAGAACAAGGTCACCTGGCTGCATGGCCTCGGCCGTCTGGCCGGCGCCAACGAGGTGACCGTCGAAGGGCCGGAAGGGGCGCAGAGCTACGGCGCCCGCTTCATCATGATCGCCACCGGCTCGGTGCCGCGCGACATCGGGAGCGCCCCGGCGGACGGCCAGCGGGTGCTCAACTCGGACCACATCCTGGAGCTGGAGCGGGTGCCCAAGTCGCTGGCCGTGCTCGGCGCCGGCGCCGTGGGCACCGAGTTCGCCTCGATCTTCCACTCGTTCGGCTCCCAGGTGACCTTGATCGAGATGCTGCCGCGCATCCTGCCGATCGAGGACGAGGAGGTCTCGGCCGAGCTCGAAAAGGCGCTGCGCCGCCGCGGCCTCAAAGTGATGGCGGGTACGAAGATGACCCGCTGCGAGCCCAACGAGAACGGCATCCGGCTGGAGGTGGAGAGGAACGGCAAGACCGAGACGGTCGAGGCCGAGCTCCTGCTCTCCGCGATCGGCCGCCGGCCGGTCACCGAGAATCTCGGCCTGGAGGCCCTGGGGATCGAGTTGGAGCGCGGCTACGTCAAGGTCAACGGCCTCATGCAGACCGCGGTGCCGCACATCTATGCGATCGGCGACGTGGTCAACACCCCCTGGCTGGCCCACGTGGCCTCGGCCGAGGGGATCCTCGCGGTGGAGCACATGGCGGGGCAGCACGCGAAGCCGCTCAACTACGAGCGGGTGCCGTCCTGCACCTACTGCGAGCCCGAGGTGGGGAGCGTCGGGCTGACCGAGGCCAAGGCGCGCGAGCGGGGGTACGACGTCAAGATCGGCAAGTTCCCCTTCGCCGCGCTCGGCAAGGCGAAGATCCTGGGAAAAAACGTCGGATTGGTGAAGATCGTCCGCGAGGCCAAGTACGACGAGGTGCTGGGGGTCCACATCATCGGACCGAGCGCCACGGACCTGATCGCGGAGGCCTGCGCGGTGTTGCAGCTGGAAGGGACGAACGAAGAGCTGATCCGGACGATCCATGCCCATCCGACTCTGTCGGAAGCGGTCATGGAGGCGGCCCACGCCGCGGCCGGCGCGGCCATTCATATCTAGGTACACCCTATGGCGAAGTTGGGCAAGAACTGGGGTCCCCTCTATCCCGAGGTCAAGGAGACCGAGAAGCTGGCGCGGACCGAGCTGCCGCGGGAGCGCCAGCTGGAGCTTTACCGCTTCATGAAGCTCAACCGCATGACCGAGGACCGGTTGGGCAACCTCTACCGGCAGGGCAAGGTGGTAGGCGGTCTCTACTCCAGCCGCGGCCAGGAGGCGACCTCGGTGGGGAGCGCCTACGCGCTCGCGCCGCAGGACTTCATCGGCCCCCTGATCCGCAACCTGGGCGCCATGCTGGTCCGCGGCATCAAGCCGCGCGAGGTCATGATGCAGTACATGGCGAAGAGCGACAGCCCGACCGGCGGCAAGGACTGCAATACCCATTTCGGCGACCTCGCGCGCGGCCTGGTCGCGCCGATCTCGATGCTCGGCGCCCTCATCCCGGTGATGACCGGCATCGCCCTCGCCGCGCGGATGCAGAAGAAGGACGCGGTGGCCCTGACCTGGATCGGCGACGGCGGCACCTCGACGGGCGACTTCCACGAGGGGCTCAACCTCGCCGCCGTGCTCAACGTGCCGTTCGTCCTCATCGCCGAGAACAACGGCTGGGCCTACTCGACGCCCACCGCGCGCCAGATGCGGATCAAAGACATCGTGGTCCGCGCCGCCTCCTACGGCATCGCGGGCGAGATGGTCGACGGCAACGACGTCCTCGCCGTCTACGAGGCGACCCGCCGGGCGGTCGAGCGGGCGCGCGGCGGCGGCGGTCCGACGCTCGTCGAGGCCAAGACCTTCCGCATGAAGGGTCACGCCGAGCACGACGACGCGGGCTACGTCCCCCCAGAGCACTTCGAGGAGTGGAAGCGGAAGGACCCGATCGAGCGCTTCGAGCGCTACCTGCTGACCAACGGCCTGGCCGGCGAGGACGAGCTGCGGCAGACCGCGGCGGAGATCGACGAGGAGCTGAGCCGCGAGGTCGACCTGGCGCTCGCCTCGCCGCTGCCTCCCCCTGAGCGCGCCTTCGAAGGCGTCTACGCCGAGGGGGTGATCTGATATGTCCGAGCCGGTCACCTACCTCGAAGCCATCCGCCAGGCCCTCTGGCAGGAGATGGAGACCGACGAGCGCGTCTTCATGCTCGGCCAGGACATCGGCACCTACGGCGGCGCCTTCCGGGTCACCGCCGGGCTGCTCGACCGCTTCGGGCCGGAGCGGATCATCGACACGCCGATCAGCGAGTCGGCGATGATCGGCTGCGCGATCGGCGCCGCGATGCTGGGGATGCTGCCGGTCGTCGAGATGCAGTTCATCGACTTCATCGCCTGCGGCTTCAACCAGATCGTGAACGGCGCGGCGAAGACCCACTACCGCTGGGGACAGTCCGTGCCCCTGGTGGTACGCGGCCCGGCGGGGGGCGGCGTCCACGGCTCGGCGTACCACAGCGAGAACCCGGAGGGATATTTCCAGCGCGCGCCGGGCCTGAAGATCGTGGCGCCCGGCACCGTGGCCGACGCCTACGGCCTGCTGCGCGCGGCGATCCACGACCCCAACCCGGTCCTCTACTTCGAGCACAAGTTCCTCTACCGCCGGCTCAAGGACGACCTGCCAGAGCCGGGCTTCCGGGTGCCTCTGGGGCAGGCGCGGCTGGTGCGGGAGGGGCGCGACCTGTCGGTCGTCACCTGGGGTGCTATGCTTCAGGTGGCGCTGGAGGCCGCCGGGCGCCTCGAAGCGGACGGGATCGCCCTCGAAGTCCTCGACCTGCGGACCTTGAAGCCTCTGGACCAGGAAGCCATCCTCGCCTCGGTACGGAAGACCAGCCGGGCGCTCGTCCTCTCGGAAGAGCAGTCGACGGGCTCGGTCGCCGGCGAGGTGGCGGCGCGCATCGCCGAGCACGCCTTCGCGTGGCTGGACGGGCCGGTCGCCCGGCTCTGCTGCCCGGACACCCCGGTTCCCTACAGCCCCACGCTCGAGGAGGCGTATCTGCCCAACGTGGACAAGCTCGTCGCCAAGGTGCGGGAGCTGGCCAGCTACTGACTGAGAAATCGAAGCATCGGAGACGGGAGCAAGAGCCTATGGCTACTGAAGTCGTGATGCCCCAGATGGGCGAGTCGATTGCCGAGGGAACGATCACCCGCTGGCTGGTGAAGGTAGGCGACCGCGTCGAGCGCGACCAGCCGCTGTTCGAGATTTCGACCGACAAGGTCGACGCGGAGATCCCCAGCCCGGCCGCGGGCGTGCTGCTCGAGGTCCGGCACAAGGAGAACGAGACGGTGCCGGTGAACCAGGTCGTGGCTCTGATCGGCGAAGCCGGAGAGGGCGCAGGGGCCGGTGCCGGTGGCGGCGCCGGAGCGACGGCGGCCGCACCTTCGCCGGTCGCCGCCGAAGCGCCGGCGCCCAAGCCGTCGACGGAGGAGGTGAAGGCGGAGGAGACGGCCCGCCAGGAGCCCCCGCAGGAGCCGGCGCCCGCCGTGGCCTCACCCGAACCGGCCCCGCAGCCCAAGGCGGCCCCAGCTGCCGCGCCTGCCGCCGCTCCGGCCGGTGAAGAGGAGCGGCTGCGGAAGTTCTCCAGCCCGCTCGTCCGCAACATCGCGGCCCAGGAGGGGATCGACCTGGAGCAGGTCCAGGGCACCGGCGCTCAGGGACGGGTGACCAAGGAGGACATCCTCGGCTACGTCGAGCAGCGCAAAGCCGCTCCGGAAGCCGCCGCTCCGGTACCCGCCGCGCCCCGGCCGGCCGCTCCGGCACCGGCGCCCGCTCCAGCCCCGGCCGCCGCGGCGGCTCCGGCTGCGCAGCGGCCGACGCCTCCGGGCTTCCACGTGCCCGCCTACACCGAGGGCGAGGACGTCGAGATCGAGCCGATGTCGAAGATCCGCCAGCTCACGGCGGCCCACATGGTCTACTCGAAGGCCACCTCGGCGCACGTCACCACCGTCTTCGAGTTCGACATGTCGAAGGTGGCGCGCGCCCGGAACAAAGCGAAGGACGGCTTCTTCAAGAAGGAAGGGACCAAGCTCACCTTCATGCCGTTCATCTTCAAGGCGGTGGTCAACGGCCTCAAGAAGTACAAGAAGGTGAACGCCGCGATCGACGGCACGAACATCGTCTACAAGAAGAACATCAACCTGGGCATGGCGGTGGACCTCGGGCACGGCCTGATCGTGCCGGTGATCAAGAACGCCGACCAGCTCAACGTGGTGGGCCTCGCGAAGGCGGCGAACGACCTGGCCGACCGGGCGCGCAACAAGAAGCTCAAGCCCGAGGAGGTCCAGGGCGGCACCTTCACGATCACCAACCCGGGCGTCTTCGGCAGCCTCTTCGGCACGCCGGTGATCAACCAGCCGCAGGTGGCGATCCTGGGCGTCGGAGTCGTCGAGAAGCGTCCGGTCGTGGTCACGGACGCGGACGGCAACGACACGATCGCGATCAAGACCATGTGCTACTTCGGCATCTCCTACGATCACCGCCTGGTCGACGGAGCCGACGCCGACCGCTTCATGCTGGAGCTCAAACGGACGCTCGAAGAGGACACCTGGACGGAGCTCGATCCGTACGCGTGAGCGGCCCCGGTTAGGCGCTAACTCGGGCTGTTAACGGCTAATCGCCTGCGAATAGCGGCTAACTCGGCCGGTTAACGGTTAACTCGTCCGAGATAGCCGTTAACTCGGGCTGTTAACGGCTAAACGGCAGCGAATAGCGGTCAACGCGGCCGGTTAGCGGCTAATCGCCCCCGAATAGCGGTTAACTCGGGCTGTTCACGGCTATTCGTCCGCGTACAGCGGTGAGATCGGCCGGTTCGCCGTCAACTCGGCCGGTTGAGTCCTGGCCTACCCCGCTTGCGGTAACCTCGCCGTTCAGCCGAGCCCGCCTCCTCCCGGCGGGTCTCGGCACGTCGTTCCGCGATCAGCTCGTCGACGAGGCTCACCCCGGGAGGGATCGTCGTGGTCAATACGACGCCTCTCATCGCGCTCTCCCTCATGGGACGTAACCCCGCATTTTGAAAGTCCAGCTTTCAATTTGCGGGGTTGCAGGGGTGACGCCGGGCCACACAGGAGCTTCGGCTGTCGCGTCTTGACGCGACCCGCCGGGGAGGACTAGTGTGGTCCTCGATGGATTCATCCCCGCTTCAGGAACAACTGATGACTGCCGAGGAACTGCCCCGGCACCCCGAGCTGGAGCCGTGCGAGCTGGTGAAAGGCAGGGTTGTCCGGCTACGCTACAACACGGTTCCGCACGGGCGCCTGTTGACTGAGATCACTGTCCCGCTCGGCGACTATGCCGACAAGAGCGGCCTTGCACAGGTCGGGATAGGCAGAGTCGGAGTTGTGACGCGGCGTCACCCAGACACCGTGCGCGCCGCGGATCTCGTGTTCATCTCGCGAGAACGATGGGCTCGCCGTGATCCGGCTGGATACCTCGACATCGCACCCGAGCTCGTGGTTGAGATCCTCTCGCCGGAAGACGACCTCTGGTGCTATGTCATGGGAAAGCTGGCCGACTACCTCGCTGCGGGCGTCGATCGGGTGTGGCTGGTCGATCCCGAGCTCCGCAGTATCTTCGCCTACCGCTCATTGACCGAGGTCGAGCGGTTCGAGGAGGGCGACATCCTCAGGGACGAGGAAATCCTTCCTGGGTTCTCCCTGCCGGTCGCGGACATCTTCCGCGAATAGCGCTCACTTCGCGAACCGCCGGCTCGATGTACTCCTGCGCCTGAGGCGAGGTCAGGAATGACCGTGCTCCGAGAGCTTTGCGATCGCTGCTGCAAGCAGAGTCTCTCCCCGTCTCTCACCAGGGTACCGGAGCGCGCCCCTGGGATCGCCGGCGTCCCGCCGGTAACATCAAGACAGTTGGGCCGAATGGCAGGGCTCCGTCAAAGTCTCCGGTGAGGCGCGGTTGAGGTAGCCCCGAAGGGGCGCCAGCATAGCCCCAGGTTGTGAGGCCCCCGACAGCCAGAGCCCCGAAGGGGCGCCAGCAGACCGCGCTCGGTCGACAAGGATCCTGTGGTGTCAAGGAGATGGGTGCGGCTGCGGCGACGGTCTGCTGGCGCCCCTTCGGGGCTGAGGATCGTTGAGCGGCGTCCTTTCCTTTATGATGTCGCCCCTTCGGGGCTGCTGAAGGCTCGGCTTCGCACGGAGGAACGACGCTTATACGCTCCTGGCGATATCATTGACGCACCTGCGCAAATCCCCTACGCTCAAAAACAACCGGCTGATCCGAAAGGGCATCGAGGCAACCCGGCGCTGCGCCCCGAGATGCTTACACGACAGGCCATCGACCTCCAAGCAGCCGGACAGGGCCCAGGCGGTTGGCCAGGCTAATCCTGTGGTGAAACTAGAAGCAGCTCTCTTGCTTGGCGCGGGCTTTTCCAAGTGGGCGGCGAACGTCCCTGTTGCCGCTGAACTGTTCGACTTTAAACTCAGCGCCTCGGTAACCGACCAGAGGAAATTGATTGTCGTACAGCGCGGGAAGGATGCGTGGGACGCAGCTCATCCTACCGGGTATGCCGAGGAGTTTGTCGCCCACGTTCTATTGACAGGAAGTATTCGCGAGCGTGACTGCCTGTCATGGTATATAACGCGCCGATTATCGGAACCCTTCATCTGGTACCAGCAAAGAAAGCGGCGAATTCTCCAAATTGACGAGACATACAAAGACTCGTTGCCCGGGGTTTCTGTGGCGCGACAGCTCCTCAATGCGTTCCTGTTGGATCAGTTGGGTGGAATCGTCACAACGAACTATGATCTACTGGTGGAGTACGCTCTCGGTAGTCGTCGTTTCAACTATGGAGAGGTAGGTGAGGTATTGGCTGGGCCCGGAGCCCACCCTCGACGTCCGGGTCCTGTGCTTTTACAGGGCACCGTCACGCTCGCAAAACTGCACGGAAGTATCTCGTGGGACAGACAATTCAGATACACCGATGGACGACGTGGGTTGACAGGTAATGCGCTGATTGTGGCACCAGGACCAGAGAAGACGCCGCCTTGCGAGTTGACTCCAGTCTGGGAGGCGGCAGCCGAGATTCTGCAACGAGCCCGGCGTCTTGTTGTTTTTGGCTTCTCCTTCAACCCACACGATCAAGCGGTGCGTGAGTTGCTACGCGTAGCCGGCCGCCATTTGCGCGAAGTCCATGTGATAGATCCTTCTCCACCAATAGATCGCGTTGCTGAAATCTGGCCGAATGCGTCGATCACTTCGGCGCCTCCTCCGGCGGCCTAAGACGGCCGACGGTCTCGCGAATCAGCGTTGTCTTGCCGCACTGCCGAGGTCCCAGGACCGCGACGACCGGGAAATCCGTCAATCGCGCATCGATCTGGGCCTGAACAGCCCTAGGAAGGTAACCCTGCATATTGAAAGTCGAGCTTTCAATTTGCGAGGTTGCAAGATAAGGCCGGCCAGCACAGGAAGCTTCGACTATCGTGTCTTGATCCACGCGCTCCGCCCGCCATGCTGAACTATTCCTGAGGGACTTTGCAGAAGCCGTATCGCGGCCACGTTACTCACCAAGATGAGCCAAGGCTCGCTCGATGAGCGAGTCCGAGGCGTACAACCCCACTCTGCGGAGGTGTTCGATGACGGGGCGAGCCATCTCGATCACGCCTTGGCGCTTGGCGCGCATGACGACTCCGAGGGTGCCGATCAAGGGCAACCCGAGCGATTGAGCGCAGCGGCGTGCTTCCAGGTCATCGAGAACAGCACGGCTGTGTGGGGAGACCCCCGCGAGGGCGAGGACCTGAGACTCTCCTTGCCCGAGATTCCAGACCGCGAGCTCTGATGACGTGGCGATCTCGGTTGCGAAACGTACAGCAGGGAGGGAGGCGACTTCCGACACGACGCGCTTGCCCTCTGGCTTCGCTTCAACCTCGCGGGCGACCACGGCCGGCACGATGAGCTCGTCCGAGAGCTCGCTGAGGAGGGCGACGTGGCCGATCTTGCCGAGGAGAATCAGGGGTGAGGCGTTGACCACCCACACCCTACTCATGCTCGATCTCTTCGATGAGCTCCTCCAGAGTCACCTGGCACGCGGGGACTCTCCGCCGAAAGAGCTCCTCGAGAAACTCGGCACGGCTCAGGCCGGCGATCTCGGCAGCCCGCTCCTGGGAGACACGGCCCTGCGCATACCACTGAACGCAGGCCGCAATCCGCATCTCCTGCGTGAATTCCTTGGGGGACAGGTGGAGCGTGGCGAAGGCGCTCGGCGGCATCTCGTAGCTGATCGTGGCCATTGGGTGCTCTCGCGATCTCTCGTTCCGTGGTCGATTATCGGGGTAGAACCGACCCTTGGCAACCGGACCTACCCCACGAACCGCCGGTACAGCTCGACATACTCCCGCGCCTGCACCTCCCACGAGTAGTCCTTCGCCATTCCATTGAGCATCAGCTTCCGCCAGCCGTCCTGGTCTTCATAGGCGTCGAGGGCCTGGTCGAGCGCCCAGACCAGGCCTTCGGTGGTGAAGTGGTCGAAGACGAATCCGGTGCCGGTTTTCGTTTCCGGATCCCAGGGCTCTACGGTGTCGGCCAGGCCGCCGGTGCGCCGGACCACCGGGGGGGTGCCGTAGCGCAGGCTGTAGATCTGGTTCAGGCCGCAGGGCTCGTAACGCGAGGGCATCAGGAAGAGGTCGGCGCCGGCTTCTATCCAGTGCGAGAGCTGGACGTTATAGCCGCGGTAGAACCAGGCCCGTCCGGCGAAACGCCACTGCAGCCACTGGAAGAAGTCCTCGTAACGGGGCTCGCCGCTGCCCAGCACCAGCAGCCGGAAGTCCCTCCGTGCGAAGAGCGCCGGCAGGCCTTCGAAGCAGAGGTCGAACCCCTTCTGGGCGGTCAGCCGCGAGACGATCCCGATCATCGGGGCGTCGGTCTCGGTGTCCAACCCTGCTTCGCGGAGAAGGGCGCGTTTCATCTCGCGCTTGCCGGAGAGGTCGTCCGCTGAATAGTGGTGCGGGAGGTGGGGGTCGTCCTCCGGATTCCATTCGCCGTAGTCGGCGCCGTTGACGATGCCGAAGAGACGGGGGGAGCGGGCGCGCAGCAGCCAGTCGAGACCGAACCCCTGCTCCGCGGTCTGGATCTCGGCCGCGTAGGTGCGGCTGACCGCGGTGACGGCGTCGGCGTGGAGCATGCCGGTCTTCAGAAAATTGACGTGATGGGCCTGGAGGTCCGCGGCGTCGAGCCAGAAGGCGTATCTGGCGAGCCCCAGGACTTCCAGTTGGTCGCGGTCCACGATCCCCTGGAACCCCTGGTTGTGGATGGTCAGCACCGAGCGCGTGCAGTCGAACAGGCGGTCCCAGGCGTAGTGGGTCTTGAGGTAGAGCGGGCCCAGCGAGGTGTGCCAGTCGTGGACGTGCAGGACGTCCGGCGGCCAGGCCAGCCGCTGGCAGCACTCCAGGGCCCCGCGCGTCAGCACGGCGAAGCGGAGGGCATCCACCGCGTCGCCGTGGTAGATCCCCTCGGGCGCGTAGAGCTCGGGGCAGACCAGAAAATAGAGGTCGACCTGGCTGTCCGGCAGCTTGCGGGTGAGGACGGAGAGCTCGAAATGGCGGGACCCCATCCAGAGGGAGATCCCGCGCAGGCTCTCGACCGGGGCGAAGCCGTCCGCCTGGCGGGCCAGATGGCCGTAGAAGGGGAGGAAGATCCGCACGTCGTGCCCCTCGCGGACGAGCTGGCGCGACAGACCGGCGACCACGTCTCCGAGACCGCCGGTCTTGGCGAACGGCGTCGCCTCGGCGGCGACCTGGCAGACCTTCAGCGGCAGGGGAGGCACGGTCAGATCACCGTCCCGGGCGGGATCACGGCGTTCTTGGGCACGACGATGATCCCGTCGCGGATACACCAGTCCTCCCCGTCGGCGTTCTCGACGCCGTCGGCGTTGAGCAGCTTGCAGCCGTCGCCGATCCGCGCGTTGAAGTCGATGATGGCGTTGCGGATGTGGCAGTCGTGCCCGACGCCCCGGGGGACCGGGTCGGCTCCGTCCGGCTCCCAGGTGTCGGCGCCCATCATCACGGTGCGCTCGAGGACCGAGCCGGGACGGACCACGGAGCGGACGCCGATGATCGAATCCGAGATGCGGCTGGCCGACAGGATGCTCCCCTCGCTGAGGACCGAGAACCGCACGTAGCACTCGTTGACCTTGGTGCCGGGCAGGAAGCGCGGATGGGTGAAGATCCGCAGCTCCGGGTCGTAGAGGTTGAGCGGCGGCAGCGGCAGCGTGAGATCCAGGTTGGCCTGGTGGAAGCTCGGGATGGTTCCGATGTCGGTCCAGTAGCCGCCGTAGGGATAGGCGAAGACCCGGTATTGCCCCAGCGCCTGGGGGATGACCTCGCGGCCGAAGTCGAGCGTGGAGCTGCCGATCAGGAGCTCCTTGAGCACCTCCTGCCGGAAGATGTAGATGCCCATGCTCGCCAGGTAGGACCCGGGGGGTGCCGGGAAGCCGAGGCCGGCCTGCGTCCGCTCGTCCAGGGCGAGAAGGTCGAGCTCTTCGGCCTGCTTGGGCTTCTCGTGGAATTCCGTGATGCGGCCTGAAGGGTCGAGGCGCAGGATGCCGAACGCCGAGGCCTCGGCACGGCTGACCGGCTTGACCGCGATCGTCAGGTCGGCTCCGCGCGCACGGTGGGTCTGGACGAGCTCGGCGATGTTCATCAGGTAGAGCTGGTCGCCCGACAGGATGAGCACCTCGGGCGGATCGGGCTCCAGCAGCCGCGGCAGGCACTGCCGGACGGCGTCGGCGGTGCCCAGGTACCAATCCTTGCGCTCGGCCGTCAGCTCGGCGGCGAGGATGTTGACGTAGCCGTTCGAAAAGACGCTGAAGCGGTAGGTCTGGTTGATGTGCCGGTGCAGGCTCGCGCTGTTGAACTGGGTGATGACGAAGATGCGGTCGATGTTGGCGTGCAGGCTGTTGCTGATCGGGATGTCGATCAGCCGGAACTTGCCGCCGATGGGGACGGCCGGCTTCGCCCGGTGACGGGTCAGCGGCCAGAGGCGCGTCCCCGCGCCGCCACCGAGGATGGCTGTGACGACTTTTTCCATGGACCCCCTCCCCGCCGAGTGGCGGGTATCTTACAGCAGGCGGCGCGGCAATCCATGTCCATCGCACCTTTGATTTAGAAACACCTCTGGCGTTGGAAGCCGGAGGGATCTCTGAAGGAGGACCCTATGGACCGACCGACGAGCATCAGGAGCCGCTGGCCTCTCTTCGCCTCCCTGGCCCTGCTGGCCGCCCTCTGCCTGCCCCAGGCTGCTTCCGCGTGCGGCGACATCTGCATGGAGGTGACACCTGGCTGCGAGCGCTGTGTCTGGGTCAACGGTGATCCCAACGCAGGATGTGGCAACTACGGAGGTCCCTGCGGGTGCTACGACGTGCTGTGCTGGAACGGTGTCGTGGCCGATCCCGCGGACGCGGCGCTCGCGACGCTCGGCTTCGTGCCCGCCGATCTCCAGAAGGACCAGTGCGCGGCCTCGCCGGCCGGGGCCGCGGTGGCCAACTGAGCCGCGGCCCAAAGCCGGCTACAATGGCGGCGTGTACAGCGCACGCCGCCCTCTTCACTGGGACTTCCTCGGCCGTATTCCTTATCAGGAAGCTGTCGAGCTGCAGCTCGCCGTGCGCGAGGGGGTCAAGCGCGGCAGCGGGCCGGAGCACCTGCTGCTGCTCGAGCATCCGCCGGTCTACACGCTCGGCCGCAATGCCAGCGCGGCGGACATCCTGGCCGGGCCGGAGTGGCTCGCGGCGCGCGGCATCGAGGTCGCGGAGTGCGATCGCGGCGGCCAGGTCACCTACCACGGGCCGGGTCAGCTGGTCGGCTATCCCATCCTCAACCTGAGCCCGGACCGGCGCGACGTCCGCCGCTACGTGCGCGATCTCCAGGAAGTACTGATCCGCACCCTCGCCGTGTACGGGGTGCGCGCCGAGGCCCGCGACGGGCAGGCCTTCGTGGGGGTCTGGGCGGGGGAGGACAAGATCGCCTCGATTGGTGTCCACCTCTCCCGCTGGGTCACCACCCATGGCTTCGCGCTCAATGTGGCGACCGACCTGGCCGACTTCTCCGGGATCATCCCCTGCGGGCTGCGCGGCATCGGCCTCACCTCGATCGAGCGGCTCGCCGGCCGGGCTCCGGCTCTTCCGGAGGTCGCCGCGTTCTGTGCGGGGATCTTCGGCGAGATCTTCGACCGCGAGCTGGTCGCCGCGGCTCCGGTGCTCCGGCGTGCCGCGGCGGGGTGAGCTTGCAGCCCCGCGTCTCCATCGGCCTCAACGCGGTGATCGTGGCGGTGACCGAGGAGGTGCCGCGGATCCTGACGGTGCTTCCGCGCGCCTCCGAGCAGGGAGACCCGGCCGAGGAGGCGCTCCCGTTCGGTCCGCTCGATCCGGAGCACGACCGCACCCTCGACCGCGGCCTGCGCCGCTGGGTCCACGAGCAGACCGGCCTCCCGCTGGGCTACGTCGAGCAGCTCTACACCTTCGGCGACCGCGACCGCGCTCCCCGCGCCCGGCGCCGCGGCCTGCGCGAGGTCTCGGTCGCCTACCTCGCCCTGGTGCGCGAGACCTCGGTGGGCGTCGCGGCGCGCTGGCGCGGCTGGTACGAATTCTTCCCCTGGGAGGACTGGCGCTCCGGCCGGCCCGACCTGATCGACGGGACGATCGCTCCCGCCCTCGCCGCCTGGGCCGGCAGCGCGCCCGATCTGTCGACCCGCCAGGAGCGCCGCGAGCGCACCGACATCGTCTTCGGCTTGGGCGGCGCGCCGTGGGACGGCGAGAGGGTCCTGGAGCGCTACGAGCTCCTCTACGAGGCCTATCTGGTCCCCGAGGCCTGGCGCGACCGCGAGGACCTCGCCGGCCTGCCCGGGGAGGAGGCGCGGCCGGTCCCCCCCGGGCGCCGGCCCGAGCCGCTGCCCGGGCGCCCCATGGCGGTCGACCACCGGCGCCTCCTCGCCACCGCCCTCGGCCGGCTGCGCGGCAAGCTCAAGTACCGCCCGGTGGTCTTCGAGCTCCTGCCGCCCGCCTTCACGCTGCTGCAGCTCCAGCGGGTGGTCGAGGCGCTCGCCGGCGTGCGTCTCCACAAGCAGAACTTTCGCCGCCTGGTCGAGAACGCCGGTCTGGTCGAAGGGACCGGCAAGGTCGACGCCCAGACCGGCGGGCGCCCCGCCGAGCTGTTCGTCTTCCGCCGCGAGGTCCTGCGCGAGCGCCCGGCGCCCGGCGTAGGGCTGCCCCACGCGCGGCGGGTGTAGCAAAGGACTTCAAGGAGGGTGGGGGAATTGACAGGGGATATGCTCAGTTGTAGTCTAACGATGGCCGGTGATGAGCCGGCCCTTTCTTGGGCACCCGATATGCTCACGTAGAGCATAGTCAGATAGGGGGATTGAATGAGCCTCGAAGTTGCGCGGACTTTGGCCTACACCCCTGAGATCGCGAGCCTCACCGCTCCGATCCGCGACCGGGTCCGCTCGGTCATTCCCGACGTCGAATGGGCGGTGCACGCGCCCTATGTGGCCGCCATCCAGCAGCTCAAGCGGGAGCGCAACGCGGTCGTCCTGGCCCATAACTACCAGACGCCGGAGATCTTCCACGGCGTCGCCGACTTCACCGGCGACTCGCTCGCGCTGGCGCAGCATGGCGCCAAGGTGGACGCGGACGTCATCGTCCTGGCCGGCGTCCATTTCATGGCCGAGACGGCGAAGATCCTGTCGCCGGAGAAGACGGTCCTCATCCCCGACCTCCAGGCCGGGTGCTCGCTCGCCGCCTCGATCACCGCGGCCGACATCCGTCTCCTACGCGAGCGCTGGCCGGGCGTGCCGGTGGTCACCTACGTCAACACCTCGGCCGAGGTCAAAGCCGAGTCGGACGTTTGCTGCACCTCGGCCAATGCCGTGGCGGTCGTCGAGTCGCTCGGCGTCGACCGGGTGATCTTCCTGCCCGACGAGTATCTGGGGAAGTACGTGGCCTCGCAGACCGATGTCGAGGTGATCCTCTGGAAGGGGCACTGCGAAGTGCACGAGCGCTTCACGGGCGGAGAGCTCCGGGCCTACCGCGCCGGGCAGGCGGACGTGCAGATCCTGGCCCATCCCGAGTGCCCGCCGGATGTCCTCGCCGAGGCCGACTTCGTGGGCTCGACGGCGGCGATGATCCGCCACGTGGGCGAGTCGCGCCCGCGCCGGGTGGTGATGGTCACCGAGTGCTCGATGAGCGACAACGTGGCGGTGGAGTTTCCGGACGTCGAGTTCGTCCGCCCCTGCAACCTCTGCCCCCACATGAAGCGCATCAGCCTCCCCAGGATTCTCCGCTCGCTGGAGACGATACAGCACGAGGTCGTGGTCGATCCCGAGGTGGCCGGCCGGGCCCGCCGCGCGGTCGAGAGGATGCTGGCCGTGGGCCGGAGGGAAGGAAAATGATCGAGCGTTGGATGGAGCTTCGGGGCAACCGGTTCGACGGCGTCGCCCGTTCCGAGGTCCTGGTCGTGGGCAGCGGCGTGGCCGGCCTGACGGCGGCGCTCGGCTGCGCGCCGCGGCGGGTGACCCTGCTCACCAAGTGCGGGCTCGTCAGCGGGTCGAGCCCCTGGGCGCAGGGAGGCATCGCCGCCGCCGTGGGCGCGGACGACTCCCCGGCTCTCCACGCGGCCGATACGCTCGCGGCCGGCGCAGGGTTGAACGATCCGGAGGTGGTGGCCCTGCTGACCGGCGAGGGGCCGCGGCGCCTCCAGACCCTGCTCGCGCTGGGAGCACGCTTCGACCGCGATGGCGCGGGGCGGCTCGCCCTCGGGCGGGAAGCGGCGCATGGCCGGCGGCGGATCCTCCATGCGCGCGATGCCACGGGCGCCGAGATCGTGCGCGCGCTGTCCGCAGCCGTGCGGCAGGCGGCGGAGATCCGGATCGAGGAGGGCGCCTTCGCCGTCGATCTGGTCCTCGACGGCCCGCGAGTGGCCGGGGTGCTGGCCGTCCATGCCGACGGCGGGCGCGTGCTCCATCTGGCCCCGGCCGTGGTGCTGGCCACGGGAGGCCTGGGCCGGCTCTATCTCCACACGACCAATCCGCCCGAGGCGACCGGCGACGGCCTGGCGATGGCCGCGCGGGCCGGCGCCCGGCTGGTCGACCTGGAGCTCGTGCAGTTCCATCCCACCGCGCTGGCCGCGGAGGGCGCGGACCCGATGCCGCTGCTCACCGAGGCCCTACGCGGCGAAGGTGCTGTGCTCCTGGACGGCCGCGGCCGGAGATTCATGCCGGACGAGCACCCGGACGCCGAGCTGGCGCCCCGCGACGTCGTGGCACGGGCGATCTGGCGGCGCCGCGTGGCGGGCGAGGAGGTGGTCCTCGACGCCCGCGCCGCCGTGGGTGACGCTTTCCCCGAGCGCTTCCCCCGGGTGTTCGAAATCTGTCGGAGCCGCGGGCTCGACCCGAGGACGGAACCGATCCCGGTGGCTCCCGCGGCCCACTACCACATGGGCGGCATCGCGGTGGACCCCGACGGCCGGACCTCGCTGCCGGGCCTCTGGGCCTGCGGCGAGGTGAGCGCCACGGGGGTCCATGGAGCGAACCGGCTGGCCAGCAACTCGCTTCTCGAGGCCTTGGTCTTCGGCGCTCGCGTGGCGGAAGACCTGCGGCGGGCCATCCCCGCCGGGCCGGTCGCCGTGCGGACCATGGGCCTGCGGGTGGCCGAGGGAGGAGAGAGCCGCTGTCTTGAATCCGCAGAGCTGATCGCGCAGGTGCGCCGCCTGATGTGGGAGAAGGTGGGGCTGGTCCGCGACGAGGCCGGCCTGACCTCCGCCCTGAAGGAGCTGGACTGCCTCGCGGAGGAGCACCTGGAGCCAGCGGGGGAGGCGCGCAACCTTCTGACGGTCGCCCGGCTGGTGACGGCGGCGGCCCTGGTCCGCCATGAGAGCCGCGGCGGTCACTTCCGGTCGGACGTTCCGGAGACCGATCCGGCCTGGCTGCGCCGGCTCTATCTGACCGCGGCGCCCGACGGCACGGCGCGCTTCGAAGCGCCGGAGGCGGTGCCCGCGCGCGCTCGCGCCACCGGAGGCCCGGTTTGAACGAGCGGCTGACTCCTCTTTATCCCATCCTCTATGAGCCGGTCGTACGGCGCGCCCTGGAGGAGGACCTGGGGCGGGCCGGCGATCTGACGAGCGACGCGGTCCTGCCTTCCGGCCTGCGTGCCGAGGCGGACGTGGTCGCCCGCCGGGCCGGCCGCATCGCCGGGCTCGACGCGGCGCTCGCCGCCTTCCGGCTCCTCGATCCCGAGACCGAGGCGATGGTCCGCTGCGGCGATGGCGAGGACGCCGAGGCCGGCACGGTCCTCGCGACGGTCCGCGGCCCGGCGCGGGCGATCCTCTCGGCCGAGCGCACCGCCTTGAACCTCCTCGGGCGCCTCTGCGGCATCGCCACTGCGACCCGCGACCTGGTGGCGGTCGTCGCCCCGCACGGTGCGCACGTGGTCTGCACGCGCAAGACGACACCTGGGCTGCGAGCCCTGGAGAAGTACGCCGTGCGCGCCGGCGGCGGCAGCAACCACCGCTTCGGCTTGGACGACGCCGTGCTGATCAAGGACAACCACGTGGCGCTGGCCGGTGGATTGCGGACAGCGGTCGAGAGGGCCCGCGCCGGCGTGGGCCATCTGGTGAAGATCGAGCTGGAGGTGGACTCTCTCGATCAGCTCCGCGAGGCCCTCGAGCTCGGGGTGGACGCCGTCCTCCTGGACAACATGTCCCTCGACGAGCTGCGCGAGGCCGTCGCTCTCGCCAAGGGCAAGGCGCTGACCGAGGCCTCGGGGGGAATCCGGCCGGAGACCGCCGCGGCCATCGCCGCCACCGGGGTGGACCTGCTCTCGGTCGGCTGGCTCACCCACAGCGCGCCCGCGCTCGACGTGGCGCTGGACGTGCGGTAGGCCTCACCCCCGGCCTTCCTTCCGGGCCGGGGGTGAAGAGATAGACTATCCCCATGAGCGAGACTCTCGTCCAACTCGGCCGGTCTACGGCCGTTTCCACCGGCCGCCGCACAGGGCGGCCCGAGTGGTTGCGGGTGCGCTTGGCGACGCCCGCGTCGTATCACCACGTGCGCAACCTGGTGGACCGCCTGAACCTCCACACCGTCTGCCAGGAGGCGCGCTGCCCGAACATCTACGAGTGCTGGGGCCAGCACGGCACCGCCACCTTCATGATCCTGGGCGACATCTGCACCCGCCGTTGCGGCTTCTGCGCCGTCACCTCCGGTCGCCCAGATGCCGGGGCGGACCCGCGCGAGCCCGAGCACGTGGCCGAGGCGGTGTCGGTCATGAGCTTGAAGCATGCTGTCATCACCTCGGTCGACCGCGATGACCTGCCGGACGGCGGCGCCCGCCATTTTGCCGAGGTGATCGACGCCATTCACCGCCGGAACCCCGGCACGGCCGTCGAGGTCCTCACCCCCGACTTCCGCGGCGTGCCCGACGCCCTGGACATCGTTCTCGGTGCCGCGCCGGAGGTCTTCTCACACAACATGGAGACCGTCCCCCGCCTCTACCGCAAGGCGCGCCCGGGTAGCCGTTACGATCGCAGCCTCGCCCTGCTCGCCGAAGCCGCGCGGCGCCGCGACGCGGGCGAGCACGCCGGCCGCGTCAAGACCGGCATCATGATCGGGATCGGCGAGACTGCCGAAGAGGTCTCGGCGACCCTGCGGGACATCCGCGGTGCCGGCGTCGAGATCTTGACCATCGGCCAGTACCTGCAGCCGACTCCCAGGCACCTGCCGGTCGACCGCTGGGTCCATCCGGAAGAGTTCGCGGCCTACCGCGAAGAGGCTCTCGCTCTCGGCTTCGCCCACTGCGAATCCGGGCCGCTGGTGCGCAGCAGCTATCACGCCCACGAGCACGTGTCAGGTTTTTCCTCCACTGGACAAACCTGACCGGGAGGTGATACCTTGACGGATGAAAAGGACACCTCTGCACGTGCGTCGATTTCTGCGGTTCGCCGTCGGCCTGGTTCCGCGGCTCCGGAAGCGCGGACACTCTGCTTGCCCATCGCGGCAGGCCCTGGAAGATTTCATGCGCGGACAGCTCGATGCGGAGGCGGGCCTGCGGGTGCTCCTGCACCTGGTGCCCGGCTGTCCCCGCTGCCAGGAGATCACGGCGGAGCTGTGGTGGGCCGGGACCGGGCGGGGTGGCCGGATCGGCGCGCGGGCCGATCACGCGCCGGCCATCGACCGGGTGTTCGCGACGATGCGGCGTCTCCATGCGGGGTTGGAGGCCGAGCGCAGCGCGGCGCGGCAGGTCCTGGCGGCTCTCGCCGGATTGCCGGTGGCCGTCTGGGGAGCGCACCTGGCTCGCGAGGCGCGGACCTGGGGGCTCGCCGAGATCCTGCTCGAGCGCAGCCGGCAGGCGCGCTCCACCGAGCCGCGCGATGCCGAGGCGCTCGCCCGCTGGGCTGTCGGGATCGCCGGTGAGATCCCGGCGGGAGCCCATCCGGCCCCGAACCTCGAGGATCTGAAAGCCCGGGCCTGGATCGCGGTCGCGGAAGCCCGGCGCACGTACGCCGACCTCCCCGGTGCCGCGGCGGCGCTGCGCGGCGCCGAAGCCCATCTGGCCCAGGGTTCGGGGGAGCGGTTGGAGCGGGCGCGCCTGTACGGGAGCTGGGCGGCGCTGCGCGGCGCCGAGGGGCGGTTCCGCGAGGCCGACCGGCTGCTCCATCGGAGCCTCGCCGTCTACCGGCGCACCGGCCAGTCCGACCTCCTCGGCCGCGCCTTCCTCCAGCAGGGCTACGTCCGCGCCTGCGCCGGCAACCTGCCGGGAGCGGCCGTCTCGCTCTGCCAGGGGCTGGCTCTGGCTGACGCCGCGCGGGACCCGGGGACCGCTTTCGCCACCCTCTACAGCCTGGCCTGTCTCCTCCGCTCCTCCGGCCTGGGGGCGCTGACCAGCCAGAGCCCGGCGACGATCAGCGCGAAGCCCGCCCCCTCGATCCATCCGAACCGCTCGCCCAGGAACCAGGCGGCCAGGACCGCCGCCACCAGCGGCTGAAGCGTGCTGTAAGCCGCCACCAGGGCCGGCGAAGAGCGGCGCACCGCCCACGAGCTCGCCGCGTAGCCGAAGACCGTGGGGAGCGCCACGATATAGGCCACACCCCACCAGGCGCCGGCCGGGACCTCGGCGGCATGAAGCGAGACGAGCGACGGCAGGCTCAGCAGCACGACCGCGCCGCCGCCGAAGAGGAACGCCCAGGCGGTCAGCGTCCGCCAGGCGATGCGCTCGAGGAGCGGCCGTTGCAGCACCAGGTACAGCGCATAGCACAGGCAGTTGGCGAGGATCATCAGGTTGCCGATCGCCATGCCCCGGTCGGTCGCGAAGCGGAGCGGGTTGACCAGCACCAGGGCTCCGGCGACCGAGAGGAGGGTGCCGGCCAGCCGGCGCGGCGCCAGCCGCTCGATGCCCAGGAGCGCCGCAGCCGCGGCGGCGAAGACCGGCAGCGACGGCATCAGGATCGAGGCGTTGATCGCGGTCGTGTGCTGGAGCCCGTTGATGAACAGGATCTGGTTGGCGAAGACTCCCAGGCCTCCCAGGAGCGCCAGCATGGGGAGGTCGCGGCGGTCCGGCACGAAGCGGTCCCGCCGCCAGGCGAGGAACACCAGGCACGGCGTGGCGAGGCCGACCCGCAGGCCGGCCAGGGCGAGAGGCGACAGCGACGAGAGCACCGCCTTGGCGACCACGTGGAACCCCCCGAACGAGGCCTGGACCAGGAGCAGGGTGAGATGGACCCGGAAGGCCGGCGACTCGGCCGCGGCCGGAATGGTCTCGGGAGAGAGGGCTTCGGCGTCGCTCATCGAGGAGGGACAGGATACGCCGATTTGCGCCCCTTCCTCGCAACCCGATAGAATCCAGCCCGATGATCGACACGACCTCCGACATCTGCATCCGGCCGCTCGACGAGCTCGACATCAGCGCGATCGTGAGGATCGACGAGAAGATCCTCGGCACCTACCGGCCGGAAGTTTGGGAGCGCCGCATCGGTTATTACCTGCGGCGGGATCCGGAGACCTCGGTGGTCGCCGAGGCGGACGGGCGCGTCGTCGGGTTCATGCTCGGCGAGGTGCGCTCCGGGGAGTTCGGCCTCGAGGAGCCGACCGGCTGGGTCGAAGTGCTGGGCGTCGATCCCGACTGTCGCGGCCGTGCCGTCGGCCGCCTCATGGCGGACGCCATCCTCGAGCATTTCCGGGAGCGGGGCGCCAGGAGCGTGCGCACCCTGGTCGACGAGCAGAACACGGAGCTGACCGGCTTCTTCGGTTCCCTCGGATTCGCGCCGTCGAGCCTCCGGGCCTTCACCCGCCCGGTCTGAACGCCTGAGAGAGGACGAGAGATGAGCGTCAGGACCACCACCCTGCCGAAGACATACCACGACGCGGTGATCCGCTGGCGGGAGACCTTCCTGCCCGATTACGACCTCCTGATGGAGAGCTGGGAGAAGTTCTTCCCGACCGAGCCCAGGTTCGAGCTCTGCGCCTACCGCCAGCTGGGGATGTGCAGCGAGATCGAGTGCGGCGACATGAAGGGGAAACCGAAGCTCACCCGCGCCGCCGACATGCTGCCCGAGCAGGCGCACCATCTGTTCGGCGCCATCCGGGCCCAGGCCTCCACCGAGTTCGGCTCGATCCAGCAGCACCGCCTGACCCTCGCCCGCGCCCAGGAGGAGGAAGAGCAGTTCTGGATCCTCCGCATGATGGCCGAGGAGCTCCGGCACGGCTACCAGATGCTCCACCTCCTGGTTGACGACGACTGGAGCCCGGTCAGCAGTGAGAGCCGCGCCGATCTCGTCGAGGGCATCCTCTCGATGAACACCGGCTCCCACATCCTGGGGGCCTTCAACATCGATTTCGATTCGTTCATCGACAACGTGGTGTTCTGCGCCCTGATCGACCGCGTGGGCAAGTACCAGCTCGCCATGCAGAAGGTGAGCGCCTACCAGCCGATGGCCGAGAGCATGCCGCAGATGCTGCGCGAAGAGGCCTTCCACCTCGCCGCCGGCGTGGTGCCGATGCGCCGGTGGGTGACCGCCGCGGCCAAGGGTGGCACCTTCATCACCATGGCCGATCTCCAGAAGGCGATCAACAAGTGGGTCCCGCGCGCCCTGGAGATGTTCGGCGACGAGCGCGGCGGCGGTACCAATGTGCGCCTGGGGCTGAAGCCGATGAAGAACGCCGAGGCGCAGAAGCAGTACGTCGAGGAGATCGGGAAGCTGGTCCGCGACTTGAACCTGCGCTATCTGCGGGCGCGGGTCGAGAAGCTCAGCCATGGCGAGTCCGAGGCCGTCCTCGACCGCATCCTGGCGGGCGAGACGGTGGACGGGATCCGCCGCGAGGATCTCCTGCACCTGCCACACCCCGAGTACTTCCGGCGCCGTGGCATGGCGGCCTTCAAGCTGGTCGGGGTCGACGGCGAGGTGCTCTCCGACCTCCAGGCGTATCTGCAGCATCTCGTGCGGGCCCTGCCCGACGCTTACCGCGCCAGCCGCGACTTCCGCGAGTACGTCGACGCGCTGACCCAGGTCGCCGAGGGCACGCTGAAGGCCGAAGAAGCCGCGGGAAAAATGCCGAGCCTGCGCCGCGTCGGCGGGGCCTGTCCGTGCGCGCGGTCGGTGCGCTGGGTGGTCGACGACCCCCGGCCGGTCACCGCTTCCGCAGCCGAGCCGGCGCCGTCCGTGGCCTGAAACCATCAACCGCATTCCAACCAGATCGTCCTTCAGGCGCGTCCGGGGCAAGAGATGAGCGTGTTCAATCGCCTGCTGGTCACCACCTTGCCCCTCGTGCCGAAGGCGATCGTCGGCCGGGTGGCATCCCGCTACGTCGCCGGGGAGACCCTGGACGACGCGGTCCGTACGGTCCGAACGCTCAACGAGCAGGGCGCGATGGCGACCATCGACGTCCTGGGCGAGGAGGTCCACGAGCGCGCCAAGGCCGAAGCCGCCGTCGCGGAGTACATCCGCGTCTTCGCGACGATCTCCGAGCAGAAGCTGGACTCGAACGTCTCGATCAAACCGACCCTCCTGGGCCTGAAGATCGACGAGGGGTTCTGCCGCGACAACATCGGACGGATCGTCGCGGCGGCCAGGGAGCACGGCAACTTCGTCCGCATCGACATGGAAGACCACACCACGACCGATGCGACGCTGCGGATCTACCGCGACCTGCACGCGCGCTACGGCAACGTCGGCGTGGTCCTCCAGGCGTACATGCGGCGCACCCTGCGCGACATCGACGAGCTGCCCGAGCAGGGGGCGAGCGTCCGGCTCTGCAAGGGGATCTACGTCGAGCCGCGGGCCATCGCATGGAAGGGCTATGAGACGGTGCGGGCCAACTTCGTCGACGCGCTGGAGAAGCTCATCGTCCGCGGCGTCTATCCGGCGATCGCGACCCATGACGAATACCTGACCTGCCGGGCCGTCGGCCTGCTCGACAAGCACGGTCTCCCGCGCGACCGCTACGAGTTCCAGATGCTCCTCGGCGTCGACGAGGAGCTGCGCCGCCTCCTGATCACCGGCGGCCACCGGCTGCGCGTCTACGTGCCCTACGGCCGCGACTGGCACCCCTACTCGATCCGCCGGCTGCGCGAGAACCCCGAGGTGGCGCGCCACGTGCTGCGCGCCATGCTCTCCGGACGGTAGAGCCATGGAGCCTCCGCCATGAAAGACCGGCCCTTCCGCGAGGTCACCGCCCAGAGCTCGGATACCGACGAGCTTCCGATCTCCCAGGAGAGCGGGCTGACGCAGACGTTCCAGAGCGCCATCCGCGAGCGCGATCCCGAGGCTCTGGAAGGCGGAGACTTCGAGGCCGACGTCATCCTGATCGCGCACCCGGACAGCCAGCGGCTGGGGACGCGCTACCGGCTCTCGCCGGGTACGACCCTGGAGATCGGCCGGTCGTCGTCCGTGCGGATCAGCCTTCCCGAGGTCATGTCGCTCTCGCGCAAGCACGCGCGGCTGCGCTATGCCGGCTCGACCGTGACCATCGAGGACCTGGGGAGCACGAACGGCACCTACGTCAACGGCCAGCCGATCCACGGCCGTGCGGTGCTGCGCAGCGGCGACCGGTTCCAGACCGCGGCGGTGCACTTCAAGTTCCTGCACGAGCAGGACGTGGAGAACGCCTACCACCTGGCCATCTACGAGCTGGTGACGAAGGACGGCCTGACCGAGACCTACAACAAGCGGAAGTACGACGAGGAGGTCCTGCGGGAGTTCTCCCGCGCGGTCCGGCACCGGCGGCCGCTGTCGCTGATCATCTTCGACCTGGACGAGTTCAAGCAGATCAACGACACCTATGGCCACCTCTGCGGCGACTTCGTCCTCAAGCAGGTGGCCTCGATGGCCCGCGAGCTGGTGCGGCCGGAGCAGGTGCTGGCCCGTGTAGGCGGGGACGAGTTCGTGATCCTGGCGCCGGAGACCGGAGTGGAGGGAGCGGAAGTCCTCGCCGCGAAGCTCCACGACCGGATCGTGGAGCTCGACCACCGCTACGGCGACATCAAGATCTCCCTCACCTGCTCCTTCGGAGTCGCCGAGCTCGGCGAGGGGATGACCAGCCCGCAGGACCTCTACCAGGCCGCCGACACCGCCCTCCTCCGCGCCAAGCGCAGCGGGCGCAGCCGGGTGGCGGTGTACACGGCCGAGTAGCTCTCTCTTATCGCAGGCTTGCCGCCGCCTCCGTGCCCAGCAGGTGCTGGCGGATGAACTCGACCATCACGGCGCGCATGTAGTCGGTGTTGACCTTCTTCGAGAAGCCGTGCCCCTCGTCCTTGCCGATGACGTACCAGACGGGAGCGCCGTTCTTCTCGACGGCCGCGACGATCTGGTCCGACTCCGAGACCGGGACGCGCGGATCGTTGGCGCCGGACGTCACCAGGAGCGGCCGGTTGATCTTGTCCGCTTGCCGGGCCGGCGAGATCTTCTCCAGGAAGGTGCGCATGTCGGCGATCCTCTCGTCCCCGTACTCGACCCGCCGCTGATCCCGCCGGTACTCGCTCGTGTTCTGCAAGAAGGTCACGAAGTTGCTGATGCCTACGCTGTCATAGGCGCAGCGGATCCGGTCTCCGTAGTGGACCAGCACGGAGAGCACCATGAAACCACCGTAGGAGCCGCCGTTCACCATGACGCGCGACGGGTCGAGGTCGGGTTGCGTCTTGATCCAGTCGAGCAGCGCGCCGATGTCCTGGACCGAGTCCTCCCGCTTCTTCCAGTCGTCCAGCCGCAGGTAGCTCTTGCCGTAGCCCGTGGAGCCGCGGACGTTGGGGACGACCAGGGCCACGCCGAGCTCGTCGGGCAGATAGTTCAGGCTGCCGAGGAAGCTGGGATGGGACTGGGCCTCGGGGCCGCCATGGATGTCGATGAAGACCGGCCGCGGCCCCTTGAAGCGCTCCTTCGACGGCCGGTAGACGAAGGCCGGGATGGTCCGCCGCTGCCCGGGAGCGGCGTCGTCGAAGGTGGGGTAGCGCACCAGCTCGGGCACGACGAACTGCTCCGGGTTGAGCCCTCCCACCTCGCTGGCCGTCCAGCGCTCCAGCTTGCGCGAGTCGGGATCGTAGCTGTAGACGTCCGAGGGCGAGCGCGCCCAGCTCAAGGCAAAGCCGACCTCGTGAGAGCCCGGACGGAACTGGAGGTTCGAGCCCACCGCGGGCGGCAGGTCGGGAGAGGGGAGGGCCGCGCCGGTCCGGCTATCCGCCAGGTGGAGCTTGCTGAAGCCGTCCTCGTTGGTGAAGAACGCCACCAACTGTCCGTCCATCGAGAGATCGAGGCCCTGCACGTCCCAGGAGATGTCGCGCGAGATCACGGCCTGGATGGAATTGTCCAGCCCGAGGCGGACCAGGCGGAGGAACTCGCCGTCGCGGTCGGTCGTCGTGAAGACCGACTGGCCGTCCGCGGCCCACCGGCCGTCCTGATAGGAGACCGGCTCGGCCGTCTTGCCTGGAGCCGGGCGCGGCGTGATCGCCTTGACCTCGCCGGTCGCCATGTCGGCCCAGTGCAGGTAGGTCTCATTGGCGGAGATCTCCTCGAGCAGGAGGAGGCGCCGGTTGTCGGGGCTCCAGTCGAGGGGTGTCCACTGACCTTGGAGCTCGGCGACGCGCCGCTCGCTCCCCGGCTTTGCCGGATCGCCCACATAGAGATCGAAGTCGCGGCCGTTGCGGGCGTTGCTCATCCAGGCGAGGAGCTTGCCGTCACGCGACCAATGCGGGTTCTCGTTGCGGCTCTTGCCGTCGGTGAACCGCTGCGAGCGGCCCGCCGCGCGGTCGAGGAGATAGAACTGGTAGTTCTCGGCACCGGCCTCGTTCAGGGCGAACACCACCTGGTTGGCGTCGCCGGGCCGGGCCGCGACCCAGGTGATCGGGTCGTTGAAGAAGGTGAGCTGCCGGCGGTCGCCCATGGGCATGGCGACCTCGTGGAGCTGGACGCTCTGCGCGAAGCGGGTCCGGATGTACATCCTGCGCTCGGTCGGATGCCAGTCGGCGAGGGAAGCGGTCCGGATGTTCTCGTAGGGGAGGAGGTCGGCGACCCGCTCCTGAGGGATCGGAGGAATGTTGTGGGCGACGATACTCGCGGGAACGGGCACCGTCTCGGGTGAGGGGGCCTCTGCCCGGGCGGTGGAGGAGCCGGCGAGGGCGAGCAGCAGGCCGGCGGCGATCGAGGCGGTGATCTTTTTCATCATCGGGCTCTCCGAAATCTGCGAAGCTGGCTACAATCCTTCACATGGGACTTCCAATCTTCTACAGCTGCGACCGCTGTCCATCCTATTGCTGTTCCTACCCGCGCATCCCGGTCCAGCCGGCTGATGTCCGGCGGCTCGCGCGGCACTTCGGGATCAGCCCGGAGGCGGCCGCACGGAAGTTTACCAAGGCCGGCGAGGACGAGGGTGAGGTCATTCTGCGGCAGACGCCGGATCCGGTCTACGGTACCGCCTGCCGCTTCCTCAGTCGCGAGACGCGCCGCTGCACCGTCTACGAGGCGCGCCCCGGCATCTGCCGCGAGTATCCCGGCTGCGCCCGCTGCGGCTACTACGATTTCCTCAGCTTCGAGCGCCGCGCCCAGGACGACCCGGACTTCGTGCCGGAGACGTGGCACGGGAAGAAGTAGGAGAAGGAAACCTCTCATTCCCGAGGTGGATGCAATCCCGCAGCAACCCACACCGTTCTCGTGAAGACCAGAGAAGGTCGATTGAGGCTCAGTGCCAGGACTGTGGCACGACCCGTCTTCGATAGGCCGACGATGTGGGTTCCCTTGTCAGTCCATGCAAAGTGCTCGGCCCAGACCTGATGCCGAGGATTGAAGAGGGGGACGATCTCCTCCGAGAGGGGATCACGTGCGGCAATCCGGGTTCCCTTATGTTCGTTGCAGAGCGAGCAGGCAAGCCACAGATTGCCCTCATTGGACAGACCGCCCAGAGAAGCCGGGATGATGTGTTCGATCTCCAGGGGAGAACCGACAAGAGCTGCAAGAGTCAGGCAATAGCCGCAACGGAATCGAGCCCGCTTCGCGACACGGTCGCGGAGCTCGCGGGGAATGTAGATGCGTGTCATTCCCCGAGGAGTGCCGGAAGGATCTCGTAGCCTCTCTGGTGAAGCAGTTTGGCGGCCTGGGCGCGGACCAGCATCGTCCGCTCGTAGAGATGGACCAGTCGCGAGGCCTCTTCAGTCTCTTTCGCGTCGAGCTCCGAGGATTGACGTTTCCAATGGAGCTCTTCGAGGCGGACAGAAGCATCTTCGGGCATCCGGAGCCGGGCTGCCCTCCAGAGTGCTTCATCGTCCAGCACGGCCATGCCCTGAACAGCCTCCGCGAGGTCAGGGCTGAGCTCTTCGGAGGCGACTGCCGTCGCCACAGCCTCTACGATCTCGGCTTCGACACTCCGGTGTGACGTGGCGGCTCTCCGCTCGATCTGCTCATAGACGGGACCGGGAAGCTGGACGGTGATGGTACGCGGGACAGCCATCGGCGTCATCATACCGCAATCCAGCCCTTTCCTCTTCTGATATGCTTCTGCTCCGACGTCACGTTGGACGACGGACCTCGATTCGAACGCAACTCCGCGTGCTGCGCGAGCTCCATATCCGCAACCTGGCCGTTCTGGCCGAGGCTTCGGTCGATTTCGGACCGGGGCTGAACATCCTTTCGGGCGAGACGGGCGCCGGCAAGTCGATCGTCGTCGACTCGCTCTCTCTGCTTGCCGGAGCGCGTGCCAGTACCGAGATGATCAGGAGCGGCGCCGAGGCGCTGACGGTGAGCGGCGTCTTCGAGCCGGCGGGGTCGGACTGGCAGCGCGTCCTCGAGGAGGCGGGGCTCGATGCCGACGGCTCCGAGGTGCTGATCCGCCGCGAGATCGCGAGGAGCGGAAGAAACCGGGTGTTCGTCAACGATCAGCCGACCACGCTCCGGCTGCTCTCGGACCTGTCTCCCTTCCTCCTGCGCATCCATGGCCAGCGCGACGAGCTGGGGCTGATCGAGCCCGAGCTGCAGCGCGGCTTGGTCGACCGGAGCGGGGGTCCCGAGGGTGAAGCCCTGCTCGCCCGCATCGCCGCAGCCTTTGACCAGCACGCCCGCCTCGCCGAGCGGCTCGAACGCCTGACCGGCGACGACCGCGCCCGCCGCGAGCGGCTCGACCTCCTGCGCTTCCAGGCCGGAGAGATCGACGCGGCCCGGCTGCGCGCCGGTGAAGAGGTGGAGCTGCGCTCCGAGCGCGAGGTCCTCCGCCATGCCGAGGCCATCGTGCGCGCCCTCGGCACCTGCCATTCCCTCCTCTCCGAAGACGAGGGCTCGGCTCTCGAACGGATCGGCAAGAGCCGCGACCTGCTGGTCGACGTGGAGGAGTGGGAGCCGCAGGCCACGGTCTGGGGGGCCGAGATCGATGAGATCCGTATCCGGGTCGCCGATCTGGCCACGTCGCTGAGTCACCGGCTCGACGGCCTGGAGGCCGATCCGGCCCGGCTCGACCAGATCGAGGAGCGTCTCGCGCTCCTCGAGCGGCTCTGCCGCAAGCACGGCGGCGATACGGCCGCGGTCCTCGCCCGCCGCGAGGAGATCGAGGCCGAGCTCGGCGAGCTGGAAGGGGATGCCCAGAACCGCGACGAGCTGGAAGAGAAGGTCGCCGCTGCTCTTGCGGAGTACAGAGCCGCCGCCCTGGCTCTTTCCAGGAAGCGGGACGAATGGGGGAAGGCTCTCGTGGAGCGCGTCGAGCGCGAGCTGGCCGACCTGGGGCTCGGCCGCGCCCGCCTCGCCGTGAGCCTGGAGCGCCGGCGCCGCGCGGACAGCCCGCTCGTCATCGACGGCGAGGCGACCGATTTCGGCCGCGACGGGTTCGACCAGGTCGTCCTCCTCTTCGCCCCCAATCCGGGCGAGGAGCCGCGGCCGCTCGCCCGCATCGCCTCCGGCGGTGAGCTGTCGCGCATCCATCTCGCCCTCCAGCTTGCCACTCGCGCCGAGGAGGCCCGGCCGACCCTGGTCTTCGACGAGGTGGACACCGGGATCAGCGGCGCCGAGGCCGCCGCCCTCGGCCGCAAGCTCCAGCGCCTGGTCTGGACCGGCGCCCGGCAGCCCCAGGGGCAGATCTTCGCCGTCACCCATCTCCCCCAGGTGGCGAGCTGCGCCGACCTCCACTTCAAGGTCAGCAAGCGGGTCGAAGGGGACCGCACCAGCGTCCGCGTCGAGGACCTGGACATGGATGGCCGTGTCGAGGAGGTCGCCCGCATGCTCGCCGGCTCCAAGGTCACCAAGCTCTCCCTCTCGCACGCTCGCGAGCTGATCGAAGGCGCGGCGAAGGGGCGGAAGGGGTGATCTCAGAGAGTCGGCTTGTGCTCCGGGCCGTCATCGATACAAATGTCCTTTTCGAGGGCTTGACTCATTCCGGGCCGAGTGCCGAGGTAATCGATGCGGGGGTGGAGCGGAGCTTCCAACCATGCGTCTCCACAGCTCTGGCGCTGGAATATCAGGACGTTCTCGCGGCCAAGCTGTCTCTACCCCGTGGGAGGAGCGCGCTTCTGGTACTCCCGGCCCTACTGGTTCGTTGCGAGCATGTCCCGATCTACTTCAGCTATCGGCCCGTGAGCCGAGACCCAGGAGATGATTTCGTCGTAGACTGCGTTCTCAATAGCCGATCCCTTCTGGTGACCCAGAATCTCCGGGATTTTTTGCCGGCTGCGCAGCGATTCGGTTTCCGGGTCCTCCGTCCGGTACACTTTCTGAGGTTGTTGAGTGAAGAGGAGGCACGGCCATGAGCGATGTTCTGCTCGACCTTCCAGACTCTCTACAGCACCAGCTGGAGGAGAGAGCGCTGAAGAGAGGCGTATCTCTTCAGGAGATCATTGTGGATTCTCTGGTCCATGCGATGGCGGTTCCGGACGTGGCCGAGCAGAAGGCCGTCTTCGAGGAGCTGTTGAGCCGGTATCCCCTGGATGAGTCGGAAGCCGCGCTGCGCGAGATCCTCGCGGTGCGCAAGTAGATGACGGGAAAGAGGAAGGGGTGAGGTTCTGGCGCCCAGGCGACCCCGTCGAGCCCCTCCGCGCTCTCCTGGCTCGCGGCGGCGTCCTGGCCATCCCGACGGAGTCGAGCTATGGGCTGGGCGCCGATCCGCGGAACCCGGCGGGGGTCGAGGCGGTCTATCGGATCAAGGGGCGCGAGCGGGGCAAGCCCCTGCCGGTCGTGGTGGCCGACCTGGGACAGCTCGCGGATTTGGGGATCGACCCCGGGCTTCCTATACTTGATACTCTCGCGGCCTGCTGGCCGGCTCCGCTCACGGCGGTCCTGCCGATCGCGCGACCTCTGCCGGCCTCGGCGGGGGAGCCGACCCTGGCGGCCCGCATCCCGGCCCACGAGGGCTTGCGGCGGTTGCTCGCCGTGCTCGGGCACGGGCTCACCGCCACCAGCGCCAACTTGAGCGGCGGCACGCCGATCCTGGACCCGCGGGAGGCGGCGGAGCTTCTGGACGGCGCGGATGCGGCCGTAGTGGACGGCGGTCTCCTGCCCGGCGGAGCGCCATCGACGCTGGTGGCAATAGAAACGTCGGGTCCCGTGGTTCTACGGACAGGGATCTTCCCTGTTGAACGGTTGCGCGAGCGGCTCGATGCCTCCCGGCAGCCTCTGGAGAAAGACGCATGAAGCACAGCATTCTGGGCCTGGTCGCAATCTTCGGGATGTTCGCTCTGCCGGCCGCCGCGGCGGGCCGCGAAGGAGACCTGCCGCCCGGCGCCACGCCGGCGATCGCGGGGCCGTCCGCGCTGCCCACGATCGGCATCGACGACCTCCGTCCCGGTCAGAAGGGATATGGTCTCTCCGTTTTCTCGGGAACCGAGCCGGAGCGCTTCGACGTCGAGATCGTCGGCGTCCTGCGCAACGCCGGCCCGGAGCTGAACTACATCCTCGCCCGCCTGAGCGGCAAGGGTCTGGAGACGAGCGGCGTGGCCAGCGGCATGAGCGGCAGCCCGGTCTTCATCGACGGCAAGCTCGCCGGCGCGGTCGCCTTCAGCTGGCCGTTCTCCCATGACGCCATCGCCGGCATCATGCCCATCGAGTCGATGCGTAAGCTTTCCACCCTGGGCGGCGGCATCCCGCCGGCCGTCCCGCCGCCGCCGGTGGATCTCGCCGACCTGCGCGCCGGTCGGATCCCGAAGGACCTCCTGGAGCGCGAGCTCTCCCGCCTGCAGCCGAAGGTCGGCCTGGATGCCCGCGCGGGGGTCGAGTGGGCGATCGCCGGCTTTGGCGAGCGCTCCCAGGCCCTCCTGCAGAGCGCCCTGGGGAGCGCCGTGCCGGCTGGCCGGCTCGCCGGCGGCGGTGCCAGCAAGGATCTGGCCCTGGGCAGCGCGGTGGCCGCGGTCCTGGCCGACGGCGACTTCCAGATGGCGGCGATCGGCACGGTGACCGACCGCTACGGCGACCAGGTCCTCGCCTTCGGCCACCCCTTCCTGGGTCTCGGACCGATCCGGGTCCCCATGGCCACCGCCGAAGTGTTGACCGTCCTCTCGAACTCCTACTCGTCGTTCAAGATCTCCAACCTCGGCCAGACCGTCGGCGCTTTCGAGCAGGACCGCAAGGCGGGCATCCAGGGGCGGATCGGCCAGACGGCGACCATGACGCCGGTGACCGTGCGCGTCGCGGGCGTCGGCAGCAAGCCGCGCGAATACCACGCCCGGATCGCCGACGTGCCGATGTTCGCCCCGATGCTGATCGGCAGCAGCGTTCTCGCCGGGCTCGATTCCGCCAGCTACACGGCCGGTGCGCAGAGCATCGATCTGGACGCCCGCTTCCGCCTGCACGGCCATGGCGACCTGCGGATCCGCCAGAGCTTCGATGGTGATTCGGCGGGAACCGACGTCGCGGCCTACGTCTTGTCGGTCGCCGGCTATCTCGTGCAGAACCCGCTCGAGCAGGTCTCGTTCGACGAGATCGAGGTCGACCTCAAGCAGTCGCCGCAGCCGCGGGCCGCGACCCTGGTCGGGGCGAACGCCGACCGCACGGTGGTGCGCCCGGGCGACACCGTGGGGCTGAACCTCGACCTGGTGGCCTGGCGCGGCGAGCGCTTCCGCCGGTCGATGCAGCTGACGCTGCCGGAGGACCTGCCGGCCGGCCGCTATTCGTTGATCGTCGGCGA
>DASPXX010000350.1:0-21879 GCA_035637095.1 Thermoanaerobaculia bacterium
GTCGGAGCGCAGCGTGTCGATGGAGATCAGGATGATCGGCGCCTTCTCGAACGTGGTCTCCCGGCCGCGGCCGCAGCCGGCCGCGACGAGCAGGAGACCGGCGAGGAGGAGCGCCGTGGCGGGCGTGCGCCGTCCGGGCACGCTCAACCTCCCGCTCCGGCCAGGAGCTGGCGGGCGCGCCGGATCTCGCCCGCGAACCGCTGCGGCGGCGCGGTGGCGACGAACTGTTCCAGGGCCTGGCGCGCCTGGGCGGGCCGCCCCGCCTCGAAGGCCACCAGACCCAGGTTGTAGAGCGCGTCATATTGCCGGGGATCGAGCGTCACCGAGCGCTGCCAGGCGTCGAGAGCCGGCCCCGGCCCCTCCAGTTGGTAGAGCGCGACCCCGAGCGTGTTCCAGGAGATGGGAAGTGCGGGATTCAGCTCGAGCGCATGGCGCAGAGCCGCGCGCGCATCGGCCGGGCGATGCAGGCGCAGGGCCACGATGCCCAGGTTTTCGAACGCCTTGGGATCGGCCGGAAACTTCTGGGCGGCCTGCTGGAGCACCTGGAGCGCGGCTTCCTGCCGGCTGGCGTCCGAGAGAGCGGCGCCGAGCGCATTGAGCGTCGCCGCATCGCCGCTTGCGGCCAGCGGCTGCAGAATCTCCACCGCCTCCTCCGACCGGCCGGTCTCGGCGAGCGCCATGCCGAGCTGGCGGCGCAGCGACTCCTGGTGCGGGTTCCGCGCCAGGGTCTCGCGCAGGACCGCGATCGCCTCGTCGTGGCGCTCCAGCTGGCGCAGCGCCAGGGCGACGTGCTCCGCCGCTTCGGTCAGGTCCGGCCGCGCGGCGAGGATCTCGCGGCCCAACGAACCCGCCTCCTCGTACCGGTGCTCGGAGTACAGCTCGATCATCCGGTGGATCTTCCTGTCCACGTCGACCAGGTTCTTGGGATCGTCCGCGGCCGTCCACGCCCGCTTCGCCCCGGGCGAGCCGACGGAATAGCCGAGGCTGCGCAGCTGCGCCTCCTCTTCGGGCGTGACCTTCCCCTTGAGCGGCGGCCAGACCGACTCCGCGGGGAGCCCCGCGGCGAGGGCGCGGGCGGTCCGCCTCTCGCTGGCGAAGAGGTTGACCTGCTCTCCCGGGTCGCGGACGAGGTCATAGAGCTCGGGCAGCGGCAGATCGATGTACTTCCTGTGCCCGGCGAGCATGCCGCGCAGCGGCGCCCAGCCACGGTTGAGGCTCGTCGACAGCGACTCGAAATAGGCGGCCGTCTGCGCCGGATCGGCGGCGGCGAGGAGCGAGCGGCCGGGGAGCCCCTGCGGCGGCGCGATCCCGAGGTCGCCCAGAACCGTGGGGACGATGTCCACGTGGCGCGCCGGCCGCTCGTCCTTCCCGGGATCGACCCCCGGCCCCCAGACCACCAGCGGCACCTTGAGCGTCGCCTCGTAGGCAAAGAGGCCGTGGGTCAGCTCGCCGTGCTCGCCCAGCGCCTCGCCGTGATCGCCGGTGACCACCACCAGGGCCGGCGGCTCCTTGCCATCCAGGAGCGGGCCGAGGAGCGGCGCCAGAAACGAGTCGGCAGCCGCGACCTCCCCCAGGTAGGGGTTGTCGCGGTAGCGGCTGCGGAACGGCTCGGGCGGATCGTAGGCGGCGTGCGGGTCGTAGAGGTGGACCCAGAGGAAGCGGCGGTGGCCGCGGTGGGCGTTCCACCAGGCGAGCGCCGGCGCCACCACCTGGTCGCCGCGCCGCTCGGCCATGACGAAATCCTCCGGCCGCGAGCCGCGCGGGAAGCGGTCGTCGTAGACGTCGAACCCCTGGTTCAACCCGAAGCTCGCGTCGAGGGGATAGGCGGCGACGAAGGCGCCGGTGGCGTACTCGGCCTTCTTGAGCAGGGTGGCGAGCGTCGGCACCGACGCCGGCAGCGCGAAGCCGGTGTTGTCGCGCACCCCGTGCTGCCAGGGGTAGCGCCCGGTCAGGATGTTGGTGTGGGAGGGGAGGGTGACCACGTTGTGGGCGTGGGCGTCCGTGTAGACGCGCCCCGCGGCGGCCAGCCGGTCGAGCACCGGCGTCTCGGCGCGCCGCCGCGGGTCACCGGCGAGACCACCGGCGAACCCGACCGCATCGGCGCGCAGCGTGTCGATGGTGACGAGGAGCACATCGGCCCCTCTGGCGTTCGCCTCCACCGCCGGCGGGCCGGCCGGGGATGTTGGCGGAGAGGCGGGGCCGCACGCGGCGGCCCAGAACCCGAAAACCCCGAGGACCGCGAGGGCCGCGAGGCCCGGGAGCCGCCGCCGGTACATGGGAGGTGACGCTTACAGCGACTTCAGGAACTCGCGGACATCGGCCGCGTTCGGATTGTTCGGATCGATCTCCAGGAGCTTCTGGAAGTCGGCCTTGGCTTCCGCGCTCTTGTTCAGGGCGAGAAAGGTGAGCCCGCGGTAGTAGTAGGCATTGGCCAGATCCGGGTTGTCCAGGACCACCTTGTTGAACCGCTCGAGAGCCCCGTTGTAATCCTTCTCGTTGTAGAGCTTGATTCCCACGTTGAGCATCGAGTTCGGGTCGATCTTGGTGCCGGCCGGCAGCTTGGCCATGTAGACCTCGGCCTCCTTTTCCTTGCCCGCGTTGACCAGGAGCGTGGAGATGATCTGCAGGCTGGCGACGTCGTTGGGGTCGACCTCGAGGGCTTGCTTCAAGGTCTCGATCGCCTTGTCCGTGTTCCCTTCCTGGGAATAGGTCTCGGCGATGGCGCGCAGGACCGAGACGTGGACGGCCGGGTCTTTCTGCTCGAGCAGGCCGAGGCCTTCCTCGAACTTCGCCCGCGCCGCTGCCCACTGGCCGGCCTGGAGCGCCGCGTTCCCTTGCTCGAAGGCCACCTTGGCCTTGGCGTTGCCGGAGGCCTCCGCCGCCTTCTGCTGGACTTCCTTCGGGATGACCTTCAGGGTTCTGTTGATCGGCTGGGCCACGGCGTACTCGTTGACCGAGGTCTGCCCTTCGGAGGGTATGTAGCCTTCCTTCTCAATGAGGACGCCCCAGGGGCCGCCGGCGAGGCCGAGGGCCGCCCATTTGCCGGCCTTGTTCGTGGTGACAGGCTTCGGGCCGTCCTTGGCCGGGTCGACCCGGTCGGTGCCGCTGCGGAGGGTGATCTTGGCCCCCTCGATGGGCTTGCCCTGCTCGTCGCGGACCTCCCCCTGGAGGCGGCCCTTGCCGGTCCACTCCTGGGCCGACAGCGGCAGCGCCGCCGCGAGAAGTGCGACAACGGCAAACAAAAGAAAGAGCTGTTTGTAACGCATGAAGTTTCTCCTTGGGAGGGTGCTCCTCTCGTGTTCAGAGGGACGTAACAGAGGGGAGACCTCCGTTTATTGCGCCTCCCGCGCAAGCGGAGCATAGCGCCGGCCGGGGCAAAAAAAATGCCGGGGGTCGCCCCCCGGCATTTCGTCTCCCGGAAGGGAGCTCGGATCAGCGGAAGCTGAACCGGGCGCCGAGGCGGAAGATGCGCGGGCTCGTGATCTCGGTCACGTAGTTCGCGTACGGAGTGAAGGGGTTGAGAGAGAGCGTGGTGGCGTTGAGGGGAGCCCGCAGGCGGTGGCTCCGCTGGAGGACGTAGGCCTCGTTGAAGACGTTGAACACGTCGACGCCGAGCGTGAACCCGAAGTCGGAGAACGTGAACTCCTTCTCGAGGCGCGCATCCATGATGTGGATGTCGTCCAGGCGGAAGTCGGTGGGATCGTCGACGACCTGGACCCGGGTGAAGCTCGGGAAGCCACGCGCGCCGAAGCCGATCCGCTCGTAGTACGGCAGCGGGTAACCCTGGCGGCCGGTGAGGTTGACCGCCGCGTTGAAGCCCCACGGACGGTCCGGAGCGATCTGGTAGAGACCGTTCACGCTGTAGGACCACTTGCTGTTGATGTAGACGGCACCCTTGGCGCCGGAGCCCGTGCCGGAGCCCTGGAGCACTGCGTCACCCTCTTGGTTGCCCGCGCCGAGGAAGAAGGTCGGATCGGCGTTGTCGCCGATCTTGCTCCACGTCCAGTCGGCGAAGGTGAAGTTGCCGCGCAGCATCCAGCGGTTGGCCAGACGCTTGTTGAAGGTGAGCGACGCGCCCTTGTACTCCTGCTCGTCGTCGCCGTTGTGGAGGAGCTGGCCGCCACGGCTGGTGATGCCGGGACGCAGCCCGTACCAGGTGAGGGTGTAGTCCTGGCCGTTCGGCAGGCCGCCCGGACGGACCGTCTGGTGAAGGACGTAGTCGCTGCGCTGGTGCGGCCGGCCGACGCTGTTGATGTTGGCCGGATCCCAGCCGCTCAGGCCGTTGTCGAACACCAGGTAGTCGGCCCTGACGATGTCGAAGATCTTGCGGTAGGTGAGGTTCAGGCCGACGACGAACTCCGGCAGCAGCGCGTGCTCGACGCTGAACAGCAGCTCGTCGGTCTTCTGCGGCGAGAGGTCGGGATCGACCGCGTTGGACTGGACGACGCCGCCCGTGTTCGGGTTGTAGGCGGAGCTGAAGCCGATGATGTCGTTGAAGTCGATCCTGCCGTCGCCGTTCAGATCGAGGATCTGTCCCGCGCCGACATGGCCACCGACCGAAGGAGCGTTCACGTACAGCGCGGCGTACTGGTAGGCCACCACCGGGTTGAGCCAGGTGAGGAGACCGGTGCCGAGCTGGTCCGCGAAGCGCGAGTAGCTGGCCCGCAGGAGGGTCTTGCGCTCGGCGCCCAGCGAGTAGGTGAGGCCGACGCGCGGCGCCAGAGACTCCCAGTCGAACCCGGGGTCACCGCCGCCGTAGCTGACGGCGGGCAGGATGTTCGGGAAGAAGGGGTTCGGGCGCAGCGACGACGGCTGGTTGTCGCCCTCCTGGAGGTCATAGCGCAAGCCGAGGTTGATGGTCAGGTTGCCGGTGGTCAGGGTGTCCTGACCATAGGCGCTCTTGTAGTCCTGCTTGATCGTGTAGAAGCCCTCGCGGGTCGGGTACATGATGCCCAGCCCGCCCTCGGGGCCGAGGTCCCACTCGTTGCCGAGGTAGTAGCCCATGCCACCGAAGTTCGAGAGCGACGTGGTCTCAGCGGTCCGGTAGCCGGCCCCGAACTTCAGCTCGTGGCTCAGGCTGCCGGTGTTGAAGAAGGTCGAGGCATCCACCTTGTACTGCTTCTGCGGACGCTCGGTCTGGGCGATCAGGAACGTGTTGTGCCACACCAGCGACGTGTCGAGGCCGGTGCTGATGCCCGAGGTGGTGGGGCTGTAGCCGCCCTGGGGAACGAGCTCGAAACCGCCGTTGACCCGAGAGTACAGGCCCGTCAGGTAGAAGTTCGAGGAGAAGATGTGGGTGTCCTCGATCTTCTCCGCGGTCGGCTTGTTACCGAAGTGGTCCTGGTTCCAGGTGGTCTCCTGCGGCCGGAACGGGCCGGCGTTGCGCCCGATCTTGACCTTGTCGTTGTCGAGGCCGAACAGGGTGGCGGAGTTGGCGGGAGTGATCTGGGCGTTGAGCTTGAGGTTCTTCGTCTCCAGATCGGTGAAGTCGCTGACGTCAGCAACCGTCAGCAGGTCCACCTTCTGCTTGCCGTAGGAACCCCACACCCAGAGGCGGTCCTTGACGATCGGGCCGCCGAGCTCGGCGCCGTAGTCCTTGACCGAGACGATCCGGTTGCCGTTCCGGAACAGCGGTTGCGCCCGGTTGAAGTTGCCCGGGAACGCCTGGCCGAGATCGCTGTTGTCGAAGCTGAGATCGGACTGCCAGTCGTTGTCGGCGAGGAAGTAGCGGCCGCTGCCACGCCACTCGTTGGTGCCGCGCTTCGTCACCATGTTGAGGACGACGCCGCCGGTGGCGATCGTCGAGTCGGAGCCGCCGGTCGTGACCTGCATCTCCTCGAAGGCGTCAAAGTCGTAGTAGGACGGCGACGAGCCGAGAGCCGCCATGTCGGTGATCACCACGCCGTCGACCGACCACACAGCCTGGTCGCCGGTCGAGCCGGGACCAACGTACTGCGACTGCTGGCCGCTCTCGTTGCCACCGACGTTGATCCGGTCGGTGAGAACGCCCGGGGTCGATTGCAGAATCGCCCAGGGGTCGCGGGCGGTCGGGATCTTCTCGAGCTCGGTCTGGGTGACCGTGGCGCCGGTCGAGATCCGCCGCTCGTCGAGCAGCGGGCTCTCAGCCGTGACCGTGATCACGTCCTCGACCGCCGAAGACAGCGTCACCTCGATCGTCGTGTTGCGGCCGAGGTTGATGACGATGTTCGGATACTCGATCGTCGAGAAGCCCTCCAGCTCGGCCTTGAGCTGGTAGGAACCGGGGCTGAGGCCCAGGAACCGGAACTCGCCCTGCGCGTTGGTGACCTGGACCGCCGGAGCGCCCGGGCCGTTCAGGGTCACGGTGACCCCCGGCAACGGGCTGCCCTGCTCGTCCATGACGGTGCCGTAGAGGTTGCCGGTCTGCAACTGGGCGAAAGCGGCACCGCCGCCGAGCACCAGAAGCATGGCGGCCACCGCCACGATCCGTCCCCACAAGTTGGAGCTCTTCATATCAATAAACCTCCCATTGGTTGATTAGGTGAGCCGCGCGATGGAACACCGCGGCCCCATTCGACAGATGCAAGCACTCTGCTTTCCGCTGCGTCACATCACCTCCTTCCCGAATGGAGAAAAGGTCGCTTGAATGGACTGCGTAACACTACTCAACATCCCAAGCGGGGTCAAGCAAGCAGGGTGCCATCCCGGCGCGCTTCATGCCGATTTGGCAAGTCGCTGATCCCAAAGCACTTGCGGTCGCGCGGATCTCTCCGCCGGGGGTTCTGATCCAGAACCTTGAACGGGATCTCTCCAAAAAAATGAATAGAGCCGCCGGGCCGGCGCGAGGGAAGCCGGCGCGCCGCAGTCCTGTTATATTTCGTCTGGATCAGATTGGGGAAACGATGCGATACCAGGCTCACGTGCTTCTCGTCCTCCTCCTCGCCGGCGGCGCCGCCGGCTGTGCCCAGTACCAGCGCTTCGACTCCTCCGGTCATCTGCGCGAGCAGTATGCCTCGCAGGTGGGCGCCCCGACCGCGGCGCACCTGACCGTCCCCTTCGAGCTGGACGGCATGGTGCTCTCCGAGATCGACAAGCGGCTGCGTCCGGCCCCGTCGGAGCTGCGCACCCTGAACCAGGTGCTCAACTTCATCTTCGAGGATCTCGACCTCCACTATGAGCTCAACCCGACGCGCACCGCGGTCGAGACCTTCCGCGACCGCCGCGGCAACTGCCTGTCGTTCGTCAACCTCTTCGTGGGGATCGCCCGCCATCGGGGCCTGAACCCGTTCTACGTCGAGGTGACCGACTACCAGAGGTGGAACCACCGCGCCGGCATGGTGGTCAGCCAGGGGCACATCGTCGCCGGCATGTACCTGGACGGCGAGCTCAAGACCTACGACTTCCTGCCCTATCGGCCCAAGGCCTACAAGAACTTCAATCCGATCGACGACCTGACCGCGGCGGCCCACTTCTACAACAACCTGGGCGCCGAGGCCCTGCTGGACGGCAACCTCCCGCGCGCCACCGACCTGCTCACCATCGCGACCCGCATCCAGCCCCGGTTCGAGAAGGCGGTCAACAACCTGGGCGTGGTCAAGGCGCGCAGCGGCGACCTCGCGGGGGCTCTGGAGATGTATCGCAAGGGTCTCGAGATCGCCCCCGACGACGCCATGATCCTGACCAACATGACGCGGGCCTACCAGCAGCTCGGCCGCACCCAGGAGGCCGACGACCTGCTCGCCAGGATCGAGGCGTCCAACACCTCGAACCCGTTCTTCTTCGTGTACCAGGGCGAGATGGCCCTCTCCCGCGGGGAGAACCAGAAGGCGCTCGACTACATGACCAAGGCGCTGCGGCTGGACACCGAGGCGCCCGAGGTCCACGTGGGGTTCGTCAAGGTCTATCTCGCCCTGGGCGAGCTGGACAAGGCCCGGCACCACCTCGAGCGCGCCCTGAAGCTGGACGCGACCAACCAGGACGCGCTCCGGCTGGCGAGCATGCTCGGGCATTGAGTTGAAGAGGACAGGGAATTGAAGAGGAGAGGGAATGTTTCCGGACCTTCACCTGGTAGTGGTAGTACCATGGTTGGTTCCTAGGGCCGATGAAGGAGGTCCCGATGTCCCCGCTTGCCGCTTGCCGCCGCCGCCGATTCGCCCTGCTGTCGCTGCTGCTCCTTGCGCTTTCCGCGCTGCCGCTCCCGGCGGCGCAGAAGCCGCCCGCCTCCGACCGCTTCGAGGAGACCTCGGAGGTGGTGGCGGTCGAGGTGCCGGTCAACGTGGTCGACCGCGACGGCCAGCCGGTCCGCGGCCTGACCGCCGGCGATTTCGAGGTCTTTGACGAGGGGGACCGCCAGACGCTCTCCGACTTCGAGGTCATCGACCTGTCGTCGACCGAGGCGGAGACCCGGCGCATGGACACGCAGCGGATCGACTCGCTCGGAGCTGCCGCGCGCCGCCACTTCCTTCTTCTTTTCGACCTCTCGTTCTCCTCGCCGACCAGCATCCTCAAGGCCCGCCTGGCGGCCCGCGACTTCCTCCTGCGCGCGCTGCATCCGTCCGACCTGGCCGCCGTGGCCACCTATTCGCTGGAGACCGGGCCCAAGCTGGTCCTCACCTTCACCCCCGACCGCGCGCAGCTCGCGCGCGCCATCGACACCCTGGGGATGCACAACGCCTTCGACGCGCGCGATCGCGACCCGCTCCGTTTCCTGATCGCCAAGGACAACGAGGACCTCATGGCGTCGTCGGCCTCCAGCGGCACGAGCGGCGGGGCGGCGGCGGAGGTCCGCGCGCAGCGCGACCAGATGCTCAGCGAGCAGCTCCAAGCGCTCGCCTTCGCGGCCGACCGCAGCCAGCGTGCCTTCGACGTGAGCCGCATCACCGCCTACTCGCGCTCTCTCGCGGAGATGGCGCGGGCGCTCAACGCCGTGCAGGGGCGCAAGCACATCCTCCTCTTTTCCGAGGGGTTCGACAGCAAGCTGCTGCTCGGCCGCGAGCTCGACGACAAGGATTCCGAGCCGATCACCATCGGCACCCCGAACACCGTCGTGGCGCGCGCCTTCGCGGATGATGGGGACGTCCTCTACGGCAACACGGGCCTGCAGAGGAACATCTCCAAGATGCTCGAGGAGTTCCGCCGCTCCGACAGCGTCATCCAGGCGGTGGACGTCGGCGGCCTGCGCGGCACCAACGACGCCACCGGCCAGTCGAAGGTCAACGGCGAGGAGGCCCTCTTCTACATGGCCAACGAGACCGGCGGCGAGCTGTTCAAGGACGCCAACGATCTGGGCGGCCAGCTCGCGCGGGTGCTCACCCGCACCAGCCTGACCTACCTCCTGACCTTCAACCGGTCGGATTTGAAGCACGACGGCGGCTATCACCGGTTGCGCGTCAAGGTGAAGGCGCCGCAGGGGCAGGCGCGGGTCTCCTACCGGGCCGGCTACTACGCGCCGCGCCCCTACCAGGAGCTCGATCCGCTGGAGAAGAACCTGCTGGCCTCCGACCGCATCGTCAGCGCCGAGGAGCGCCGTGACATCGAGCTCGGGGTCCTCGCCGCCCCGTTCCGCGCCAACGAGACCCAGGCCTACGTGCCGGTGATCATCGAGATCGGCGGCCGGGGCCTCCTCGCCGGCCACACGGGAGACAAGCTCAACCTGGAGCTCTACACCTACGTCGCCGACAAGGAGGGGAAGATCCGCGACTTCTTCACCCAGTCGGTGGGGCTGGACATCAAGAAAGGCCGCGACGCGCTGGCCCACACCGGCATCAAGTACTACGGCCACCTCGACCTGACGCCCGGCGACTACCAGGTGCGGGTGCTGGTGCGCAACGGCGACACCGGGAGGACCGGCGTCGAGTCCGTGGCGCTGTCGATCCCCACCTATTCGAAGGCGGAGCCGCATCTGCTGCCTCCTCTGTTCATGGAAGGGGCGCCGGGCTGGCTGATGATCCGCGAGCGGCAGGGAAAGGACCAGCAGGCGACGGTGGTCTATCCCTTCACCGTGAAGGGCGAGCCGTACGTGCCGTCGGCGCGGCCGGTGCTCAGGCCGGAGCAGTCGGTGTCGCTCTGCCTGGTCGGCTACAACCTGGGCACGGGCGACCTGAAGCTCGAAGGCCGGGTGGTGGCGCCGGACGGCAAGACCACGATCCTGAACGGCGGCCATCTCTCGCTCGTCGAGCGCACCGCCACAGGGATCTCCGGCCTCGACAAGATGCTGGCCACCTTCCAGCCGACCGGTCTCCAGGCCGGCAACTACATCCTCCGGGTCGCCGTCAGGTCCGGCAACGGCCCCCAGGAGGAGAGCTCCCTCCCCTTCGTGGTCCACTAACCCCAACGACAGCAGGGGCTTCAAAGGCATCGAGGACTTCTGTCCTTGGTGTCCCTGCCGTCGTTGCTGTCCTTGGCCGGTTCCTTGTTCCCGGGTTGCGTGTCTTCCTGGAACGTCCTAAATTCCTCTTCTCAGGAACAGGTGGCGTTTTTCGTCTCTCCTTCAGGAGATGTGCTGGTCATGGCGCCACCTGCCGATTCCTTGGCCGACCCTGCCAATCCCGGCCCGGATCGCGCCAGGGGTCAGGAGGAACCATGTTCCGGATGAAGAGAACCCGTTGTCTCCCCTGTGCGCTCCTTCTGGGTTGGGCATTCTGGTGGGTGAGCCTGCTCGGCTGGCTCGGCTTCGACTCGTCGTCGATCGACCCCAACGGCCAGCCTCATGCCACCACCCCGACTTGGGTGACGCCGGCAGACTCGGCCATGATCGATCCGCTCGGCCAGCCCCATTCCACGCCCCCGGGCTCGGCGGACTCGGATTCGTCGTCGTCGATCGATCCCGACGGCCATCCGTAGCCGGCGGCGACGGGCGCCCGTGATGCAGCGGACGCCCGCTTTTCCTCCGTTGCTGATTCGTGAGATAATGCACTGGTCTCGCACACCGGATGCCTCGAAGGGGGGAATGCGTATGGAGCATCTCGCGGACAGCGATGTCGAGGGCTTTTTGAAGGGAGAGCTCGCGCCGGAGGACTTCCGGCGCGTGATCCGGCATCTCGTCGCCGGATGTCCTGCGTGCGGCGCGCGGATCGCGGCCACGGTCCCGGAGGATGCGTTCCTGCCGCCGGGACCTCCGCCCGAGGAGGATGCCTACGACGCCGCCATCGATCGGGCCTGGAAGAGCGTACGCCCGCTGGTGAAACGCTGGAAGGAGGACCAGGAGCGGCTCGAACGCGGTCTCCAGTGGCTCAAGGACTCACCGGCGGGCTTCAGTGGATTGACCTCTCCCCAGAGGCAGTCCCTGGTCGCCTGGGTCCATGTCGAGATCCTCTTCCAACGCTCCTTCGCGGCCCGCTATCGCAATCCCAAGCGGATGCTCGACGACGCGGACCGGGCGAAGTACGTTGTGGAGCGGATCGAGAAGACGCCCTACGGCCCCGGCTTCCTCGCGGATCTCCTGGTCCGCGCCTGGGCCGAGCTCGCCAATGCCTACCGGGTCAACGAGAACTACCGCTATGCCGAAGCGGCGTTCCGGGTGGCTCGGAAGCTCCTGGACCAGGGGACCGGCGATCTCCTGCTGCAGGCTCGGATCGACGACCTCGAAGCCTCGCTCCGCAAAGATCAGCGGCGGTTCGGTGAGGCCTGCGAGCTTCACGACGAGGCCTTCAAAGTTTACCGGAAACTAGGAGAGCGCCACCTCTCCGGCCGGGCGCTCGTGAAGAAGGGAATCACCCTGCGCCTTTCTCGAAATCCGAGTGCCGCGGTGACAGCCCTGCGCAAGGGGATCGCTTTGCTGGACCCCGCGCGAGACCCCAAGCTGATTACCGTCTCTCAGCAAGATCTGCTCGATGCCCTCGTGGACGCCGGAGACCTCCATGGCGCCGTGCGGCTCCTGGTGCAGAGCGACCTGCGCGAAAAGCTCGCCGGCGAGCCTTTGAACCGGGTGCGGGTCCGCTGGGTCGAGGGGAAGATCCTGGCACGCCAGAAGCGGTATGCGGAGGCCGAGAAGGTCTTCGCCGAGGTCCGCTCCAGCTTCCGCGAGCAGAAGCTGGAGTACGTCGCCGCCGTGGCCGGGGTCGACCAGACGATCATGCTCGTGCGCCAGAAGAAGCTCCAGGACGCCCACCTGGTCGCCCGCGACCTCTCCACGGTCTTCTTCCAGCAGGTGTACGCGAACGACGTCAACGCCGAGGAGGCTATGAAGGCTCTCTCCTTCCTCGACAACGTCTGCTGTATGAAAGTGGTCAACGTCTACATGGCGGAAGCCGTCCGCACCTTCCTCGACGAGGCCCAGCGGGACAAGCGCCTCCGCTTCGACGTCCGGGGCGTGCTGCGGCGGGGGCTGCAGAAGGGCAAGGACGGCTAATCGGCGGGAAAATACACGGAGCGCATCATTCTTGCGATGGAATACATCATTCGCTCCGCGGAATGAAGCATTCCCATCTCGATGTGCACCGCTCCGACCACGCTACGAGTCATTCCACTGCCGGTGGGAATGTCTCGTAGCGAGATGGGAATGATGCGCTGGTGAGACGGAGCGTCTCAATTCGCGGAGCGAGCGTTGCGGACCGCGCTACGGATGATGCGCTCCCGGGTCCGAATGAGCCCCGGCACACCCTTTGCTATCCTTCTTCTCTTGCCGCCATGAGCATTCCGCGCGCCGCCCGTTTGCCGTCGCTCGGCAGTCCTTCCGAGGGGACGCCCGCGGTGGGAGAGCGTCCCGAATGGAGGACACTCACGATCCCACCCGGGGGAGGCGGGTAGCGCTTGGCTGCGCCGGCGGAGACCCGGGTCTGGCTGCGCCCCGGACGGGACAAGGCGGCCCGCGAGGGACATCCCTGGATCTTCTCGGGGGCGGTCGCCCGCCAGGAAGGACCGGAGGACGCTCCCCTCGCCCGCGTCTTCGCCGCCGGTGGCGAGCCGCTGGGGCTCGGCTTCCATAGCCCCGCCTCGCAGATCCGCATCCGCCTCCTGGGTCCAGGGGTCGACAGCCCGGGCCGCGCCTTTTTCGCCGCCCGCCTCGCCGAGGCCCTGGCGCTGCGCCGCGCGGTCCTTCCTTCAGATACATCGGGCTACCGCCTGCTCAACGCCGAGGGAGACGGCGTCCCGGGGTGGACCGTCGACCGCTTCGGCGACGTCCTGGTGAGCCAGATCACCGTCGCCGGCCTGGAGGCGGTGCGCGACGAGGCCTACGCGGCTCTCCTCGACCTCCTGCCGGGGAGCCCGGTCCTGCAGGTCAACAGCCTGCCGGCGCGCCGGGCCGAGGGACTGCCATATAAAGAGGACGAGACGATCGCCGGGGAGGTCCCGGCCGAGGCGCCGTTCACCGAGTCGGGGCTCGCTTTCACCGCCGAGCTCGCCGGCGGCCAGAAGACCGGCTTCTACTGCGACCAGCGGGACAACCGCCGCCTCGCCGAGACGCTGGCCGGCGGGCGGACCGTCCTCGACCTCTTCGCCCACTCGGGGGCGTTCGGTGTCTACGCTCTGCGCGGGGGGGCCGTGCGGGTGACCCACGTGGAGTCGTCGCCGCGCCTCCAGGAGCGCGCGTTGCGACACTACGAGCGCAACGGTCTCGATGCCGGCGGTGTCGGCGACAACGGCCGCGTCGAGTGGGTGCGGGCCAACGTCTTCCAGGACCTGCGGGAGCGCACGGAGACCTACGGGCTGGTGGTCTGCGATCCGCCTCCCCTGGTGCGCAAGCGCCCCGACGTCGACGCCGCGGCGCGGGCCTACAAGGATTTGAATCGCCTCGCCCTGCAGCGGGTCGCCCCCGGGGGGTTCCTGCTGACCTTCAGCTGCAGCGGGGCGGTGGATACGAAGCTCTTCCGGCAGATCTTTTTTGCCGCGGCGGTGGAGGCGGGGGTGCGCGTCGCGCTCTTGAAGCCGCTCGCCGCCGCGCCGGACCACCCGGTCGCCATCACCCATCCGCAGGGGGAGTACCTCAAAGGATGGCTGGCGTCGATCGCTGGGCCGGTTTGACGACAGGAGTGAGGAGACTCATGAAGAAGATGCGACTTGGGCGGCTCGCCCTCCTGGCGCTGGTCCTGGCGGCCGGCGTGGCGGCGGCCCAGACGTTCATGGAGAGCACGCAGGTCGTGGTCGTGGAGGTGCCGGTGCAGGTGATCCGCGACGGCGAGCCGGTGCGCGGGCTCTCCGCCGCCGACTTCGAGGTCTACGACGGCCGCGACAGAGAGACCCTCACCGGGTTCGAGGTCGTCGACTTGGCCCAGCTGGGTCCGGATGCCCTGGAAAAGGCGGAGCTGCCGGTCTCGGCGCGGCGCCACTTCCTGGTCCTCTTCGACCTGACCTTCTCGAGCCCCAGGGCCCTCGTCCAGGCGCGCGGCGCCGCGCTCAAAATGGTTGAGGCGCTCCATCCCACCGACCTGGTGGGGGTGGGCACCTGGTCGGTGCGCCGCGGACCTCACCTCGTCCTCGGCTTCACCTCCGACCGCCGGCAGATCGCGGCGGCCCTGGAGACCCTGGGCTCCCCCGACCTCCTCGACAACCAGCCGCCCGATCCGCTCCGGCTGGCCCTGGTCGAGGGCCAGGACACCAACGTGGTATCGGGCACGGCCGAGACCACGGCGAGCGCACACAAGGACATGATGGATGCCGAGGAGGGAGAGATCCTGGCGGCGCTCTCCCGGATGACCGAGGAGGCGCGCGCGGTCGACCTCAAGGTGGCGGTGCGGGACATGAGCCGCTCGATGACCGACTTCGCGCGGATCATGGGTGGGATCGAGGGGCGCAAGAACGTGGTCTGGCTCTCCGAGGGGTTCGACCCGGCGCTCCTCATGGGCGGCAGACAGGTGGGAGAGGTCGACAGCGGAGCGCAGGCCAGCCCCCTGGACGGCAGCTCGGATCGCCGGTTGGGCGACAGCCAGAGCCTGAACGAGATCGAACGCATGCTGGAGGAGCTGCGCCGCGCCGACTGCGTCGTGCAGGCGGTCGACATCGCCGGCCTGCGCGGCCAGGGGGACCTGGGAGGGCGCAAGGCGGCGGGCCAGGACGTGCTGCTCAACCTCGCCAAGGGGACGGGCGGCGAGCTGTACGAGAAGACGAACGACCTCGCGGGGGAGATGCAGCAGATGCTGCGGCGGACCGGGGTGACCTACGTGCTGTCGTTCCAGCCGGAGAAGGTGGGGGACCCCGAGACGTTCCACAAGCTGCGGGTGGAGGTGAAGAACCAGCCGCGCGGCACGCGGGTCGTGCACCGGCCGGGCTGGTATGCGCCGAAGCCCTATACGGCGAGGAGCCCGCTGGAGAAGGTGATGTCCGCGGCGAGCGAGCTCCTGGGCGGAGAGGAAGGGGGACCGATCCGCACGGCGTTCCTGGCGGCGCCGTTCCGGGCTGAGGGGGGGAAGGCCTATGTGCCGGTCCTCCTGGAGATCGACGGCCGCTCGCTCTTCGCCGGCACGCCCGCGGGGAAGCTGCCGGCGGAGATCTACGTCTATGCCTTGGACAGGCAGGGGGCGGTGCACGCCTACGTGGCGCAGACCATCGATCTCGACGTGGCCAAGGTGGGGCCCGGGCTGCAGCAGAGCGGGCTCAAGTTCTTCGGCCATCTGGACCTGGCGCCGGGGGACTACCGGCTGCGGGCGCTGGTGCGCAACGGCGCGACCGGGGCGTCGACGGTGAAGAGCCTGGCGCTGACCGTACCCACGTTCGCCGAAGCCGGGCCGGTGCTCCTGCCGCCGTTCTTCCCGGAGCCCACGGGCAAGTGGCTGATCGTGCGCGAGGCGCCGCGGGCCGGCCGGAAGGAGGTGCCCTATCCGTTCCTCCTCGGGGCCGAGCCGTACGTGCCGGCGGCGGGGCCGGTCCTCGTCCCCGGACAGGAGTCGCGGCTGGCCCTGGTGGTCTACAACCTCGGCACAGGCGCGGTGCGGGTGCGGGCCAAGGTGCTGGCCGCCGGGGGCAAGGAGATGAGCGGCGGGCGTCTCAAGCTGCTGGAGCACCAGGCGGGTCCCCCGGACCGCCTGCTGGCGTCGTATGATCCTCCCCAGCTGCCGCCCGGCGCCTACCAGCTGCAGGTCACGGTCACCGACGGCAGCGGGACCGCGCGGACCAGCTCGACCCCCTTCGTGATCGGCACCGGGGCTCCCGCGGGACCAGGAGCGGAAACATCGGACAACGCAGAAAAGAGGACACCATGAAAAGAACCTCGCGACTCTGGCTTGGCGCCCTGGTGGCCGTCGCTCTGACCGCCAGCCTGGCCGCCGGCCCGGCAAACGCCCAGAGCTTCACGGAATCCACCCAGGTGGTGGTGGTCGAGGTGCCGGTGCAGGTGTTGCGCGACGGCGAGCCGGTGCGCGGCCTGACCAAGGACGATTTCGAGCTCTACGACGGCCGCAAGAAAGTGCCGATCACGAGCTTCGAGGCGCTCGACCTGTCGAGCGCCGACGGGCTCCGGATGGGCCAGGAGCCGCCGCCTCCCTCGGCGCGGCGCCACTTCCTGGTGCTCTTCGATCTCGCTTTCTCCGATCCCAAGGCCATCTTCAAGGCGCGCCAGGCCGCCAAGGACATGGTCGGAGTGCTCCATCCGGCCGACCTGGTGGCGGTGGCGACCTACAGCAACCAGGGGCCGCGGATCGCCCTCGGCTTCACGGCGGACCGCCACCAGATCGCCGCGGCCATCGACAGCCTGGGCGTGCCCGAGCTCACCGACCGCAACCCCGACCCGCTGCGCCTCCTGGTGACCGACGCCGAGGCCATGGGGAAGCCGCAGACGGCGCCCGAGAGCAAGAGCGGAGCCCGGGAGGATGTCGAGGCCGCGGTCCTGGAGAACATGGAGAAGCTCTACAGCGAATCGCAGAGAGCCGACACTTCGGCCCAGAAGGCGAAGGTCGCCGCTTTCACACAGTCGATCGCGGCGCTCGCCCACATGATGGACGCGGTCGAAGGGCGCAAGTACGTGGTCTACCTCTCCGAAGGGTTCGACTCCTCTCTCCTCCAGGGAACCCAGAGCCAGGAGGAGCAGAACGAGCAGAGCGAAGCCTCGGCGCGCGGTGATATCTGGGACGTGAATTCGGAGACCCGCTTCGGCGACACGAAGAGCTTGAACCAGGTCGAGAAGATGCTCGACGAGTTCCGCCGCGCCGACTGCGTGGTCCAGGCGGTGGACATCGGCGGCCTGCGCGCCGCCGGGGACCTGGGGAACTCGCGCGGGCAGGGCGGCAAGGACTCGCTCCTGAATATGGCCAAGGGGACGGGCGGCGAGCTGATCGAGAACACGAACAATCTGTCTGGCGCCATGCAGGAGGTGCTGAAGCGCACCAGCGTCACCTACGTCCTCGCCTTCCAGCCCGACTCGCTCAAGTGGGACGGCACCTTCCACCGCCTCAAGGTGGAGGTCAAGAACCAGCGCGGCGTGCGGGTGGTCAGCCGGCCGGGCTACTACGCGCCCAAGCCGTACACTGCGCAGAACCCGCTCGAAAAGATGATGGACGCCGCCTCGCAGATGGTCAGCGGCGAGGAATCGGGCACGGTCAAGATGTCGGTCCTCGCGGCTCCCTTCAAGGTGTCGGGGGACAAGGCGTACGTGCCGGTGCTCCTCGAAGTGGACGGGCCGTCGCTCCTCGCCAACACCGAGGGGACGTCGCTGCCGGCGGAGGTCTACATCTATGCCATGGACTCAGGGGGAGCGGTGCACGACTTCGTGGCGCAGACCCTCGGCCTCGACATCACCAAGGCGGGGGCGAAGCTCCGCGAGAGCGGCCTCAAGTACTTCGGCCACGTGGACCTCTACCCGGGCGACTACACGATTCGCGTCATGGTGAGAAACGGCGCGACCGGGGCGTCGAGCCTGCGGGTGGTGCCGGTGCGGGTGCCGGCCTTCACCGAGGCCGGACCGTTCCTCTTGCCGCCGTTCTTCCCCGAGACGCCGGGCAAGTGGCTGATGGCGCGCGAAGCCCCGCGCGAAGGCCAGGATCAGAACGTGCCGTACCCGTTCATGCAGGACCAGCAGCCGTACATCCCGGCCTCGAAGCCGGTGCTGACGCCCGGCCAGGAGGCTTCCCTCTCCCTGGTGGCCTACAACCTGGGAGCCGGTGCCGTCAAGGCGCAGGCCAAGGTGCTGTCGCCGGACGGCAGGGAGGTGAGCGGGGGCGAGCTGAAGCTCCTGGGCAGCGAGGGCGGCTCGCCCGCCCGGCTCAAGGCGAGCTTCCGTCCGCCGGCGCTCCAACCCGGGGATTACCGCCTGCAGGTGACCCTGGTCGACCCGAGCGGCGCCACGCACTCCAGCTGGACGGCCTTCACCGTGGCGGGCGGGGGCCGGGCGGCACGTTGAGCCCCCACCCCTCGGTTGACAGCCCACCCCGCCTTTGCTACTCTCGCCTCCCCTCGGCGTGGGCCGGGGGGAGCTTCGTTGAGCCGAAGGCCCGTAGCTCAGTTGGTTAGAGCGCTACGTTGACATCGTAGAGGTCAGCGGTTCAAATCCGCTCGGGCCTACCAGATTGGATCACACGAATCGCACACCACTCCTCGATGATCAGGCGCTTAGCTCAGCTGGTTAGAGCGCTACCTTCACACGGTAGAGGTCAGCGGTTCGAATCCGCTAGCGCCTACCAATCCCCCTCGTGATCCCCTCCCCGGCGGGCTCAGGCCCGGGTACAATCTCGTTACTTCTGTGGTGATGGAAACCATGACCGAGGCCATCAGCCTCACCCTGCCCGACGGCTCCGTCCGTACCGTGCCGTCCGGGACGACGCCCTTGGAGGTCGCGGCCTCGATCGGACCCCGTCTGGCCAAGGACGCGGTGGGCGCCGAGCTCGGCGGCCAGAAGGTCGACCTGCGCCATCCGCTCCGCGAGAGCGGAGTCTTCCGCCTGTTCACCGTCAAGAGCCCCGAGGCCGGCGAGTTCATCCGCCACAGCGCGGAGCACGTCCTGGCCGACGCGGTCAAGCGCCTGTGGCCCGAAGCCGAGATCGACGTCGGGCGCAAGGACCACAGCGAGAAGTTCCAGTACGACTTCCGCTTCCCCCGCGCCTTCACGCCCGAGGACCTGGAGAAGATCGAGGAGAAGATGCGCGAGATCCTCGCCGAGGCGAGCCCCTTCGAGCGGATCGAGGTCCGCCGCGACGAGGCCGAGCGGATCTTCCGCGAGATGGGGGAGACCTTGAAGGTCGAGCGCCTCCGCGAGATCCCGGAGGGGGACACCATCACCCTCTACCGCCACGGGCGCTTCACCGACCTCTGCCGCGGGCCGCATGCCCAGAACGCCGGCCAGATCGGCGCGGTCAAGCTGCTCGAGGCCTCCGGCGTCTACTGGAAGGGCGACGAGGAGAACGAGCGCCTGCAGAGGATCTACGGCACCGCCTTCGTCTCGCAGAAGGAGCTGGAGGAGTACCAGGCGCGGCTGGAGCAGGCGCGGGCGCGCGACCACCGCCGCCTCGGCCAGGAGCTCGACCTGTTCAGCTTCAACGCGTTCGCGCCGGCCATGCCGTTCCTCCATCCCAAGGGGGCGCACGTCTACAACGGCCTGATCGCCTACGTCCGCGAGCTCTACGCCCGCTACGGCTACGGCGAGGTCATCACCCCGCAGATCCTCGACGTCGAGCTGTGGAAGATCTCCGGGCACTACGACAACTACTTCGACGCGATGTTCTTCACCGAGGCGGACGAGAAGCCGCTCGCGGTCAAGCCGATGAACTGCCCGAGCCACTGCCTGATCTTCGGCACCCGGCTGCGCTCCTACCGCGACCTGCCGGTGCGCTTCGCCGACTTCGGCCGGCTCCACCGCTACGAGCGGAGCGGCGTGACCAACGGCCTGTTCCGGGTGCGCTCGTTCGCCCAGGACGACGGCCACATCTTCTGCACCGACGAGCAGATCGAGTCGGAGGTCCTGGCGGCCACCGAGATGATCCTGGAGGTCTATCAGACGTTCGGCTGGAGTGGCGTCGAGATCGAGCTGTCGACCCGGCCGGCGAAGCGGGTCGGCTCCGACGAGCTGTGGGATGCGGCCGAGAAGGCCCTGGCGGCGGCGCTCGACAAGCGTGGCCTTCCCTACAAGGTCAATCCGGGGGACGGCGCCTTCTACGGCCCGAAGATCGACTTCCACGTCGAGGACGCCCTGGGCCGCAGGTGGCAGCTCGGCACCGTGCAGCTCGACTACCAGATGCCGCGGCGGTTCGCTCTGACCTACGTCGGGGCGGACGGCGCCGAGCACACGCCGGTGATGATCCACCGCGCCATGCTGGGGTCGCTCGAGCGCTTCATGGCGATCCTCATCGAGCAGACGGCGGGGGCCTTCCCGCTCTGGCTGGCGCCGGTGCAGGCCGTGGTGCTGCCGGTGTCGGAGAAGTTCAGTGACTACGCGGAGAAGGTGCGGGCGGAGCTCGCGGCCGCGGGGGTGCGCAGCGAGCTCGACGCCCGCAACGAGAAGCTGGGATACAAGATCCGCGAGGCCCAGCTGCAGAAGATCCCGTACATGCTCGTGGTGGGCGGGCGCGAGCAGGAGGAGGGCACCGTCTCGGTGCGGCGGCGGTCCGGTGAGGACCTGGGCGCCCTGCCGGTCGCGGCCTTCGTCGAGCGGGTGGGGTCGCTTTCGGCCGCGCGGAGCACCGATCTTTAACGAACATTCCGAGCCGTGGGGCTCGGGCGCTCTCAGGGGGTGAGCTGAGTATCGACAAGACGGCCCGTATCAACGAACGCATCCGGGTTCGCGAGGTGCGCCTCGTCGAGGCGGACGGCTCTCAGGCGGGGATCGTCCCCGTCGAGGAGGCGCTGCGGCGCGCGCAGGAGCAGAGCCTCGACCTGGTGGAGGTGGCCCCGCAGGCCAAGCCGCCGGTCTGCCGCATCATGGACTTCGGCAAGTTCCTCTATCAGCAGAAGAAGAAGTCCCACGAGTCGAAGAAGAAGCAGAAGATCATCCATGTCAAGGAAGTCAAGTTCCGTCCCAACATCGACGAGCACGACTATGACTTCAAGCTGAAGAACGCGATCCGGTTCCTGGAGGAGGGCGACAAGGTCAAGGCCACCGTCCAGTTCCGCGGTCGCGAAATGGCGCGGCAGGACCTCGGGCACAAGCTGATCCAGAAGCTGGCGCAAGACTTGGGGGAGCGAGGGGTGCTAGAATCCTCCCCCGAAATGGCGGGCAACCGGATGCATGTCATCTTCGGCCCGCCGCGCCATGCACTGAAGCCGAAGGAAAAAGCGGACGCCTGAGGAGCCGCTCGCCGTCGGATCTGTCTGGAATTCCGCCGCCGGACCGGGGCGTTCGGACGGGTGTGTTCATAGACGAGAAGGAAGGAGAGAACCCCTTGCCCAAGCAGAAGACGCACAGAGGGGCAGCGAAGCGGTTCAAGGTCACGGGGACTGGCAAGGTGACGCGTCACCAGTCGATGCACAGTCACATCCTGACCAAGAAGACCACGAAGCGGAAGCGCAACCTGCGCAAATCCACGCTGGTCTCGCCCGCGTTCGCGAGCACCGTCCGCGAGATGTTGCACGAGTAGTCGTCCCGAGACAAACCGATCGGCCGCCGGTGGGAGAACCTGTCCACCGGGGGCCGTGCCCGGCCTGAAACGACCGGCTTCCCGCCTGAGCGGAGCCGTGCCGGGCTCAACCGCTCGCCGCTTTCGCGCGAGCAGAAACGAGGTTCGATCCAATGGCACGTGTCAAGCGTGGAAACAAGCGCGTCCAGCGCCGCAAGAAGATCCTGGGCCTGGCCAAGGGCTTCTATGGAATGAAGTCCAAGAGCCACCGCATCGCCAAACAGGCGGTGGACCGGGCCGGGAATTTCGCCTACCGCGACCGCAAGCAGAAGAAGCGCCAGATCCGCAGCCTGTGGATCGTGCGCATCAACGCCGCGGCGCATCTCCACGGCCTCAGCTACAGCCAGCTCATCCATGGCTTGAAGGCGGCGGGCTCCGACCTCGACAGGAAAGTCCTCGCCGACATCGCGGTGCGCGACGCCGAGGG
>DASPXX010000351.1:0-57859 GCA_035637095.1 Thermoanaerobaculia bacterium
CCCGCTTGCGGGAGAGGGGCCGGGGGTGAGGGTCTCCGAGCGCCGCCTCGCCTGGATGCTGGTCGCGCCGGCCTTGGCCGTCACCGCCGCGGCCGGCGTGTTCCCGGTCGGCTGGACCGTCTGGGAATCGCTCCACCGTCACGACCTGCGCATGCCCTGGCTCGGGCGTCCGTTCGTGGGGTTTGCCAACTACATGGAGATCGCCGGTGACGGCCGGTTCTGGGGGGCGATGCTCCACACGGCCCTCTTCACCGCCGTGTCGGTCGCCCTGGAGCTCGGGCTCGGCCTCTTCCTCGCCCTTGCCCTGAACCGGGCCTTCCGCGGCCGCGGGCTGGTGCGGGCCGCCGTGCTCGTCCCCTGGTCGATTCCGACCGTGGTGGCCGCGCTCCTCTGGCGGTTCCTGTTCGACACGCGAGCGGGGATCGCCAACGCAACTCTCATCAAACTGGGCATCCTCGACGAGCCGGTCGTATGGCTCGTCCGCGCCGCGACCGCGTGGGTGCCGGTCGTCCTGGCGGACGTGTGGAAGACCACCCCTTTCGTGGCCCTCCTGCTCCTCGCCGGTCTCCAGAACATCGATCCAGCCCTCTCCGAAGCGGCTGCCGTGGACGGCGCCGGGGCGTGGCGGCAGCTCTGGCATGTGACCCTGCCGCTCCTGCGTCCGGCGCTCGCCGTCGCTCTGGTCTTCCGCTCCCTCGACGCCTTCCGGGTCTTCGACCTGATCTACGTCCTGACCGGGGGAGGTCCGGGCACCGCGACCGAGCCCATCGCCCTCTACGCCTTCAACGCCCTGTTCTCGAACCTTCGGTTCGGCTACGGAGCAGCGCTCTCGGTGATCGTCTTCCTGGTGACGCTCCTCTTGGCGCTCCTCTATCTAAAAGGAATGGGGAGCCTCGCCGGGGAGGAGCGGTGAAGCGGCGCGGCCGCTGGCTCCGAGGACGACTCGCGGGCCTGGCGCTGGCCCTCCTGGTGGCGCTGGTCGCCTTTCCCTTCTATTGGGCGCTGGTGGCCTCCTTGACGCCGGAAGCGCGGCTCTTCGAAAGGCCGTCGCTGTGGCCCGCGGAGCCGGTGCTCGACCACTACCGCGCCCTGTGGGACGAGCGCGCCTTCTGGATCCCCATCCGCAACTCCCTGATCGTGGCGGGGACGACTACGCTGCTCTGCGTCTCGGTGGGCTCGCTGGCCGCCTGGGCGCTGGCGCGGCTGCGCTTCCGGGGCAAGGGCGCGATCCTGGGCAGCCTCCTGGCGGTCAGCCTGTTCCCGCAGATTTCCCTGGTCAGCCCGCTCTTCCTGCTGCTGCGCCGGCTGCGGCTGATCGACACCTATCCGGGGCTGATCCTACCCTACCTGACCTTCGCCATGCCGCTTGCCGTGTGGCTCCTCACCAGCTTCTTCCGTCAGCTCCCGCCGGACCTGGAGGAAGCGGCCGCGATCGACGGCGCCACGCGCTGGCAAACCTTCACGCGGGTCCTGCTCCCCCTGGCCGCGCCGGGGCTCGCAACCACCGCGATCCTCACCTTTATCTACTGCTGGAACGAGTTCCTCTTCGCTCTCTCCTTCACCCTGGGGCCGGAGCGCCAGACCGTGCCGGTGGCCATCGCCCTCTTCCGCGGCCAGTACCAGGTCCCCTGGGGGCAGATCCTGGCCGCCGCGGTCACTGCCACGGCACCGGTGGCGCTGCTGGTCCTGGCGTTCCAGAGGAGGATCGTGCAGGGGCTCACGGCGGGGGCCGTCAAGGGGTGAGGAGAGCCAACGGCGGGGCGGCAGCTACTCCCTCGGGCGCAGGCGTTCGAGCTCCGCTCGGAGGCGTGCCGCCTCCGCCTCGGCTGCCTCACGGGCTTCGGTCTCGCGAATTGCCTCCGCCTCGGCTGCCTTGCGGGCCTCGGTCTCGCGAATTGCCTTCTCCTCGGCTGTCTTGCGGGCTTCGGCCTCGCGAATCGCTTTTCTCTCTGCGGCCTTGCGCGCTTTGGCCTCGTGGTCGGCCCGCTCTTCTTGCTCCGTCAGGTTCAGCAGCCGCCGGCCCGTCGGATCGTCGAAGAGGAAGATCCGTTGACCGTCGGGAGAGACCTGGAACCAGATGCCCGTTGTCTCGGAGAGAAAGCGCCCTTCGGCGTCCGGCTGTATGGGCTGATAACGGCCGGAGGCATCCAGGCGGTATCCCAGAAGCTTGAACGGCAGGCCCGTCACGCCGCCCGGCGAGTCCGCGATCAGGTACTCCGGAATCCCGGCGAGCCGGTAGAGCTCGACCTTGTCCACCAGATCGCCCTGGCGCGCCTCGGCGCCCGGGGAGACCACCTCGATCAACAGACTGGGGCGGACACCTTCTCTCTTCACCCGGAAGCTGGACCGCCGGCGCCTCGGCCCGAGCCCGCGGACCACCGAGACGTCCGGCGACGGAGCCGGCTTGCGAGGCAGCAGGTAATGCTTCATGTCATGGAAGACACGAACGTCCGCCTGCAGACGGAAATGATTCCTCAGGATGCCGGAGATTTCTCCGGCCGTGATGTCGTGCCACTCTCCCTGGACCATCGTGTCCCCGAGCTGCGGATCGAGAAACAGCTCCCGCGTCAACGGAAGCTCCAGGAGCTCTCTGCCACCGTCGGGGCGTTTGACCCAGCGCTGGAGCACGGCTTCCTCCAAAGGCTCGTCCGAGTCCTCGTGCTCTGGCGTCCCTATCGGCGTCTTCCAGGCAGGCTCGGCCATGCCCCGAGTATAGGGAGTCTCCCGAGATCCGTCAAAGATATCGTGGGAGGGCGATGGAGGGAAGGGAGAAAGTACTGGAGGAGGCTATAGCAGCAACGCTGACGGGACCTGAGCTCGATCCAGGGTACGGGCTCGACAGATCGACGGAAGTGGCAGGACTAGGCCGCGGTGGTGGGTCCTGCTGGTGGTCCTGATCATCGGTCGGCGGGCGCGTTAATTCAATCAATCTGTTACCGCCGGCCCTATGGGAGGGCGGGGTAGAGACGTCCCCAGTCGGATGGCACGGACCCTGCACCTATGGACCGCTCTTTTAGCTGGCGCATGTCCCGGCCGTTCGTTCCGGCTGAGACTATCGCTGGAGCGCGCTACAGGAAATGCTTCTCCTCTTCTGATCACTCATAAACAGGGGGCCACCGCCGAAGTGGCTGCCGAAGTGGCTGGCACCTCAGTTGACGCAAGGAAGCAACCTTCGCCCAAAAACCACGACCAGGAGGCAACCATGAAAGCAGTTATTGTACTCGCCCTTTTTGCTGGAAGTCTTGTGATTCCGCATTCTTCCACTCCGACTCGCTCAGTCGCGCCCAGTGCCGTAACGTCGGTCGGGGCTGCATTCAACGTCGCAGGACGGGCGACCGCATTGAGCACCGCGGACGACCCCAAGGTCGAGCCAAAGAAGGACGACCCTCCGAAGAAGGACGACCCTCCGAAGGACGACCCCTACAAGGTCGACCCCTCTGGCCCCACCACCGTCCACACCTGCGTCTGCTGTGACGCCGACGGGAAGAACTGCGTCTCCTGCCCCTGCTGAAAGCCCCCTTGAGGTGAGAATTGACCCGCCGGCGAACGGCGAATCGTCACCGGGGAGACTTACGAGGTTTAACCCGTCCGGCCGCCATTTAAGGTAGACGACACTGAGGAGAACGGTTCTGCCGTCCGGTGAGAGAGGGGAGGCGGGCGGCGAGGCCGCGGTGTCGTCAGGGCCTTGGAAGTTCTCTCCAGCTTTGCTGCCCAGGCAGGCATCCGGATCACCGACATGCGCAACTACTTATGGTGCCGTGCATAGAACTCTTGTCATCCCCTCATTTTGCGGCGGTCAGTTGCTCGATAAGGATGGCACTGAACCGGCGAACGGTACGCCGTTCAGCCGTGGATCGGAGTCGAAGCGTACCGCGACGATGCCGGCGAGGCCGGGATCTCTGAGCCAGTAGTGGTGCGGGGAAACGTCATGAAAGCTCCTGGTGAGGCCTTCACCCTGGGAGCTGAGCTCACGCCCGGCGACGTCGAGCGCGTGCACGCTCAGCTCCAAGCGGATGGGTGACGCCACTCTCGGACGCTGGGTAAAACGCCGGAATGACGAATTCCACGCTGTCGAGAGGTTCAGAAAACTTCAGCGTGAAGGAGGCCGGAGCATTGTCGGTACGGATTTGAGGGAGAAGAATCAGGCTCGTCCTCGGACGGATGGCACCGCCGTTGTACTCCGCAAGGTTGTTATCAGCACCACTTGGGATCCTGGCGGTACCGAGCTCACGACTCTACCTACGAACGCACAGCAGCCTAGTCGTGGACTGTTGACACGCTTGGTGCACCCACTCCATTGTCATCGCCGCTCCCTATCTCCACAAGTTCGGCATATCCGCCCAAGGGCCACCTATTGGCTCTAGGTCGATCCCGCGTCCAGCCAATCGCCCAATCCAATAAGGAAGGAGAGAGGCCAGTCGCGCCCAGCGACCGGCCCCTCCAAAGACATGACAGGGGCCGGCCGCGCCAGGCCGGCCCCCCGAAAACGGAGGGACAGGGCCGGGGGCGCCAAGCCCCGGACCCTGCTTGCTTCACCGAATTGTCAAAGAACGGCACACGGCAGCCGGACCTTCCGGCGGCCGTGAGGAGGAGGGGGAGGAAGGCGGACCTCCCTCCCCCAAGGGTTGTTGTCGGTGCTTCTGTGCCGGCTCTACGGCGTGGTGCTGTCGGGCGCGGTCGCCGGGGCCGGCGCGGGCTCCGGCTGGCCGCGGCGCTGGCGGGGCTTCCGGTCACGCCCCCTCTTCCGCGTCGGCTGGACTCCGAACTCGATCAGCTTCTCGCTGTCGAATCCGTGCACGGTCCTGAGCGTCGCGGCGATGCGGTTGCGCAGCTCATCTCCCCTCGTCGCGAGCTCCTCGCGAATCCGGTTGATCTCCTGCGACTCCGCCTTGAGCGCCGCCTGACCGGCGTCCAGCTCGTCGGACTGGAGGGTGATCCCCTTCAGCTCCGTGTGCAGGGGCACCAGCAGCGGAAACTCTCCGAGCTGCGGCTCGAGACCCGTCGTCATCACCTTCCACCGCGCGACCCGTTCCGGCTTGGAACGTCCTTGCGTGGCCATGGTCCTTCTCCTTCCTGGATGGGGAGGGATATCCCGATCCCTGGTCCCCCATTCGGTTTATCGGTCTCGGCCCGAGTCCGGACTCTCCGGTCCCGGGTCCGTCGGGACTGAATTCACATGCCTGCTTTCTCCACGTTTCCTCCACGGTTCTCCTGGTTGAACGGCTCGCAGCAAGAGGAAGATTACCCCCACTCTCTCCGCTTGTCAACACAAAATATTTATTCTTCCTGCTGATTGTTCCGAAAGTCAACTCGCCGCGTGAAAAGACCTGTTGGATTCTCAAGTGACTCTATTGCCGGGCGAAAAGGTCTGTTGATCGCTTGAGTGACTCTATTGCCGGATGGGCTGATCTATTCCCTGACGAACAGACTTGTTCGGTCGACCAACAGATCTTTTCGGAGACGAACAGCTCTTCCAGCCGGTCACGGAGCTGTTGACTCGACGAACAGACCTGTTCAGGCTTCAAGTGACTCGCGCGACGCTCCAACAGAGTGGTGAGCCGCGAAAAGGTCAGCTCGTCCGGCAATTGAGTCACTTGCGAGAGGAACAGATCTTTTCAGCCGGTGAGAGGGTCCCTTGCCCGACGCGTTGGCCTTTTGTCCAAGGTGTCGAGCTGTTCGTTGCCCTACAGCTCTGCTCACTCGCTCGGCTTCTGTCGCGACCCTCTTGACATCTGGGGAATGTATTTGCATGATTGGTGACTGTCAAGACCTGGGTTTCAGCTCTTGACGCCGGCGGGCGGGCCGGGCCACCGGGCAGAAGCTCCCGGTGCTCTTTGACAAGCGAAGGACCGGGACGCGCTCCTCGTGGCGGGAGGAGCGGCCCGGCCTGTCTTGATCTCTGGGGGCCGGGTAAGGCCGGCTGCTGGGAACAGCTTCTCCAATTTCTCTAGACCCCACTTTCCCCCGGCGGAGCGTAGCCTCCCCACCCCGACGGACGGTTTCCATTTCCCGCCGTCAAGAGATGCTGGTAGAGAGCGCTATTCCGCGCCCGAAGGAGTGGGCCCATGGAAATCCCCGCGCGTGTTCGCCTTGCCGTCCTCGTCAGTTGCCTTCTTGCCGCCACGACTCCCTCGGCCTGGGGCGCCAGAACCGAGCAGGCCAAGCTCCTGCCTCTCGAGAGGATCGCCAACGATTGGTTCGGCGCGTCTGTCGCAATCTCCGGTCAAACCGCGTTGGTGGGAGCGCGCGATGAGAACGAAGCGCAGGGAGCAGCCTACGTCTTCATCCGCAGCGGATCGGGCTGGTACCAGCAGGCCAGGCTCGCGGCTCCTGATGGGAGCTATGAGTTTGGCGGTTCCGTCGCGGTCTCCGGCGATACCGCGGTTGTGGCTGCGTACTATGGAAATCCCGATGTTCCTTACTCCGGTGCGGTCCACGTCTTCGTGCGCAACGGCTCGAGCTGGTCCGAGCAAGGCACGCTGCTCGCCCCCGATGCCGAAAGCTACGATGGCTTCGGCGCCAGCATCGCGATCTCCGGCGATACCATCGCGGTGGGGGCGCCCTACAGTGACAGCACCCCGTCCAGGAGGCGCACCGGCGCAACATACGTCTTCGTGCGCCAGGGCACGAGCTGGTCCATGCTGGTCAAGCTCCTCGCCTCCGATGGGCAGACGAACGACGAGCTCGGCAGGTCCGTTGCGCTCTCGGGAGACACGCTGGTGGCCGGAGCCCCCTACAGAGTCCCGGCAGGCGCCGTGTACACCTTCCAGCGCAGCGGCTCGTCCTGGGTCGAGCAGGCCAGGATCCCCAATCCCGATGGGGGGTTCGAGCGCGCCTTTGGAGAGTCCGTCGCGTTGTCCGGCGGAACCCTGGCGGTGGGAGCTCCTCCGCCATTGAATCACCTGGCGCTCGATGTGGGCGTGGCGTATGTCTTCGGAGGAGGCGGCGGGAGCTGGTCCCGGCAGGCCACTCTCTTCGCCTCCAACGGAGAACCAGGCGACCTTTTCGGCTGGAGCATCGCGCTCTCCGAGAATACAGTGGTGGTGGGAGCGATGTACCGCGACGGCTCGACCGGTGCAGCCTATGCGTTCATGCGTAGCGGCATCCAGTGGTCCGATCAAGGAGAGCTCCTCGCCTCCGACAGGGAGCCCTGGGATCTCTTCGGTATCGCCGTGGCGGTCTCCGGCGGCACCGTGATGGTGGGTGCTCCCGGGGTCAACGACCCGGAGACCGTCGAAGGCGTGGGAGCCGTCTACCTGTTTTCCGCCTCGGGGGTCCTCGTATCCCCCTCCTCAGGCCTCATCACGTTTGAAAACGGAAGCACCGCCAGCCTGAGCGTCGTCCTGAACACCGAGCCGGCCGGCAACGTGGTGATCGATCTCGTTTCGAGCGATCCCAGCGAGGGGACGGTCTCCCCTGCTCGGCTCACCTTCACAGCCGATGACTGGTCGATCCCGCAGACCGTCACCCTGACCGGCCTGAACGACTTTGTGGATGACAACGGTCAGGCCTACACAGTCACCCTCACCATGAACCAGGAGCTGACCGAGGACTCGATCTACGATGGGATCGATCCCGAAGACGTTGCGGCGGCGAATCTCGAATTCGATGGGGACTTCTATATCGTTCTCCCCTGCCGCGTGCTCGACACGAGGCTGCCGGAGCAGGGGCCGCATCTCGACAGCGGCGTGGATCGCATGATCGCACTGCATGATACGTGCGGAGTGCCATCGACGGCACGCGCCGTTGCAGTCAACGTGACGGTGGTGTGGCCGACCGGCGATGGAGCCCTGACGCTGTACCCCAACGATCTTCCATCTCCCAGCCTCGACACTCTCACCTTCGCAGCCGGAAGGAACCAAAGCATCAATGCCATTGTCCTGCTGGCCATCGACGGCACAGGAACGCTGAAGGTGAAACCGCTCGTGGCAAACAACGGCTACATCCATCTCGTCATCGATCTCGCGGGGTACTTCGAGTAGCATAAGTGCCCCTTCCGCTGCGCCCGGTGTATCCTCCCGCCATGGCCGTTTCCGACCTCCCCACCGCCCCATCCCCGGCGGCGGAGCCTCCCGCCGAGCCCCAGGAGACGCACACCGTCTTCAACCAGCCCCCGCCCTTGGAGGGTTACAACGTCTTCGCCTCCGACCGGGCGCTCGTCGAGGCGCTGCAACGGGAGGGGGCGGCGTGGGCGGAGGAGCGGGTGCGGGAGCTCGGCGAGATCGCGGGGCGCGCGGAGACGATCGCGTGGGGGTTCCAGGCCAACGAGCACCGGCCGGTCCTCCGCTCCCATGACCGCAATGGCAACCGGATCGACGAGGTCGAATTCCATCCCGCGTGGCACGGGTTGCTGCGCCTCGGGGTCGAGCACGGGCTGCATTCCCTTCCCTGGCGCGAATCCCGGCCCGGCGCCCACGTGGCCCGGGCGGCCCTGTTCGCCACCCTCTCCCAGGTCGAGGCCGGCGTCGGCTGTCCTCTATCCATGACCTACTCGGTCGTCCCCGCCTTGCGGGCCGAGCCGGTGGTCGCGGCGGAGTGGGTGCCCCGCGTTACATCGCTTTCCTATGACCCGCGGCTGATCCCGTCCGGGGAGAAGAGCGGCGCGATCTGCGGCATGGCGATGACCGAGAAGCAGGGGGGATCGGACGTGCGCGCCAATACGACCCGGGCCGTGCCGGCCGGCGGCGAGGCCGAATACGAGGTCACCGGCCACAAGTGGTTCTGCTCGGCTCCGATGTCCGACGCGTTCCTCGTCCTGGCCCAGGCGCCCCGGGGGCTCACCTGCTTCCTGCTCCCCCGGTTCACCCCCGACGGCACACGCAACCGCTTCCACCTCCAGCGCCTCAAGGACAAGCTCGGCAACCGGTCGAACGCCTCCAGCGAGGTCGAGTTCCACGCCGCCTGGGCCCGGCGGATCGGCGAGGAGGGGCGCGGCGTGCCGGCGATCCTCGAAATGGTCGTCCACACCCGGCTCGACTGCGTCATCGGCTCGGCCGCGGCGCTGCGCCAGGGGACCGCCCAGGCGATCTGGCATGCGCGGCACCGGCGGACCTTCGGCCGTCTCCTCTCCGATCACCCGCTGATGCGGAACGTCCTGGCCGACCTGGCGATCGAGTCCGAGGCGGCGACCGTGTCCATGATGCGCCTGGCACGGGCCTTCGACGAGGCTGACGCCGGGGAGGAGGAGGCGCTCCCGTTCAAGCGCCTGGCCACGGCGGTCCTCAAGTACTGGCTCTGCAAGCGGGCGCCGGTCCATGCGGCCGAGGCCCTCGAATGCCTGGGCGGCAACGGCTATACCGAGGAATGGCCCCTCGCCCGCCTCTATCGCGAGGCGCCGCTCAACTCGATCTGGGAGGGCTCGGGCAACATCCAGTGCCTGGACGTGCTGCGCGCCATCCAGAAGGCGCCGAAGTCGCTGGCCGCTCTCTTCGGGGAGATCGCCCTGGCGCGCGGCGCCGACCATCGCCTCGACATCTTCGTGGCCACCCTCCGGGACGACCTCGGGCGGCTCGACCCCGAGGAAGCCGAGACCCGGGCGCGGCATCTCGTCGAGCGGCTGGCCCTGGCGCTCCAGGGATCGCTTCTCGTCCGCCACGCCCCGCCGGCCGTCGCGGACGCCTTCTGCGCCAGCCGCCTGGCCGGCGAGGGGGGCCGGGCGTTCGGGACCCTGCCGGCCGGCACGGATGTCGGGATGATCCTGGAGCGGGCGGCGCCGGAAGCTGGAGTACGGCCCGCTTGACCTGCCGTTGACCCCCTCGGGGGCGGGTGCTATGCTCCGTGGTCCCATCTAGCCGCATCGACCATGGTCTTCTTCAATTACAGCACGATGCAGATGGCCGCGAAGGTCGTGTACTACGGCCCAGGCCTCTGCGGCAAGACGACCAACCTCCATTACATCTACGCCCATACCGCCGGGGAGTCCCGCGGCGAGATGGTGTCCCTGGAGACGGAGACCGACCGGACCCTGTTCTTCGACCTCCTGCCGATCGACGTCGGGACGATCGCCGGCTTCAACACCCGGATCCAGCTCTACACCGTGCCGGGCCAGGTGTTCTACAACACCACCCGCAAGCTGGTGCTCAAGGGAGTGGACGGCGTCGTCTTCGTGGCCGACTCGCAGCGGCCGATGGTCCAGGCCAACGTCGAGTCGTTCCACAATCTGGAGGAGAACCTGGCCGAGATGGGGCTGTCGGTCGACACCCTGCCCCTGGTCCTCCAGTTCAACAAGCGCGACCTCCCGGACATCTGCACGGTCGAGGAGATGAACCAGGCGCTCAACCGGGCCAACTGGCCCTCGGTCGAGTCATCGGCCGTCACCGGGATGGGGGTCTTCGAGACGCTCAAGGAGGTCTCGAAGGTCACTCTGCTGGCGCTCAAGAAGCGCCTCTCCCGCGGCTCGGACGCTCCGGCGACGCCTCCCCGCCCGGCAACACCCCCGCGGCCCGCGGCTCAGCCGCCCGCACCGGCCGCGCCGCCCCTGCCGGCCACGCCGCAGCTGCGCCCCCAGTCCCAGGCCAACCCGCAGCCGGCGTCCCCTGCGGCTCCGCTGCCGCGGCCCGCTCCCGCGCCCGCGCCGGCCGCGCCCTCCCTGCCGTCGGCCCCGCAGCTGCGGCCGCCGTCGCAGGCCCAGCCGCAGCCGCCCGTTGCGGCGGCTCCGGCGCCACCCCGGACGGCGGCGGCGCCTCCTCCGCCGCCGGCCTCGGCTCGGCCGAGGGCGAAGGGCGCGATGGATGTCCTCGGCGAGCTCGAAAAGCTGCGTAGCCAGGCCATGGCGAAGACTCCCGCCGCCGCGGCCGCTCCGGCGTCCACCAACGGCCGCAGCGAGCTCTCGCGCAATATCGAGATGACCCTGAAGCGCGCCGACTTCCAGCGCGCGCGGCGCCTCCTCTTGAGCTTCCAGGTGGAAGACGAGCAGAACCGGGTGGTCGAAGCGGTCCACGACCTCCAGGTCGACATCAAGGACGCCGCCCACTTGGAGAAGCTCTTGCTGCGCTTGAACATCTCCCTCCATGCCAAGGAGTAGACGGCCTCCCGATGGGCCCGGGGGGGCCGCGCGATGAGGTGCCCCTTCTGCTCCGAGAACCGCGACCGGGTGGTCGACTCGCGCGAGAGCCGCGACGGCGACACCATCCGCCGCCGCCGCGAGTGCCTGAGCTGCGGGCGCCGCTTCACCTCGTACGAGCAGATCGAGGACATCCCCTACATGGTGATCAAGCACGACGGCACGCGCGAGGAGTGGAGCCGCAAGAAGCTCCTCGGCGGCCTGCTCAAAGCGTGTGAGAAGCGCCCCGTCCCCCTGAAACGGCTCGAGGCGATCATCGACCAGGCCGAGGGTATGCTTCACGACCGGGAAGACCGCGAGATCTCCACCCGCGAGATCGGCGGCTTCGTCATGGAGCAGCTCCGCGACCTCGACCCGGTGGCCTATGTCCGCTTCGCCTCGGTCTACCGCCGGTTCGAGGACGTCGGCGCGTTCATGGATGTGCTCACTCCCTTGCTCCCGACCGACAAAGAGGCATGACCATGGCCGCCAGATTCGCCTCCCTGCATCTCATCTCCCGCTTTCAGGCCGAGCTCGACCGACTCTTCCAGGAGGCGGTGCAGATCGGCGACAGCCATCTGCCCATCGGCGAGTGGCAGCCTTGCATGGACATCGTCGAGACGCCGGACGCGGTCCTGATCCTCGTCGAGGTCCCGGGCTTCCGCGCGGCCGATCTCAGCGTGGAGGTGCGCGGGACGCGGATCGCGCTGTCGGGGGTGAAGAGCACGCCCATGCCGGTCGCGCAGCGCATCAAGTTCCATTGCATGGAGCGTGGCCACGGCCGCTTCGTCCGCGAGATCCAGATCTTTTCGGCGGTGAACACCCATCGCGGCGGCGCCCGGCTCGAAGACGGCCTCTTGACGATCGAATTCCCGAAAATTCAAGATAAACGCCAGGAGGCTCGCGTCTTGCATATCGAGGAACCTGAGGAAGGGACAACGGAATGACCAGACCGCCCGGTGAGACCTCCGACGAGGCCATCAAAATCCCCGACGTCCTGCCCGTCCTGCCGCTCAAAGACACCGTCGTTTTTCCCTATATCATCCTCCCCCTGTCCGTGGGGCGCGACAAGAGTGTCCTGGCCGTCGACCGGGCTCTCGCGGAGAGCCGGGTGATCATGCTGGTGGCGCAGCGCGACCCGGCGCTCGACAACCCCGGCGAGGACGAGCTCTATCCGCTCGGCACCGCGGCCGTGATCATGCGGATGCTCAAGCTTCCGGATGGACGCATCCGCATCCTCGTCCAGGGTCTGTCGCGGGCGCGCGTTCATCACCTGAGCCAGACGGAGCCCTATCTGCAGGCCAAGATCGAGCCGATCGAAGAGCCCAGGCTGCCGCCGGGCACCCTCGAAGTCGAGGCCCTGCTGCGCAGCGTCAAGGAGAGCCTCGACCGCGCCGTGGGGCTCGGCAAGGGGATCTCTCCCGAGGTGATGGTGATCGCCGCCAACCTGGAAGATCCCGGCCGCCTCGCCGATCTCGCCGCGAGCAACCTCGACCTCAAACCGACCGAGGCGCAGACCATCCTCGAGACGATCGATCCGATCGATCGCCTGCGCAAGGTCAGCGACATGGTGGCGCGCGAGATCCAGGTGCTCACCATGCAGCAGGAGATCTCGTCGCAGGCGCGCGGCGAGATGGATCGCAGCCAGCGCGAATATTTCCTGCGCCAGCAGCTCAAAGCGATCCAGCAGGAGCTCGGCGAAGGCGAGGAGCTCAGCGAGGAGATCGCGGGCTACCGGCGCCTGGCGGAAGAAAAGAAGATGTCCGAGGAGGCCAAGGAGGAGCTCGAACGGCAGGTCCGCCGACTCGAGCGGAGCCATCCGGAGAGCGCCGAGACGCAGATCATCCGCACCTATCTCGATTGGCTCACCGCGCTGCCCTGGGAGACGATCTCCGAGGACGATCTCGATCTGGATCACGCGCAGCAGATCCTCGACGAAGATCACTTCGACCTCGAGAAGATCAAGGAGCGCATCCTCGAATATCTGGCTGTGCGCAAGCTCAAAACCGATACGCGCGGCCCGATCCTCTGCTTCGTCGGCCCGCCCGGCGTGGGCAAGACGTCGCTCGGCCGCTCGATCGCGCGGGCCATGGGCCGCAAATTCGTGCGTCTCTCCCTGGGCGGCGTGCGCGACGAAGCCGAGATCCGCGGCCATCGCCGCACCTACGTCGGAGCGTTGCCCGGCCGGATCGTCCAGGCGATCCGCCAGGGCGGCACGAGCAATCCGGTCTTCGTGCTCGACGAGATCGACAAGATCGGCGCCGACTTTCGCGGCGATCCGTCGTCGGCTCTCCTCGAGGTACTCGATCCGGAGCAGAATTTCAGCTTCGTCGATCACTACCTGGGAATGGCCTACGACCTGTCGCGCGTGATGTTCATCGCCACGGCGAACATGCTGGAGCCGATCCAGCCGGCGTTCCTCGACCGCATGGAGGTGATCCGGCTGTCCGGCTACACGGAAGAGGAGAAGCTGCGGATCGCGCACCTCCACCTCATCCCCAAGCAGATGCGGGAAAACGGGATTACCGGCGAGAACATCGAGATCAACGATGAAGGAGTCAAGACGATCATCTCCGGCTATACGCGAGAGGCCGGCCTACGCAATCTCGAGCGCGAGCTCGCCGCGGTCTGCCGCAAGGTCGCGGTGAAAGTCGCGCGCGGCGAGACGGAACGGGTCGTGGTCAATGCGGAGAGGGTGGAGGAGCTCCTCGGCGTGCGAAAGCACTTCAGCGAGGAGCTTCTGGATCGCGATCGCGTCGGGGTCGCCACCGGCCTCGCCTGGACCGCGGTGGGCGGCGATCTGTTGTTCATCGAGGTGGTGGCCGTGCCGGGCAAGGGGCAGATCCTGATGACCGGCCATCTCGGCGACGTGATGAAAGAATCGGCGCAGGCGGCGCTCTCCTACGCCCGCGCCTATGCCGGCGCGCAGAAGATGGCCGACGATTTCTTCGCCACGCACGACATCCACGTGCACGTCCCGGCGGGATCGATCCCCAAGGACGGCCCGTCCGCCGGCATCACGATCGGTACCGCGATCCTTTCGGTTCTGACGCAGAGGCCGGTCAACCGCCGGGTCGCCATGACCGGTGAGATCACCCTGCGCGGCGACGTGCTGCCGATCGGCGGCCTCAAGGAGAAGACGCTGGCCGCCAAGCTCGCGGGCGTCCACACCGTGATCGTTCCAAAGCTCAACCGCCGCGACCTCGCCGAGATCCCGGACACGATCAAGAAAGATCTCACCTTCCATTTCGTGGAGCACATGGACGACGTTCTCCCCCTCGCCCTGCTCGATCGTCCCGCCACCGCGGAGGAGGCCAAACCGGCCGAGACGGCGGCGGTGCCCAAGAATCAGCCCGAAGCCGCGCACGTCTGATCGAACGTGAGTGAAGACGCGCTGCTCCGCTGGGTCCGCGCGCAGCTCGACCCCTGTCTCCTGGGCGACGACGCCGCCGTGCTGCCCGCCGGCGGACCCTTCGCCGTCACCGTCGACAGTCAGATCGCCGGTGTGCATATCGCAACAGATCTCGATCCGGCGGTGCTCGCGTCCCGGCTCCTCGCGGTCAATCTCTCCGATCTCGCGGCCATGGGAGCCGAGCCCGCCTATGCGTTCCTTGCCCTGTCGGCCGCGCCCGGTTTCGGCCATCGCCGCTTCTTCCGGGCTCTGATCGATGCCTGCCGGCAGACCGGCACCGTGCTTGCCGGCGGCGATCTGGCGCGGAGCCCGGAAACCACGGTGGCAACCCTGACGTTGATCGGAAGGTGTCCGGAAGGTGGACGATTCCTGCACCGCGCAGACGCCCGGCCCGGCCACTCCTTATGGTTGGGCGGAACGATCGGAGAGTCGGCAGCGGGGCAGCGACTGATCGCGCAGGGCGCACGGCCCCGCGGCAGCCGGGTGGAGCTTGCGAGCGATTTCGTCGCGAGCGGCACTCTTCGCGCGGCCGCACGGCGCGCGGTGCGCCGGCATCTGCGACCGCAGCCGCAGCTCGCTTTGGGAAGGTGGCTCGGCCGGCAGGAAGAAGGCGCGACCATGGACGTTTCGGACGGCCTTGCGATCGATCTCCACCGTCTATGCCGGGAGAGCGGCGCCGGTGCGGAGGTCATGGCGGCCGAGCTTCCGCTCGCTGATCGGTTCGGCGATCTCTGCCGGACGATCGGAGCCGATCCTCTTTCTCTCGCTCTGAGCGGTGGCGAGGACTATGTCCTGCTGTTCACTCTGCCGGAGGGGCTTACGCCGCCGGAAGCGGGGGCTCGCAGGATCGGACGGATCACCCGGTCGAAACGGATCGTCCTGCGCCAGGACGGCGTCGCCCGCGATCTTCCTGCGCTCGGTTGGGATCATCTGGAGCTGTAGCCCTGGACAAGAAAAAGCCCCGGCTCGCCAGCCGGGGCTCGGCAATCACGGCCGCCGATGCGGGCTCAACGGAAGAGCCGCTGCAGGCCTTTGGCGAAGTCGCGGAAACGCTTTTCGAGGTCCAGGTGCGACTTCTCGATCTCCCGCAGCCGCTGCAAAACCCCGGTGTCCTCGCTGCGACCGCCACGTGCCGCGGCCGTCGCTTTACGACCGGAGCCCGGAGGACGTCCACGCCGCTTGGCGGCAACCGCCGGCTTGCGGCCGCCCCGACCGCTCTCCTGGCGGAGCTCACGGAAGACGTTGACCGCTTCCGGATAGAAACGCCGCCCGCGCCCCCTGCCCTCGTGCGGCAGACGATCGGAGTAGATCCGGACGTAGCGCACCAGTGTGGGATAGGAAATTCCGGTCTGCTTGCTGATCTCGGTGAGCGTCAGGAGATTCCCGCGCTTGGTCCCGGTGGCTTTGGTGGCTTTGGTGGCCTTGGTGGCCTGGCCGGGGGGTCTGCCGGGCGGGCGTCCGCGACGAGCCGGGGCCGGCGCCGGCGCCGGAGCGGCCTTCGCGGCGGGCTTGCGGCCCCGGCGACGCGGAGCTTCCACCGGGGCGGCCTGGGCTGCCGCCTTGCGTCCACGCTTCGAGCCGGGCGGGCGCCCGACCGGCCGCGGGGCGTTCGGATCTTTGCGCGGCCGGCCGCGCCGGCCGAGGTTTTCGTTGCGGATCTGGTCGAAGACCGGCAGAGCGTTCTCGGGATAGCGCTGCTTGCGGCCCTTCCCCTCGGCGGGGATGCGATCCTGATACATCTTCTTGTAGCGCTGGAGGGTCGGCATGGAAATGCCGCTCCTCTGGGAAATCTCGGAAAGGGTATAGAGCTTGCCTTGGTTACCTGCGGGTTCGGTCATTTTGGTCTCGCCTCCTGCGATGGATCGGATGGTAAACGGCGCCTTCTCCTCAGCTTACGGGGTGATTATCAAGAACATCGGGGGACAAGTCAACAATTTCCCCCTACTTTGCGAACAACGTCCGGAAACGAGACATTCCATCGAGCGCCCGGAGCCGGCTTCGCTTAGAATCCCTCTCATGGACAAACACGACAAGCAAAAGCTTTATCGCGAGATCACCACCGAGTTGAAAGCCGTCCTCGCAGGCTTGGAAGATCCGATTGCTGCCATGGCAAGCTGTGCATGCATCCTGAAAGAGCGCCTGCCGTACGCGAGCTGGGTGGGTTTCTATCGCGCCGTCGCACCCGCCTTGTTGCGCGTCGGACCCTATCAGGGCCCCCTCGGATGCCTGGAGATCCTGTTCGATCGCGGCGTCTGCGGCGCCGCAGCCCGCGAGCGTTCCACGCAGCTCGTGCCCGACGTCGACGCCTTTCCCGGTCACATCGCCTGCGATTCCGCCGCCCGCTCGGAGATCGTCGTCCCGGTGTTTTCTCCCACCGGCGAGCTGATCGCGGTGCTCGATCTCGATTCGCACGCGCCCGCCGCGTTCGACGAGGCCGATCAGGAGGGTTTGGAACGTGTGGCGGCGCTCCTGCGCCCCGCGATGCGCGAGAATTACGTGCCGCTTCCGGCCGGCCGCGGACACTGATCGATCAGCGTTGACCGCCGCCCAGATCCTGGAGGATGTGGTGCAGACCCTGGCGTGAGAGGCCGAGATAGCGGGCGGTCGCGGCCTGGTTTCCACCGTGCTTCTCCAAGGCCCCGAAGACCACACGGCGGCGGGCGGCGTCCATCTGCTCATGATAGGAAAGCCCGGGCGGCGGCCCGGCCGCCGGCAGCTCGAGGTGTTCCGGCCCGATGATCCGGCCGCCGGCCAGGGCGACGGCCGCGGCGAGCACGTTCTGGAGCTCGCGGACGTTGCCCGGCCAGAGGTGGCTGCTCAGGCGGCTCCGTGCCTCGCGCGAGAGGCGGGCGCCGGTCCGCTCGAGAATGCGGTCGGCCAGGAGCAGCACGTCGTCCCCACGGTCGCGCAGCGGCGGCAGCTCGACACAGCCGCCCCGCAGGCGGTGGTAGAGGTCGAGACGGAAGCTCTTGGCTTCGATCATCGCCGCGAGGTCGCGGTGGGTGGCTGCCAGGACCCGCACGTTCACCTTGCGCGCAACGCTCTCTCCCAGACGCCGGATCTCCCCCTCCTGGATGGCCCGCAGCAGCAGGCCCTGGGCGCTCAGCGGGAGATCGCCGATCTCGTCGAGGAAGACGGTCCCGCCTTCGGCGGTCTGGAAGACGCCCGGGCGGTCGCGGTCGGCGCCGGTGAAGGCGCCGCGGACATGGCCGAAGAGGTCGGAAAGCAGGAGGGTCTCGGAGAGCGCCGCGCAGTTGAGCGCCACGAACGGGGCGGAGGCGCGGGCGCTCGCGCGGTGGGCACGCCGGGCTGCGAGCTCCTTGCCCGTCCCGCTCTCGCCGAGGATCAGGAGGGAGAGGTCTCCAGCCGCCAGCCGGTCGAGCCGCTCGAGGGCTGAGAGGAAGACCGGGCTCTCTCCCGCCATCTCGCCGGCCTTGCCCGTGCGCCGGGCTCCGGGCCGCTCCTCCTCCGGGGCCATGAGAGGAGCTTCGGCCTCGCCCTGCGGCTCCGTTTCGCGCGTGAGGAGACTCAGGAGGGCAGCGGCCAGCTGCCAGGGACCTCCGTCGTGCGCCTCCAGGGCCTCCGCCAGGGGGAGGCTCCCGGCGCTCCGCAGGGCTGCGCTCGCCTGGCGCCGGACGTCCACCGGCACCGCGCCCGGCAGGAGCCGTTCCAGGTCCACGACCAGGCGGGCGGCGCGGAAGGGCTCCAGGACGCCGAGGGCGGACCAGCCTGCGGCGGCCGGCATCTCTCCGGCGAGCACGGAGGCCCAGAGGGCCCGCAGGCCGGGGTCGGCGATCGTGTCGAGCTCGCGGCGGGCCGCCGCGCGGTCTCCGGCCAGGGCATGCAGAGCGGGGCGCTCCTCGGGCTCCAGCTCGCGGAGGGTCATCGCGGGGAGATCCTCCAGGGCCGCGGCAGCCTCGGCGGGCCGGCCGAGCCAGCCGAGGGCGCGGGCGGCGAGCAGCCGGAGCTCGCCGCGGCGCCAGCTCAGGCCATGGCGCTCCTGATCGTCCACCGCGTTGCGGCAGGCCGCGAGCGCGGCCTCCGGCCGGCCCAGGACCAGCTCGAGGCGGGCCCACAGCTCGGCATCCTGGGCCAGACCGCGGAAATTGCCCGCCCGCCGGTTCTCGGCCGTGGAGCGCTCCAGGATCTCGCGCACGCCGGCGAGCCGGCCGCGGCGCAGGCGGATCTCGGCGAGATTGAACAGCGCGAGAGTCGCCATGCGCGGTCCATCGCACCCTTCGAGGAGCCGCACCTGGTGCAGGAAGGCGCGCTCGGCACCGGGCAGGTCTCCCGCCGCCGCCCTCGCCCGTCCGGCTTCGTTCCAGAGGTCCGCCGCCTGGTGTCCGGGAAGGTGGCGGCGCCGGCGGAGCGCCGCCTCCGCGTGAGCGACCGCCCGCTCCGCTCCGTCGTCGGCCTCGAGCTCCAGGAGGGCGCGTGCCTGATGCCAGCGCCAGGCGAGATCCGGATCGTCCAGCGCAGCGCGGCTCTCCTCCAGCAGGCGGTCCATGGCGGCCAGGTCCCGCCGGTCCCAGGCCGCAGCGGCGGCGGCGATGCGGGCCAGGAGGCCGGCGCGGGTCCCCGCAGAGCCCGCCGCGGTGAGCGCGCGGCGCAGCCAGGGGACGGCCTTTTCCGGCGTCTTGGTGTTCGCGAAGGCACGCGCGGCGAGCTCGGCCATCTCGGCGGCCTCGCCGGGGGAGAGCCGGGCCGGTTTGAGCTCGCGCACGGCGGCGAGGACCGCGGAGAACTGGCCGAGCCGGAGCTGGACCTCGGCCCGCGCCAGGAGAGCCGCCGGAGAGCCGAGACCGGACAGCGCCCCGAGCGCCGCTTCGAAGCGGCCGAGCGCCGCGAGAGCCCGGGCGCGCTCCACCCGCTCGGCCTCGTGGACCGGCGGCCGGAGCTCCCAGGCGGCCACGGCGGCACGCCAGCTCCCCGCGGCTGCCAGAGTCCGGGGATCACCAGTCTCTTCGTGCTCCCAGAGCTGCCGCGCTTCCGGCCCGCCCAGGAGCGACCGGACCGCCGCGAGATCGTGCGCTGCGCCGAGCATCCGGCGGCGGAACCGCCGCGGGCCCGCCACCCAGACGTCCGCGGTCTCTTCCCGGCCGTCGAAGCGATGGAGCTCGCCCGCCAGCGCCATCCGGTCCTCCGCAAAGGCGGGCTCCCAGAGGAAGGGCGAGGCCTCCAGGAGCTGAGCCACGGCCTCGTCCGGCGCCAGCGGCACCAGCGAGTGCTGCCAGTGCTGGACCAGGGACCGCGCGGCGAACTTGGCCGGCCCCGGGCCGCGCAGGTCGGCGTCGCCGCCACCGAAGAGCCGCGCCAGGAGATCGCGCAACAGGTCCTGGCACGGCCGCGGCGAGCGGGCAGGTCCGAGCCGGCCGGCCACCTCGAGCCGCGCGAGCCGGCCATCGCGGCCGAGCCGTGCCGCATCCCACCCCGCGAGCCCCCAACCGGCCCGCTCGAGGAGCGACAGGAGCCCCGCCGCCTGAAGGACCACCCCCAGGCGCTGCACATGGGTCAGGTGCGTGCCGGAGATCGGCTCGCCGCCGTCCGGGAGCGGCTCGAGGCAGGGATGGACCAGGCGCGCCACCGCGCCTTGCAGTGAAGGTTCCAAGCGAAACGGGAGTGTACCGTAAGAAGATACGGCAGAGCACAACCGATGTGTGCGACAAAGGGGACGAGCGGCAGTGGATTCAGCGACTATCGCTCAGAAGTCAGCACTGCGAGGTCGCGCCAGAACTCCGGGTACGACTTGGCCACCACGCCGGGCGTGGTGATCACGACGCCCGGGCGGCGCAGCCCCACCAGCGCGCAGCTCATGGCGATCCGGTGGTCTCCCCGCGGGTCGATCCGCACCTCGCCGTCCACCGGAGCCCGCTCCGCCCAATCCCCGGGGATGCGCAGCCAGTCCGGCCCCTCGTCCACGCGGGCTCCCAGCTTGCGCAGCTCGGTGGCCATGGCTTCCAGGCGGTCGCTCTCCTTGATCCGCAGGTGGGCGACGTTGAAGATGCGGGTCGCACCGCGGGCGAAGGGGGCGAGCGCCGCCAGCGTCGGCACCTGGTCGGGCATGGCGGAGAGGTCGGCCTCCACCCCGGTGAGCCCGCGCCCGCGCACGGTCATCTCGCCGCCGTCCCAGGCCACCTCCGCTCCCATCTCCCGGAGCAGGCCGGCAAACCCGCGGTCCCCCTGGCGGGAGTCGCGGAGGAGACCGGCGAGAGTCACCTCGCCGCCGGTCAGGGCGGCCGCGGCGGCCGGATAGGCGGCGGCCGACCAATCCCCCTCGACCTCGACACGCCCCGCCGCCAGAGAGGAAGGCCACACCCGCCACGTCCGCGGCCCCGTCGCCTCGATCCGGCCGCCGAAGGCCTCGACGACTCCGAGAGTGACCTCCACGTACGGCTGCGAGGTCAGCGCCTCGACCTCCACCGTCACCTCGCCCGGAGCGCGCAGCGCGGCCATCAGGAGGGCGGAGAGGTACTGGCTCGATTCCCCGGCGTCGAGGACGGTCGCCCCGGCGCCGAGCGTCCCCCCCTCGATGCGGAGTGGCACGTACCCTTCAGCCGCCAGGTAGTCGATGCGCGCTCCCAGCCGCCGCAGGGCGTCGACCAGCGGGCGGACCGGCCGCTCGCGCAGGCGCGGCACGCCGTCGAGGCGCCAGCGGCCGGGGAGCGCCGCGAGCGTGGCCACCAGGAAGCGGAGCATGGTTCCCGAGGCGCCGCAGAAGATCTCGACCTCGGCCGCAGGAGGGGGTCCGGGCTCCAGACGCACTCTCTCGTCCCCTTCGTCCACCCGGAAGCCACAGCGCCTCAGCGCCTGCAGGAACAGACCGATGTCTTCAGACAGGAGCGGATGCTCCAGGACGAGAGGGGCCCTGCCCAGCAGCGCCAGGTTGAGGTAACGGTTCGTGAGGCTCTTGGAGGAAGGGACCCGCAGCCGTCCGTGCACGCGGCGGCCGGCGGGGATCCGGATCTCATCCGATGTCGAAGGCGAGCCCGTCATATCCCAGCTCCACTCCCTCCGGCAGGGGGACGGCCGGCGCGTCGTGATCGATCTCGTGGGAGAAGTGGGTGAGGATCGTGCGCCGCGCGCCGATCCGCCCCGCGGCCTCCAGGGCCTCCTCCACCGAGAAGTGGGTCGAATGCGGCCGATAGCGTAGCGCGTCCAGGATCAGGACCTCCACCCCGGCGAGGAGGCGGAAGCTCGACTCCGGGATGACGTTGCAGTCGGTGACGTAGGCGAAGCCGCCGACGCGGTAGCCGAAGACCTCCATCTCGCCATGCCAGACGGGGACCGGGACCACCATCCGGCCGAGCAGCTCGAAGGGCGCGCGGATCGGGATCAGATCGAGCTGCGGCTTGCCGCCCCCCGCCTGCCCCGCTTCGAACACGTAGGCGAAGGTGCGGCGGATCGCGGCGAGCGTCGCCTCCGAGCCATAACACGGGATCGGCCGCCGCTGCCGGAAGTTGAAGATGCGGATGTCGTCCAGACCGAAGATGTGGTCGGCATGGGGATGCGTGAAGAGCACCGCGTCGAGCCGCGGCAGCCCGAAGCGGAGCGCCTGCTCGCGCAGCTCGGTCGGGGTGTCGACCAGGACGATGCCGTCGGCGAATTCCAGCTTGAGCCCGGGGCGCGTCCGCTTGTTTTTCGGGTTGTCCGACGTGCAGACCGCGCACTGGCAGCCGATCACCGGCACGCCGGTCGAGGTGCCGGAGCCGAGCATGGTGACGCGGAACGGCATGGCGGGCATCCTACCGTAAGCAGCCCGCCGGCCCAGGCCCTCACCCCCGGCCCCTCTCCCGCAAGCGGGAGAGGGGTGTAGGTTAGCCACGATCTCCCGGCAGATTGCTGGACCCTTCTAACCCTCTCCCCTCTCCCGCTTGCGGGAGAGGGGCCGGGGGTGAGGGCTCCGGGAGCCACTCCACCCGCCGGCTCGTGTACCAGGCCTCCAGGAGCCGCACCTCTCCTCCCTTCACCTGCCAGATCCGCGGCTCGTGGAAGTGACCAAGGAGCAGCACGTCGTGCCCTTCGGCCAGCCGGCGCTCGGCGTAGCGGAGGATCGCCTCCTCGGGGATGCGGACCTTGTGTTTGAAGTTGGTCTGCGAGAGGTGCCGCTCGGTCGAGTGCACCATCTTGTGCGCGAAGCGGCGCGGAATGTGGGTGACCGCGAAGCGGACCGGCGCGCTCTTCGACAGGTCCCGCCAGAAGCGGTACCTCCAGTCGCGGTCGTTCAGACCATCCCCGTGCACCGCCAGGTAGCGGGTCCCTCCGGCCTCGAACGCCACCTCCGTGCCGACCTGGTCGAAGGCGTCGGCGTAGGGGCTGTCCTTCAGATAGAAGTCGCGGTTCCCTTCGATGTAGTCGATCCGCAGCCCGCGCCGGCGCAGCCCGCGCAGGGCATCCACCACGGCAATGATGTCCGCGGTCTCGAAGCGGGGGGACCCGATCCAGGCCTGGAAGATGTCGCCCAGGAGCACCAGCCGGCCGCAACCCTGCTCCGGGAGCGCCGCGAGCTGCTCGAGGAGCGGCCCGGAGGGGCCGCCGGGGCCGCTCAGGTGGGCATCGGCGATGACGGCGACAGGCACGCTCAGACGATCGAGAGCTTGGGCTTCTGGGCCTCCTGCCGCTCGACCTCCTCGATCACCGCGCCGGCCACCTGCTGGAACGCCCCGGCGTGCGCGCCGCGCGGCTCGGAGACCACGATCGGCACCCCGGCGTCGCCGCCCAGCACGATCTTCGGATCGAGCGGGATCGAGCCGAGGAAGGCGGTGCCCAGGAGATCGGCCGTCTTGCGGCCCCCGTCCTTCTTGAAGATGTCCGTCGTCTGGCCGCAGTGCGGGCAGACGAAGGTCGACATGTTCTCGACAATCCCGATGACCGGCACGTTGACCTTGCGAAACATGGCGAGGCCCTTGCGGGCGTCGATCAGCGCCACGTCCTGCGGCGTGGTGACGATCACCGCGCCGGCGAGCGGGATGCGCTGGGTGAGGGTGAGCTGCGCGTCCCCGGTGCCCGGCGGCAGGTCGAGGACGAGGTAGTCGAGAGCGCCCCAGTCCACGTCCCCGAGCATCTGCTCGAGCGCCTTCATCACCATGGGGCCACGCCAGATGACCGGCGTGTCGGTGTCGAGGATGAACCCGAGCGACATCAGCTTGACGCCGTACTTCTCGAACGGCTGGATGCGCTCGCCGTGCACCAGGGGCTTCTCGGTGATGCCGAACATGATCGGCACCGACGGGCCGTAGATGTCCGAGTCGAGCAGCCCGACGCGGTGGCCGAGCTGGCCGAGCGTCACCGCCAGGTTCGCCGCCACCGTCGACTTGCCGACTCCTCCCTTGCCGCTGGCGACCGCCACCACATGGCGGACCTCGGGGATCAGGGTGGAGTCCTGGGAGACCGCCCGCTGCGCCGACTCCTCGCGGGTCGGCGGCTTCTGGACGTGCAGGTTGACGTTCACCTCCTGCGTCTCGGGAACCGTCCGCACCGCCCGCTCCACTTCATCTTTGACCTGCTGTGCCGCGCCCGGGTTGTGGGTGGACAGCTGGAGGTCCACCACCACCGCGCCGGCGCAGGCGCTCACGCGCTGGACGAAGCCGAAGGAGACGATGTCCCGGCTCATCCCCGGGTACTTGACCTTCTTCAGAGCTTCCCAGACCGCGGATTCGAAATCAGTCGCCATGGGGGGATCGTACCATGGCCTCCTCTTCCTCCGCCGGCAGCGCCAGCCCGGCCAGAGCCGCCACCTGCCGCCGCACCTCGGCGATCAGCTCGCGCTTGCGGCGCACGCCGTAGGCCGCGGCGTCGATCGGTGTGCCGTAGGTGACGACCACCGAGGCCGGACGGATCGTCCATGTTCCCTTGCGCTGGATCGCGCGGGTCCCCCGGATGCCCACCGGCACGATCGGCAGGCCGGTCTTCAAGGCCAGCAGGAAGCCGCCGCGCTGGAACGGCAGGAGGGTGTCGGAGAGCGACCGGGTCCCCTCCGGGAAGAGGAGGATCGAGGTCCCGCCGCGGATCCGCGCCATCGCCGCGGCGAAGCTCTGGCGGGCCGTGCTCCGGTCCCCGCGGTCGATCGGGATGAAGCCGCCGGCGGCCAAGGCCCAACCGAAGATCGGGACGCGGAAGAGGCTGCGCTTGGCCATCATCCGGACCTGTCTGGGCACGGTCGAGAGGAGGACCGGGATGTCGAACAGGCTCTGGTGGTTGGCCAGGAAGACGTAGCTCGAGTCCGGAGCGAGCGCGCTCTCCTGGCGGACCTCGACCCGCACCAGGCTCGCCCGCAGGAGCAGCATGGACCACAGCCGCGCAATGGCGAACATCCAGTTGCCGCGCGGCGGCACCCAGCTGCCAAGAATGGCGAGGGTGCCCAGCAGAATGCTGCCCAGGAGCAGGAAAAGGTTCCCGGTGAAGGTCGCGAAGAGCTTGCTCACCGCGCGTATTCTCTCCACACCGCCCCCCGCGGTCCAGAAGCGTCTGTCACGCCCCTGCTACAATCCCCCCTCGTGAGCGTCAGAGCCCGCTTCGCCCATCGCTTCCGGTTTCTCGCCCTGCTGCGTGGCAGCCTCGTCCTGGGAGCAATCTACGACCTGGGCTTCGCCCTGCTCATGGTGGCCGCTCCGGGCGTTCCGGCGCGGCTCCTCGACCTGCCGCTTCCACCGCTGCCGGAAGGCGCGTTCTATCTCTGGGTCCTGGCCGTCGTGCTCGCCATGCTCGCCGCCCTCTACCTGTTCGCCGCCCACGACACCCGGCGCTACAGCGGGATCGTCGCCGTGGCCATCGCCGGCCGCCTGCTCGGCGGTCTGGCCTTGGGGATCGCGGCGGTGCGCGGTCCGGGTCTCGAGGGTCTCTACCCCCTGGCCGCGGCCGACGCGGCCTTCGGCCTGGCCCATGCCGCCTTCTGGTTGCCGATCCGCTCGTGAGCCACAAGACCGTCGCAGAGAGGACGGGAGAGATCGCCGTTCTGACCGGCCGGGCCTTCGCGGCCCTGGTCTCGCCCCCTTATGAGGTCGGACTCTGGGTCCGCCAGATGGAGCAGATCGGCGTCCGCTCCCTGGGGGTGGCCGGCATCACCACGATCTTCACCGGCATGGTTCTTGCCTTGCAGACGGCCCTCTCCCTGCCGTCCCTGGGCATCAAGTACTACATCGGGTCGGTGGTCTCCAAATCGCTGGTGCGGGAGCTGGGTCCCGTGCTGACCGCGCTCATCGTCGGTGGCCGGATCGGCTCCGGCATGACGGCGGAGATCGGTACGATGAAGGTGACCGAGCAGATCGACGCCCTGCGCTCGATGGCCGCGGACCCGGTGAAGAAGCTGGTGGTGCCCAAGCTCATCGCCACCCTGATCATGCTGCCGGCGCTGACCATCATCGGCGACGCCCTCGGCATCCTGGGCGGCCTGCTGGTCGCCGCCACCACCCTCGATCTGCCGCCGGGGCTCTATCTGAACGACGTGTTCGACTCGCTGAACCTCGGGGACGTCGGGAGCGGAATCTGCAAGTCCTTTTTCTTCGCGTACTTTATCGCGATCGTGGGATGCTACAATGGTCTCACCACGCAGGGTGGCGCCGACGGGGTGGGCCGGGCCACGACGAACACGGTGGTGCTCGCCGCGATCCTGGTCCTCGTCTCCGATTTCTTCCTCACCAAGATCTTCTACATTCTGACGTGACGTCGTCCGAGGTATCGCCTTGCCCGAAGCACTCTTTGAGGTCCGCGGCCTGACCAAGTCGTACAACCGCCGGGTCGTGCTCGATCATCTGGACTTCGACGTCCTGCGCGGGGAGTGTCTGGTCATCCTCGGCCGCTCCGGCTCGGGCAAGAGCGTCACCCTGCGCCAGTTGAACGGCCTGGAGAAGCCCGAGGAAGGGACCGTGGTCTTCGACGGCGTCGAGCTGACCGCGCTCAGCGAGCGCGAGCTGTTTCCGCTCCGCCGGCGCATCGCCATGCTGTTCCAGAGCGGCGCCCTGTTCGATTCGATGAACGTGCTCGACAACGTGGCCTTCCCGCTGCGCGAGCACTCCGACCTCTCCGACGCGGAGATCCGCCAAACGGTCGAGCACAAGCTCTCCCTGGTCAGGCTCCGCGGCGTGGAGACGAAGATGCCTCCCGAGCTCTCGGGCGGCATGCGCAAGCGCGTCGCCCTGGCCCGCTCTCTGGCCCTCGATCCCGAGGTGGTGCTGTTCGACGAGCCCAGCACCGGGCTCGATCCGATGACCGCGGCGACCATCGGCACGCTGATCAACTCGATCCAGAAGGAGCTCGGCGTCACCTCGGTGGTGGTGACCCATGACATCCACCTCGCCCGCAAGGTCGGCGACCGCCTGGCCTTCCTGTCCGGCGGGAAGTTCGCCTTCCTCGGCGACTGGGACGAGGCAGACCGCGCCAGGAACCAGGAGCTCGCCGACTTCCTGGCCGGCCGCGAGGAGCGCGAGGAGGATACCGATGCCGCCTAGGAGCCGGGAGGTCAAGGTCGGTCTGGTGGTCCTGGTCGCCTTTGTCGTGCTGGCGATCGGGGTCTTCCTGATCGGCCAGAAGAACAACCTGTTCTCGCGCAAGAACAAGTACTACATCCTGTTCAGCTCGGCGAACGGCGTCAAGCAGGGCAGCCCCGTGCAGCTCGACGGCGTGGACGTCGGAACGGTCAAGAAGGTCGTCCTCCCGGCGGACCCGAAGCTGTCGCAGATCCAGGTCTGGATCGACGTGGACCGCGAGTACGCCGAGCGCATCCGCAGCGGGTCTCCTCTGCCGGCCGGGACCGGCGGTCCGAAGGCGCCATCGCAGGCGCGCATCAAGACCCTGGGCCTCCTGGGCGACAAGTACATCGACCTCACCTCGGGAGCCCCGGAGTATCCGGTGATCCCGTCGGGGGGCCAGATCCCGGCCGCGCAGCCGACCGATGTCGACGCCCTGCTCGCCTCGGGCGAGGACGTGATGGACAACGTGGTGGAGATCTCCGCCTCGCTCTCCCGCATCCTGGCCCGCATGGAACGCGGCGAAGGGCTGCTCGGCGAGCTGACCACCGACTCCGAGTCGGGCCGCCGGCTCAAGTCCTCGCTCATCGGCACGGCGGAATCGATGCAGCGGATCGCCGACAAGATCGAGACCGGCGAGGGCCCCCTGCCGCGCCTCCTGAACGACCGCCGGATGGCCGACCGGCTGGCTTCGTCCCTCGATCGCCTCGAAAGCCTGCTGGCGCAGGCCCAGAGCGGTCCCGGCCTGCTGCCCGGATTGCTCAACGATCCGACGAGCAAGCAGAAATTCGACGAGACCCTGGCCACCCTGAACCAGATGGCGAAGGACCTGCAGGGGTTCACGGCAAATTTGGAGACGAGCGATGCCCTGCTCCCCCGCCTGGTCAACGACGAGGAGTACGGACGCGAGATCACCGGCAAGGTGAACCAGATCGTCGACCGGCTGAACGAGATCTCCCTCAAGCTGTCGCGCGGCAACGGAACGGCGGCCAAGCTGATCAACGACCCGCAGATCTACGACGCCGTCAACGACGTGATCATCGGAATCAACGAGTCGCGGATCCTGCGCTGGCTGATCCGCAACCGGCAGAAGAAGGGGATCGAGAAGAGGTACGAGGACACCAAGAAAGAGCTGGAGGAGCAGGGGATCACGCCGCCGCCTCTCGACCGGGGTCCCGACACCTCAGAGCCACCGGCCGATGCGCCCGCGCAATCCCAACCCCCGGCTGCGACCGGGACCGCTCCGGCTCCCCAGCCGCCAGACGCGCCTCCACCGGCGGCCGAGCCTCCACCTCCGAGAGGAATCTGAGAACCGATGGGCATGCATATCCTGGTGACCGGCGGCGCGGGCTTCATCGGCTCGCATCTGACGCGGCGCCTGCTCGCCCGGGGCGACCGGGTGACGGTGCTGGACGACTTCAACGACTTCTACGATCCCGCTCTGAAGCGCGAGAACATCGCCGCTTTCGTGGATGACCCCAACTACCTGCTGCTCGAGGGGGACATCCGCGACCAGCAGAAGGTCGACGACCTCTTCGTGGAGGGCAAGTTCGACGCGGTCGTGCACCTGGCGGCGCGTGCTGGGGTGCGGCCGAGCCTGCAGCAGCCGATCCTCTATGAGGACGTCAACTGCATCGGCACCCTGCGGCTCCTGGAGGCGGCCCGCCAGCACGGGCCCGATCTGTTCCTGTTCGGCTCCTCCTCCTCGGTCTACGGGATCAACGAGAAGGTCCCGTTCGCGGAGGACGACGAGGTGAACCAGCCGATCAGCCCTTACGCCACCACCAAGCGGGCGGGCGAGCTGCTCTGCTACAACTACCATCACCTCTACGGGTTCCGCACCGCCTGCCTGCGCTTCTTCACCGTGTTCGGACCGGCGCAGCGCCCGGAGATGGCGATCCACAAGTTCACCGACCTCCTGTGGAACGGCAAGCCCGTGCCGATGTACGGCGACGGCAGCAGCCGGCGCGACTACACCTACGTCGACGACATCGTCGACGGCCTGGTGGCGACGCTCGAGCTGGCTCCCGGGTTCGAGATCCTGAACCTGGGTGGCGCCGACACCACGTCGCTCGAGGACCTGGTGCATTGGATCGCCGAGGAGCTTGCCGTCGAGCCGCGCATCGATTATCTTCCGGCCCAACCCGGGGACGTTCCGATCACCTACGCCGATGTCTCCAAAGCCGCGCGCCTCCTGGGCTATGCGCCCAAGGTCCCGATCCGGGAGGGGCTGCGCCGGTTCGTCGCCTGGTACCGCGAGCGCCAGCTCGGGCTCGGACATCTTCCACCCAGAACCTTACGAGAGCGACTCCAGCCATGAACATCTGCGTCGTGGGTAGCGGTTACGTCGGTCTGGTGACAGGAGCCTGCCTCGCCGACTTCGGCATGAACGTGGTGGGCGTCGACAAGGATCGCGCCAAGGTCCTCGCGCTGACAGGCGGCGAGGTGCCGATCTACGAGCCGGGTTTGGAGACCCTGGTCGAGACGAACATGAAGGAAGGGCGCCTGCGCTTCTCGACCGACCTGGGGCCGGCGATCGAGGAGGCGCGCGCCGTCTTCATCGCCGTGGGCACCCCGCCGCGCTCGGACGGCTCGGCCGACTTGACCTTCATCCGCGAGGTGGCCGAATCGATCGGCGACCATCTGAACGGCTTCAAGGTCATCGTCACCAAGAGCACGGTGCCGGTGGGCACGGGCAAGATGATCGAGCAGATCGTCCGCGAGCGGACCGGCGGCAAGCACCGCTTCGCCGTGGTCAGCAACCCGGAGTTCCTGCGCGAGGGATCAGCGATCGAGGACTTCATGCACCCCGACCGGGTGGTGATCGGCACGCGCGATCCCAAGGCGGCGGAGCTGATGCTCGACGTCTATTCGCCGCTGGTCGCCGCGGACGTGCCGTTCATCATCACCGACGTCGAGAGCGCCGAGCTGATCAAGTACGCCTCCAACGGCTTCCTGGCGACCAAGATCTCGTTCATCAACGAGGTGGCGGAGCTCTGCGAGGCCTGGGGGGCCAACGTCGACGTGGTGGCCCGGGGCATGGGCCTGGACAGCCGGATCGGCCCCAAGTTCCTCTCGGCCGGCCCCGGCTTCGGCGGCTCCTGCTTCCCCAAGGACACGCGGGCGATCGCTCAGATCTTCCGCGAGCAGGGGCTCTCCTTCCGCATCATCGAGGCGGTGCTCGAAGCCAACGAGCGCGTGCAGCTCCGCATGCTCGCCAAGGTCGAGAAGGCGCTCGGCGATCTCGCAGGAAAGACGGTCGGCGTGCTCGGTCTCTCGTTCAAGCCGAACACCGACGACATCCGCGAGTCGCCCGCCCTGCCCATCGTCCAGGGTCTGCTCGACCGCGGTGCCACGATCCGCGCCTTCGATCCCGAGGCGATGAGCGCCTGCCGGCCGCTCTTCCCGGCCGTCACCTTCTGCGACAACGCCTACGAGGCAGCCGCCGGGGCGGACGCCCTGGTCATCGTCACCGAGTGGAACCAGTTCCGCAAGCTGGAGCTCGACCGCCTGCACCAGCTCCTGCGCCAGCCGCTGATCATCGACCTGCGCAACCTCTATGAGCCGGAGAAGATGGCGGCCTCCGGCTTCGACTACATCTCGATCGGCCGGCCCGAGGGCCACCCGGCGGCGGACAACGTCGTCTCGATGCCCGGCCCCGAGGCCCGGGCCGCGGGGGCGCATTCGTGAAGCGGGCGGTGATCACGGGAGGGGCCGGCTTCCTCGGCTCGCACCTCTGCGAGCGCCTGCTCGCGGAAGGCTACGAGGTGGTGTGCGTCGACAATCTGATCACCGGGCGGACCGAGAACATCGCACACTTGCTCGAACGGCCCGACTTCAAGTTCCTGCACCACGACGTTTCGAAGCCGTTCGAGATCGAGGGCCCGGTCGACCGCGTGCTCCACTTCGCCTCGCCGGCCTCCCCGATCGACTACCTGGAGCTGCCGATCCAGACCCTGAAGGTCGGCTCGCTCGGTACCCACAACACGCTGGGGCTCGCCAAGGCGAAGCGCGCGCGCTATCTGCTCGCCTCGACCTCCGAGGTCTACGGCGATCCCAAGGAGCACCCGCAGAAGGAGACCTACTGGGGAAACGTCAATCCGGTCGGTCCACGCGGCGTCTACGACGAGGCGAAGCGCTTCGCCGAGGCGATGGCCATGGCCTATCACCGCGCCCATGGCCTCGAGGTGCGCATCGTGCGCATCTTCAACACCTACGGCCCGCGCATGCGCGTCCGCGACGGCCGCGTGGTACCGGCTTTCATTCCCCAGGCGCTCGCGGGAGAGCCGATCACCGTCTTCGGCGAAGGGAAGCAGACCCGATCCTTCTGCTTCGTCTCCGACCTGGTCGAGGGGATCTGGCGCCTGCTCGGGAGCGACGTCACGACGCCGGTCAACATCGGCAACCCCCACGAGATGACCATCCTGGAGTTCGCCGAGACGATCCGCGACGCGGTGGGGAGCCGGAGCCCGATCGTCTTCAAGCCGCTGCCGGTCGACGATCCGCAGACCCGGCAGCCGGACATCACGCTGGCGCGGACGCTCCTCGGCTGGGAGCCGGAGGTGAGCTTGCGCGAGGGGCTGGAGGGCACGATACAGTACTTCCGCGAGGTCCTATGCAAAACCCCCTGAAGACCCTGCTCTACGCGCTGGACAAGTACCCCGGGAAGGTGGAGATGATCCCGATTCAGGAGATCCTCATGGAGAGCGCCCGGCAGAACGACAAGCGGCACGCCTACGTGAAGCTCGCCGTGCCCGATGACGTGGTCAAGGGGCTCAAAGGGGGCCGCAGCGAAGAGAAGGACCTGGTGATGCTGGTGGTCGTGCCGAAAGAGGTCCAGCAGCGCTCCGAGAGCCTGATCGTCCTTCCCGGGGAGGTCCGCTGATGGCCGGAACAGTCCAGTGCGCCCGCTGCGGCCGGCCCGACGCACCGGCCCTCCCCCGCCCGCCGCTGCCGGGGAAGACCGGCCAGGAGATCCGGCAGAAGGTCTGCGCCGACTGCTGGGCCGAGTGGCAGAAGATGGAAGTCATGGTGATCAACGAGCTGCGCCTCAACTTCATGGACCCCGCCTCGCAGGCGACTCTCGACCAGCACATGCGGCAGTTCCTGTTCCCGGGGACGGTCGCAATCGGCGAGGGCGAGTAAGCACTCAGGCCTTCGGAGCGGTTGGCCGTGAGGCGAATCCCGGCCATAATCGCCTCACGCCGTGAGGCGATTCGAGGCTGTCATGCCCTCCTGGATCTGGGAACACACCGGTTGGCCCGCTTTTTACTGGCGCGAGACGGAGATCTCACCGGCGCTCGCCCGCGCCCGTCTGGCCCAGGGACGCATCCTGGGAGCGGCCAGCCTGCTCGACCCGGCGCTGACTCTGGAGGCGGATGCCAGCATCCTGGTCGAGGACGGCCTGCAGACCAGCGCCATCGAGGGTGAGCGGCTGGACATGGACGCCGTGCGCTCCTCGGTAGCCCGGCATCTGGGCCTGCCCACAGGCGATTTGCCGGTTCCCTCGCGTTCGGTCGATGGGCTCATCGACGTTCTGCTCGATGCCACCCGGCGCTTCGATGCCCCCCTCACCCTGGAGCGGGTGCTGGGCTGGCAGGCGGCGTTGTTCCCCACCGGCTACTCGGGGCTCAGGCCCATCCGTAGCGGACAGTTGCGCGGCGCGGAACCCATGGAAGTCGTGTCCGGAGGCATGGGTGGGGAGCGGATCCACTTTCTGGCCCCGCCGCGCGAGCGCCTGGAGGCGGAGCTCGCCCGCTTCCTCGACTGGTTCGCGGAGCCTCCTGGGGACCTGGACGGCCTGGTGCGCGCCGGGATCGCCCATCTCTGGTTCATCACCCTGCATCCCTTCGAGGACGGCAATGGCCGGCTGGCCCGCGCCGTGACCGACATGGCCATCGCCCGGGACGAACGCAGGCCCATGCGGCTCTTCAGCCTGTCGGCGCAGATCCAGCGACGCCGCAACACCTACTACGAGATCCTGGAGCGCACCCAGCGGGGAGAATTGGACGTCACGCCCTGGCTGGTCTGGTTCCTGGCGCAGGTCGAGGACGCCGCCACGCAGGCCCATTCGATCGTCGCCCGCACGCTCGGCAAGGCGCGCTTCTGGCTGCGCTTCCAGGCCGTGGAGATCAACGAGCGGCAGCGCAAGGTGTTGAACCGTTTGCTCGACGCCGGCCCCGGGGGCTTTGCCGGCGGCATCAACAACCGCAAATACATGGGCCTGACCCGCACCAGCCGCGCCACGGCCTGGCGCGAGCTGGCCGATCTGGTCGCCAAGGGCTGTCTCGTGCCGACCGGCCAAGGCGGCCGTAGCAGCGCCTACGAGATTCCGTGGGCCGAGCTCGCGTAGCTTGCGTCGGCCGACCGGACTGAAGCGAGCAGCCGGCGGAGAGCGTTTTCTGCCGGGGGAACCGTTCCCCAAGGAGGGGCGGCGCTTCCCCCAATTGGGGGAGAGGCTGCCCCAAAAAGGGGAGCGATTCCCCAAAATGGGGCGGCGCCTCCCCCAAAAAGGGGAACGGTCGCCCAGAATGGGGGAGTGGTTCCCCCAAAATGGGGAGCGGCTCCCCAAAATGGGGCGACGGCTGCCCCTCCTGGGGGAAACGCTCCCCTCGGAGGGATGAAGGTCGCCCCAAGACAATGGACGATCGCCCAAAGACCTAGGGCCTTCGCCCCGGCAGAACCGGGCCTTGGCCCCGCGGCTACGAGCGTTCGCCCGCTGAGAACGGACCGCCGCCCTCAGATGACCGGCTTTCGCCCCGCGACAACCGGCCTTGGCCTTGGGAGGGATGACGCTTCCCCCCGAGCGCCGGCCTTGCCCCAGATCTCTCCGTGCTTCCGGCAGCCGCGGGCCGCTACGCCCCCAGCTCGCTGAGCTGCTCCACGAGCTTCTCCCTCTCCCCCATCAGCTCCTTGACCCGGGACGACAGGCCGCACTCCGGGCCATGGGGTCATCAGAACTTCCTGCTACTTGAGCCGGCCTTTTCAGGTTCCTCTTCCGCCGAAGATTTCTCCTCGTCCCAGCGATCCCACGGATCGGGCGGCACGGCGGGAACCTTGGCGAGCACGCGGTCGAAGGCTGCAGGATCCACGTCCCGGGCAAGAGCTTCCAGGTAGTCCTCTGTCATCAGCGCCGACATCTTCTCCGCCACCGCCGTGCTGATGAGCTGGTTGATCGAGACCTTCTCCTTCTTGGCGAGGTCCTTCAGATGCCGGTGGATCGAGTCGGGAAGGCGGATGCTGAGAGTCGCCATAGTCAACCTCCGATGACGTCGAGGAACGCTTTGGGCGTTATTGCCTGAATCCCGAAGCGTTCGGCCGCCGCGAAGTCCTTTCCGTTGAAGGTGACGATATACCTGGCCCGAGAGGCGACGGCAAGCTCCAGAACCATATCGTCCTTGGGGTCGGGCAGGCTCGGCCGCCAGAGGAAGAAGATCTTCTGCCGGCGCGCGACGGAGCAAAGGTACCGGACGACGGAAAGGATCTCCTCCTGTCCCAGGTCGGTCGCGCGATGCAGCACATCCTCATACTCCAGAACCAGCGGCACCGAGACGCTGATCTCGAACCGTCCCTCCCTCAGCAGCGAGAAGAGCCGAAACGCCAAGCCCTCGCGAGAGCGAAAGGCCGACACGAGGACGTTGGTATCCAGCACCACCCGCACAGTCTGCAATGGTAGCACATGCGGTATCATGGGTGGCGTATGAGCGCTGCGCTCCCTACCTTCGACTGGACCCGCTTCTGGGTAGCCCGAGACGGTCATCTCGTCCTGGATGACGACGGCTTCCTCGCCGACCCGGAGGGAAAGTACGGCGCCTTTCTCAACCCCTCGGCTCTCACGTTCGAGGCTGTCTCGAGCCGCCGGTGTGCCGTACTGCTCGGGGAGCCGGGCATCGGCAAAACTACCGAGCTTGAGCGGGTGAATTGCCAAGGAGTCTCCGCTCCTGCTGTCACGCAAGTCTTAGAGCTCAATCTGAATGACTACAGCAGTGACAGTAGTCTGGTGCACGACCTATTCGACAGTCCCGAGTTTCAGGCATGGATAAACGGCTCGCATGAGCTTCTCCTCTCGTTGGACAGTCTGGATGAGTGCATGCTCCGCGTCGAGACGGTGGCGAACCTCCTGTCCTCAAGACTTGGCCGCTATCCCATGGATCGGCTCTGGCTCCGGATCGCCTGCCGCACGGCCGTCTGGCCGCAGTCTCTCGAACAGACGCTCGCAAGACTCTGGAGCCCAGAGCAGTTTGGCGTCTTCGAGCTGCTGCCTCTCCGCAGGAAGGATATTGAAATGGCAGCGGCAGCATCTGGCGTGGAGCCGGAGGCCTTCCTCGGCGAGGTGATCTCCTGTAAGGCAGTGCCCTTCACGATCAAGCCTTTGACCCTCCGCTTCCTCCTCAAGACGTTCCAGCGAGATCACCGTCTTCCCGCTCAGATGAAAGAGATCTATCTGGAGGGCTGTCGTTCGCTCTGCACCGAGACCAATCGCAGCCGGGTCGAGACGGGCCGCATAGGCAAGCTGAGCGCCGATCAGCGGCTGGCTGTTGCGGAGCGACTTGCTGCGCTGACAGTCTTCGCTGGACGCACGGGTATCTTGCAGGGCGCTCCTTTCGACCCCACAGAGGGTGACCTCTCGATCCAAGAAGTCCTGGGTGGGGCCGAAGAGGAAAACAGGCAGGCTGTGGAGGTCACACCAGAGGCCATCCGCGAGACCCTCGACACGGGCCTCTTCTCGGCGCGCGGCGCCGCACGGCTCGGCTGGGCACACCAGACCTATGCCGAGTTTCTTGCCGCCCGATATGTGATCCGCCACGGCTTCGATACTGCGCAGAAGATCTCCCTGGTCACTCATCCGGGATACAGCTCGAGGCTCGTCATCCCTCAGCTCGTGCAGACCACCGTCTGCATGGTCAACATGGACCCCTTTCTTTTCGACGAGCTCGTCCAAGATAGTCCCCATGTACTGCTCCGGAGCGAGGCCGGCGCGTGGGATGCTCGCCAGACGTCCGCGCTCACGGCGTCGCTCCTGACGCTCATCGCTGAGCTGAAGCTGACAGATAGCGATGTCGAGATTCGGAGAAGCTTCTCGAAGCTGGGCCATCCTGATCTCGCGAGCCAGTTGGAACCGTATATCCGAGACCGCACGTCAAATTCGGTGGTCCGCAGGGTGGCCATCGGCATTGCCGAAGCCTGCCGGGTTACACAACTCCGAGAGAGTCTTCTGGAGCTTGCGCTGGATAGGTCCGATCACCAACCGACACGTGCCCAGGCAATCTACGCACTTCGCCTACTCCGAGAGACTGACAACAATGCTACTCGCCAACGGCTGGCGGCGCTTCTCGCCACTGACCTTCAGGAAGACGATGACGATCAGATCCGGGGAGCTGTGCTGAGCCAGGTCTGGCCCGATCTCCTTGCCTTCGAGGATCTCATCCGCTACCTCACGGCACCCAAGAGCTCACTTATCGGGGCATACTGGGTTTTCCTTACAGATAAGCTCGCCCAAAATCTTCAGCTTGCGGATCTACCCAAGGCGCTCGCCTGGGCAGGCAGGCAGGACCGATGCCGCGAGTTCGGTCCAATTCTTATAGTCACAGATAATATCGTAAAGGCGGCCTGCAGACACGCCGCCGATCCCACCATACTTGTACCTCTCGCAGAGGTGGTCGAGGCTCGGTTGAAGGCTCATCGCTCACCCTGGCGTGAAGACCGCTTCGAAAAAGAGGAAGACAACCCTCTTCAAGATGCAGAGAATCGGCATCGTCTCATCCAAGCCTTGATCGACCGGGCTCCCGATGTTCAATCTTTGGGGCCACTCGATATCCTCCTCCGCTTTCGGGAAGATGACCTCCCCTGGCTCCTCCAGAAGTCATCCGCCACCACCGAATTGGCGGAGCAAAAGAAGTGGATCTTCCTTGTGAGAGAGTTTTTCTTCACGGATGTCGAGCGCTACTGGCCTCAAGTCTTCGAGGCGACCACTCAGGATGGAGCCCTCGCAGAAGAGCTTCGCTTCTGGACGGGCCCAATCGCACTCGACTCCCCTCAGGCTGACCGGCAAAGAAGGGAATGGCAAAAGTCTCAGAAGACAACACCGGAGGAGGAGGAGGCCGTTGCCCTGACCTCATTACTACAACAAATAGATCTCGTCCTCCAAGAGACCGGAGCCGAACCAAAGGATGCCTGGTGGCGTCTCGTCGGCCTCCTGACAGACTGGCAGCAACACGAGTGGAATGCCGACATCCGTAATTATCGAATATGGGACTTACTCGACGAGACCCAAAGCGCGAGTGTTGTCCGGGTAGCTCAGCGCTACATCCTCGAAGGAGAGGACCTGGGCAGCGGCACGATGAGCCGCAGATTCAGCATCGGAGAGCTTGCCGGCTTTTGGGCCCTCTACCTAGCAAGCTCGGAGGCTCCGGATTTTTGCAGCCGCTTGAGCCCGGATGTAGTCGCGAAGTGGACACCCATCATCCTGAGGAAACCAGAGTTTTTCGACGCCAAAGCTGAGCCCTATGTGGAGCTCCTTCATCTGGCCTCGCAGAAGGCGCCCGATCTTGTGGCCCAGAAGATCTCCCAGGCGATCGACGAGCAGAATCAAGACGCCAGCGACAACGAGCTACCAGATCTTGATGCACAGCTCCAGCAATGCTGGAACGAACGATTCGAGCTCCTTCTCATGGAGAAGCTGAGGAGTGGTAAACTGAAGCCCGGATTTTCCTCCTACCTGATGGAGATTCTCCTAGCAAGAGGATCGGAGTCAGTCCAACAGTGGGCATTTCAACAGCTCGAGGGCCCTATCCCCGTTGAGCTGGCAGGCCAAAATGCACAGCTCCGGATGGCACTGAGCTTTTTGTTCATCGAAGGCGATGGTTGGAAAACGGCCTGGAATCGCATCAGCGCCTTGGCCGCCCTTCAAGACACACTTGCGCAACAAACAGTGAACCACCTGTACTACGAATTCCAGCAGGGCCGGTTGACAACCCTTCCCGCGCTACAGTTTGGCGAGATCTGCCTTTGGATTAGGCAAGCTTTCCCCGCGACCACGCTGCCTAGACCCACTGGCCGGATTGGCCCTCGCGGCATCGCTGAGGTCTTTCGCGGGCAACTCTTCAACTATCTGCAGAAGGCAGGAACCCCAGAGGCTATCTATGCTCTGCAATACATGGCACGCCTCGATCCCGACGACACCGAGCTCAAATGGATGCTCGCAGAAGCTCAGCAGGCGTTGCTGCGCCATACTTGGATTCCTCCGGAGCCGGCAACGATTCTCGCGATGGCGCGACGCCCGAATACACGCATCATCGATAGCGGAGAGCAGCTTCTCTCCGTCATCATCGAGTCTCTCGAGCGGCTCCAGCAGAAGCTCCATGGCCATACACCTCTTGTGGAATTCCTATGGGACCAGCGGCAAGACGATAAGAAGGCTCTCTGGAAACCAAAGGACGAAAAGTCGCTCTCCGTCTTCGTGAAATCTCAGCTCGAAAATGAGCTCAAAGGGAGCTCCGTTGTCTTGAATCGCGAGGTCGAGATTCGTCGGAGCCTAGGAAAAGAGATCCGCCAAGGCCAGGAGACAGACATCCTTGTCGATGCCATCGCTCGAAACCCGCGCAGCGGCGAGCCACAGCGGATCACCGTCATCATCGAGGTCAAGGGCTGCTGGAACGCGGACCTCAAGACTGAGATGGAAGAGCAATTGGCCGAGCGTTATGTCGCTGACAGCGACAGCAGACACGGTCTCTATCTGGTTGGTTGGTTCCGCTGTGATGCATGGGACACCAGGGACTACCGACGGGCCGATACGCCGAAGTGGAGCCTCCAGCAAGCCAGAGAGCACTTCCAAGTGCAGGCGGAAAAACTCTCCCAGGGCGGAGTCTTGATCCGCCCCTTCGTCCTGGACGCGGCGCTCCGTTAAGAGAACGGTCAACGAGCCACGCACGGATCCACGAAACGCGAGATGAACCGGGCCGGTTCCAGCCCTTGAATCTGCTTGACAAGGAAGGGCTCCATGCCAAACTGGCCATAACCTGCCGTGATTGCCTTCTCGTAGCCGCTGAAGATGTCAATCACATGGTCCCCGTGGATCAAGACGAACTTGCCTTCGTTCTCCGCCTTGAGCTCCGGAAGCTTGCTCAGATAGATCTCCAGCTCCCTTTCGAGCGCCATGCCGCACCTCGTTCGCGGTTGAGCCCGACTCACTCTCGCGTTGACGGATACATCTCGAGGAGAGATCCAACCGGGCTTCGATATCCGCGTTCCATCATCGCGGCGAGAAGGGCTTCTCCTTGCGGGAGGGAGATGATCTCTCGATGTACGAGCCGCACCAGAGCCCCAATGGTGCCCGAGATCCGCAGGTTGAGCGCACTGGCAAGGCGCCGGGCGGCACGATCATCGGTCAACACGAGACCGCCGCGAGCCTCGGCAACAGCGAGACACGCAGCCTCCCCGGCCTGGAGATACCGTTCGAGGTCGGCCGCTCGAAGGTCTTCGGTTTCACTGAGCTCGATGAGCGCCAGCCAAGACCAGTCGCCACGCGGGACCCGGCCCAGCCGTTCACCCGCCGATAACTCCTCGCGCACCGCTCTCGGAGTGCTGAGTCTTGGAAAAGCCTGCTGCAGGAGATCTTGCCTGCCGACCTGCGCAAAATTGCTGAGAACCGTCGTATCGGCCAGGATCAGAGTCACTTTTAGGCGCTCAGTCGATCTTCAGAGCTGCGGCGACTTCAGCCCGTGCTTCTTCGAGCGTGGCTGGTCCGAGGCGCAGGGGGACTCCAAGCCGGAAGAAGCGGTCTTGCAGCTCGAACCGCGAGAGACCCAGAAGGTCGGCCGTCTTCCCCAGACTGATCTCATCAGCCAGATAGGCATGCAGGGCTTCGACATCGGGTTCGCTCGGATGCCTTCGCTCCCGAACCTCGATCGCACACTGAGCGAGCGCTTGCAGGAGGCGGAAACCCACAGGATCCAAAAGTACGGCTTGCTCCTGCCCGGAGGTCTCGACAATCGTCACCTCTCCGTGCTGCACCCGATCGACTACTTCCTGAGTCTTCCTGGCCAGATCGGATTGTGAGATCGTGGTGCGAGTCATGATCCTGCGCTCCTGCCGAGAAGTCTACATCGAAACTACGCCCCCAGCTCGCCCAGCTGCTCCTCCAGCTTCTCCCACTCCCCCATCAGCTCCTCGACCCGCGTCGAGAGACTCTTCTGCTCGTTTTCGAGCTTCTTGACCTCGCCGGCGGCGGCGCGGTCGAAAAAGGTGGGATCGCAGAACAGCTCGTTGATGGCGTGGATGCGGGACTCGGCCTTCTCGACGGCCGTGGTGACCTCGTCGCGCTTCCTGGCCAGGTCCTTCTGCAGCTTCTGACGCTGCTTGTCGTCGACGGAGGGCGCGCCGTTCCCCTTCGCGGCGGCAGCAGCTTTCTTCTTCTGCTCGCGGCGCATGCGCAGGACGGCTTCGGCATCCAGGTGGTCGTCGCCCAGGCGCTCCAGGTACTCCTCGTAGGTGCCCGGGAAATCGTTGATCCCCTTGGGGGAGATCTCCAGGATGCGGTTGGCGAGCTGCGACACGAACCAGCGGTCGTGGGAGACGAAGACCAGGGTGCCGTCGTACGCCCTCAGCCCTTCGACCAGGGCCTCGATGGCTTCCAGGTCGAGGTGGTTGGTGGGCTCGTCGAGGATGAGGACGTTGGGTTTGGTCACCGAGAGCTTGCAGAAGACCAGGCGCGCGGCCTCGCCGCCCGAGAGGCTGCCGGTCGTCTTCTTCACGTCGTCGCCCGAGAAGAGGACCATCCCCAGGTTGCCGCGCACGAAGCCGATCGGCTCGCCGGGGACGTACTCCCAGAGCCACGCCTCGACCGACTGCTTGCTCCCCTTCTCGACCTCCGAGTGGTCCTGGGAAAAGTACCCGCGGTGGGTCTCGTAGCCCCAATCGATGCGGCCTCCGTCGGCCTCCACCTCGCCCATCGCGATCTTCAGGAGGGTCGACTTGCCGATGCCGTTGGGACCGATGACGGCCAGGCGGTCGCCGCGCTGGATCTGGAGGGAGACATCCTTCAGGACCTGCTTGTCGCCATAGGACTTGGAGACCCCCTCGACCTCCAGCACCTGTTTACCGCTGGGCCGCCCCTGCTTGAATTTGAACACCGGGTAGCGGCGGGAGGTCTGGGGCAGGCGCTCGATGACGATCTTCTCCATCATCTTGACCTTGCTCTGGGCCTGGCGGGCCTTGGTGGCCTTGGCTTTGAACCGGTCGATGAACTCCTTGTGCTTGGCAATCTCGGCCTCGCGCTTCCCAATCTCGGCCTCTTTGCGGTCGCGGTTCATCACCTTGGCGGCCATGAAGGCGGTGTAGTTGCCCGGGTAGAGCATGATCGTCTCGTAGTCCACGTCGACGATATGGGTGCAGATGTTGTCGAGGAAGCGGTGGTCGTGCGAGATGACTACGGCGAGCCCCTTGAAGGTCTCGGAGAGGAACCGCTCGAGCCAGCGGATCGACAGGATGTCCAGGTGGTTGGTCGGCTCGTCGAGGAGCAGAGCGTCCGGCTCGGAGGCGAGGACCTGGCCGAGGAGGACGCGCAGCTTGAAGCCGCCCGAGAGGGTGGACATCGGATTGCGATGGACCTCGGTCGGGATGCCCAGGCCTTCGAGGATCTCGCCGGCGCGGGATTCGAGAGTGTAGCCGTCGTGGCGGAGGATCAGGTCCTCGAGCTCGGCGTAGCGGTCGGTGTCGAACTCCTGGTCGTCGGTGTGGGAGAGCAGGCGGTCCTTCTCGACCATGGCTTCCCAGACGTCGTGGTTGCCCATCATGGCGACTTCCAGGATGGGCATCTGCTCGTAGCGGTAGTGGTCCTGCTGGAGGACGCCGAGCTTCAGGCGCTTGGGGAGGTTGATCGTCCCCTCGCTGGGCAGCTCCTCGCCGGTCAGGATCTTGAGGAACGTCGTCTTGCCCGAGCCGTTGGCCCCCACCAGGCCATAGCGGTTGCCGGGATTGAACTGGATCGACACCCCCTCGAACAGGGTCTGGGGGCCGAAGGATTTACCGAGGTCGGAGACGGAGATCATAGGGCGGCAGATTTTACCAGGATCGAGGGAGACCGCTGGAACGCGGCTCCGCCTCCCTAGAACGGCGGCGGCGGGCGGGGGATTCCCGGAGCCCCTCACCCCCTGGCCCCCTCTCCCATCGCACACCCTTCCCCCGGGAGAGGGGGAAATTTTCGTCCCTGGCGTGCCAGCGTCCTTTTTGTCCTTGTCGTCCTTCTCTTCTTGCCGTATCGTTGCCTGGACCGCGTTTTGCAAAGGGCACCCTCTGATGTCGACGGATCGCAGTAAAAAGCAACCTCCCATTGTGCCCCGCCGCCTGCTCGCGCGGAGGGGCCTTCTTATTGCCCTGGCGGTCATCCTGGTCATCGTCGGGGTGTTCGTCATCCGGCCGTTCTGGCGCTTGTCGAGCCAGTTCGACGACCTGACGTTCCGCCAGCCGTCCCGCCTCTATGGCCTGTCCCCGGTCCTCGCCGAGGGGAAGAGCTACCCCCGCGAGCGGCTGATCGAGGACCTGCGCGCCGAGGGGTACCGCGAGGACGAGGGCTCCGCGAGCCTGCCTCCCGGACGCTACCAGGAGGGCAAGACCGGCCTCGCCGTCCACCTGCGCAGCTTTCCCCTTCCCGACGGCAAGGAGGGCGGCGGTCTGGTGGAAGTGGGCTGGCAGGGCAGCCGCGTCTCCCGCTTGCGTCTCGCCGGCACGAGGGCCGGATCGGTCGCCCTGGAGCCTCCGCTCCTCGCCTCGTACTACGGCGCGAGCAACCAGGAGCGCCGGCCGGTCGAGCTCGACGAGGTCTCCCAGGACCTGATCAACGCCGTGATCGCCGCCGAGGACGACAGGTTCTACCAGCACTCCGGCGTCTCGATCTCGGGCGTCCTGCGCGCGATGTGGGTCAACCTGCGCGGCGGATCCATCCGCCAGGGGGGGAGCACGCTGACCCAGCAGCTGGTCAAGAACCTCTATCTGAGCCACGAGCGAACGGTGGGCCGCAAGGCACAGGAGCTGGTCCTCGCGCTCCTGCTCGAAGCGCGGTACGGCAAACAGCAGATCCTCGCGGCCTATTTGAACGAGATCTACCTGGGCGGCAGTGGCGGCGTCTCCCTGATGGGGATGGGCGCCGCCTCGCACGCCTATTTCGGCAAGGACCCCGGACAGCTCAACCTGGCCGAGGCCGCGACCCTGGCGGGAATGATCCGCGCGCCCGCCGCCTACTCGCCGCTCACCCACCCCGACAAGGCGAAGGAGCGCCGCGACTGGGTCCTGGAGCGGATGCGCAAGCTGGGCCTCGCCGAGGGGGCCCGCGTCGACCAGGCCCTGGAACAGCCGGTCAGCACCGCGCCCGAGCCGATGGTACGCCGGTGGGCTCCCTACTTCGCCGACGCCATGGCCTTCGAGGCGCAGAAGCGCTGGGGGATCGAGGAGCTGGCCGACTCCGGATACGTCCTCTTCTCCACGCTCGACTGGCGGAGCCAGCAGACGGCGATCGACGTCGTCCGCGAGGGGCTCGAAAGGTCCGAGAAGGGCTATCAGAAAGGACACAAGGGGAAGGGACCGCTCCAGGCGGCCCTCGTCTCGATCGATCCCAGGACCGGAGGCATCCTGGCGTACGTCGGCGGCCGGAGCTATGAGGAGAGCCAGTTCGACCGCGCCGGCCAGGCCCTGCGCCAGCCGGGCAGCTCGTTCAAGCCGGTCGTCTACGCCGCCGCGTTCGAGACCGGAAAGGTGACGCCGTCGACTCCGCTCGAGGACACGCCGCTGACCATCCGCAAGGCCGGCCTGGTATGGAGCCCGAGGAACGACGACGGGAGCTACCACGGTTGGGTGACGGTGCGCCGCGCCCTGGAGCACAGCTACAACCCGGCCACCGCGCGCCTCGGCCAGGAGGTCGGCATGGAGAAGGTCGTGGCGCTGGCTCACGACATGGGAATCACGGCGAAGATCGACCCGTTCCCCTCCGTGGCGCTGGGCGCCTTCGAGACCACGCCGGTCGAGCTCGCCGGGGTGTATGCCACGCTGGCCAACCAGGGAGTGCGGGCGCCGGTGCACGGGTTGCTCGCGATCCTCGATCCCCACCGCAAGCCGCTCGCCGGCCTCGCTCTGCCCGAGCCGGAGCGGGTGCTCACACCGCAGACGGTCTACCTGGTCACCTCGCTGCTCCAGGGGGTGCTCCTCCGCGGCACGGCCGCCGGCGCCGCGGCGGGGATTCCGGGGGACGTGGCCGGCAAGACCGGCACCACGAACAAGCGGCGCGACAGCTGGTTCGGCGGCTATGCGCGCGAGCGGGCCACGGTGGTCTGGGTGGGATACGACGACAACTCGATCACCCACCTGTCGGGCGCGCGCGCCGCGCTGCCCATCTGGGTCCGCTTCATGGCCAAGGCCGCTCCGAAGAACGGATACTCGGCCTTCCGCCAGCCGCCCGGCCTCACCTCGGCCGTGATCGATCCGACGACCGGTCTCCTCGCCACCGAGTACTGCCCGGTGGTGATCACCGAGGTGTTCCGCGAAGGGACGGTTCCCACCGAGCTCTGCAACCAGCATCAAAGCTACTGGGAGCAGGAGATCGCCGATGCCATGGACGCCAGCGACGGCGACGGAGCCGTCGATGACGAGGCCGGCGAGGTGGCCGTCACGGTCGACCGCGGCGAGCATAAGCCGCACCCCTTCCGCAGCTGGCTGCGCAAGGTCTTCGGCGACCGGAACGACAATAGGAATAAGGAAGAGGAGGAGCGGCGGGAGGAGGACAGGCCCCCCCGGCCGTGACGGTTCTTGGTCTATGATGTAGGGCTCCGCCTGCCGCGGAAACCCGAAGTGATGTCCAAGACGCCGTCCATCCTCGTCGAGCGCGCCCGTACGCACAACCTCAAGGGGATCAATTGCCGGATCCCGCACCGTGCGGTGACCGTGGTCACCGGACCGTCGGGCGCCGGCAAATCGTCTCTCGCCTTCGACACCGTCTTCGCCGAAGGGCAGCGGCGGTTCGTCGAGTCCATGTCCACCTACGCGCGCCAGTTCCTCGATCAGATGGAACGGCCGCCGGTCGACGACATCCGGAACATCCTCCCCGCGGTGGCGCTCGAAGCCAAGAACGCGGTGCGCAACGCCCGCTCGACCGTGGGCACGATCACCGAGGCGATGGACGTCCTGCGCCTGCTCTACACTCACCTGGGCGAGGTGGGGTGCCCGCGCGGCCACGGCCTCGTGCGGACCTTCACTCCCGACGAGGCGGCCGGGGAGCTGGTCTCCGGCATCGCCGGCGATCCGTTCCTCCTGGTCGTGCGCCTGCCCCGTCCCAGGAAGGGAGCCGAGGACGCGCTCGGCGAGCTGATCCGCCAGGGCTTCCAGCGCCGCCTCGACGGCGACGAGATCGTCCGCATGGAGCCAGGCGAGAAATGGCCGGCGGCACGCGATCCGCTGCCGCTGGTGCTCGGCCGCTTCCCGGCCCGCGCCGATGCGAAGGCACGCATCCTCGACACCCTGGAGCAGGCCTGGCGCATGGGGAGTGGAATGGGGAATGGCCGGGTCGAGGCGCGCGGCCCCGCGGGCGTCCGCTTCTACGGCCGCGAGCTCTCCTGCCCGGTCTGCGGCGAGACCGCGCGGCGGCCCACGCCGGCCCTCTTCTCCTTCAACTCCCCGCTGGGCGCCTGCCCGCGCTGCCAGGGTTTCGGCCGGGTGATCGGCATCGACCGCGAGCGGGTGATCCCCGATCCGCGGCGCAGCCTCGCCGAGAGCCCCATCGCGCCGTGGAACACGCCGGCCTACGAGGAGCTCTACGACGAGCTCCTGGCCGCGGCGAAGAAGCGGGGCGTCCCCTTGAACGTACCCTGGGCGGAACTCTCAGCGGCAGATCGCGAGTGGGTGTGGAGCGGCAAGGGGAGGTTCACCAATCTCACCGAGTTCTTCGACTGGCTCGAGGGGCGGACCTACAAGGTCCACGTCCGCGTGCTGCTCGCCCGCTACCGCGCATACAACCCCTGTCCGGACTGCGGCGGCACGCGCCTGCAGCCCGAGGCGCTCAACGTGCGATTGCAGGGGAAGCTGCTGCCGGATCTGACCGGGATGAGTATCGAGACGCTGCGCTCGTGGCTCGCGGCGCAGCGCTGGACCGGCCGCCAGCGCGAATTGGCCGGGCACCTCCTCGACGAGCTGGCGGAGCGGATCGAGGTCCTCCACCGGGTGGGCCTGGACTATCTGACCCTGGACCGCCAGGCGCGGACGCTCTCGGGGGGCGAGACGCAGCGCATCCACCTCGCCGCCGCCCTGGGATCGGGTCTGACCAGCACCCTCTACGTCCTCGACGAGCCGACCATCGGGCTCCACCCGCAGGACAGCGACCGCCTGCTCTGGCTGCTGCGCGACCTGGCGAAGCGGGGCAACACGGTGCTCGTCGTCGAGCACGACCGGACGCTCATCCGCGGCGCCGATCACGTGATCGACCTCGGGCCGGCCGCCGGCGAGCACGGCGGCGAGGTGGTTGCCGAGGGTCCGATCGAGACGATCCTGGCGAGCGAGCGCTCGCTCACCGGACGCTACCTGCGCGAGCGCCCGCCGACCTCGGCGCGGCGGCACATGGCGCGCTTCCGTCGCGAGCAGGGGTGGGAGACGCTGGACGAGGAGATCTCGTCGCTCCCCCGGGTCATCATCCGCGGCGCCCGCGCCCATAACTTGAAGAACGTGGACGTCGAGCTCCCCCTGGGCGCGCTGGTCGCGGTGACCGGGGTGTCGGGCTCGGGCAAGTCGACGCTCCTCGAAAACGTCCTCTACGGGACCTATCAGCGGGCGCGCGGCGTGGTCGACGTCGAGCCCGGCGAGTGCGACGAGATCCGCGGCCTGGAGGGATTGGAGGACGTCACCCTGGTGGATCAGCGGCCGCTCGGGCGCTCCAGCCGGTCGAACCCGATCACCTACATCAAGGCGTACGACGAGCTGCGCAAGATCTTCGCCGGGACGTCCGACGCCCGGGTGCGCGGGATCACGCCGGCCCACTTCTCCTTCAACGTGGAGCGCGGGCGCTGCCCGGCCTGCGAGGGAACCGGGATCACCGAGGTGGACATGCAGTTCATGGCGCCGGTGACGGTGCCGTGCGAGGTCTGCCAGGGGCACCGCTTCCGGCCGGAGGTGCTCGCCGTGCGCTACAAGGGGCTGAACATCTCCGAGACCCTGGAGCTGACGGTCGAGGACGCGCAGGGGTTCTTCGCCGATCACAAGCGACTGGTGCGGCGCCTGCGCCTGCTCTCGGAGGTGGGGCTCGGCTATCTGCGCCTCGGACAGCCCACCTCGACGCTCTCGGGCGGCGAGGCGCAGCGGCTCAAGCTGGCGAGCTTCCTCGACCGGCCGGCGGCGGAGAAGCCGCGGCTCTTCCTCTTCGACGAGCCGACCACCGGACTTCATCTGGCGGACATCGACGTCCTCTACCACACGCTGCGGCGGCTGGTGCAGCGTGGCGACGGCGTCGTGGTGGTCGAGCACAGCCCGGACCTGATCGCGCGCTGCGACTGGATCGTGGACATGGGACCCGGAGGCGGAGCCCACGGCGGCGAGGTCCTCTACGCCGGCCCCCTGGAGCCGTTCCTCGACCGGGTCGACAGTCCGACCGCCGACGAGCTCCGCCGGCATCTGAGGTGGCCGGAGCGGGAGGCGGTCCCTCTCCTCGACCCTCCCCCGCGAAGCGGGAGAGGGCGCCCCCTCTCGTCCAAAGTGAGAGAACGAAGCAGATGAGCAGGCGAGGGGTCAGGGGAGGGGGCGGAAGGGCGGACGGCATAATCCTCCCCTCCCCCGTGTTCTGTGCCCTGAAACCATTGCGGCGGTGCGAGCCCCCGCTGAGGATGAGCTTTCGATGGATCGTGCGATGACCGAGGACACTCCGCTGACGACCGGCGCGGACCGGCGGCCCCGCTTTTATTGGGTGGGGACGATCGCCGGCGTCGTTCTGGGAGCTGTGCTCCTGGTCGCGGTGTGGGGGAAAGCGCTCGATCCCGCCGCGTTCGCGGAGCAGATCCGCAGCGAGGGGTTGAGCTTCCTGGTCTCGGCTCAGGGCGTGGCGCTCCTCGCGCTTGCCCTGGAAGCCGGGCTGGGCTTGGCGCTGCTCTTCGGCGTGCGGCGGCTGTGGGTGCTCGTTCCGGCTGCCCTGCTGGTGGGGCTCTTCCTCTCCCTGACCGGCCGCGACTGGTATCTCAGCTCCCACGGGCTGCGCACCGCGGCGGCCGGGTGCGGCTGCTTCGGCAATCTGGTGCAGCGCTCGCCGGCCGAGGCGTTCTGGCAGGACCTGCTGCTGCTCCTCCCGGCGCTCGCCCTCGCCTTCCTGGGCCGCGACCGGCGCGGCCGGCGCTTCCCGCCGCTGCGCACCGCAATCGTGGCCCTCGGCACCGTCGCGGTCTCCGTCTTCGCCTGGAAGTCCCCGCAGCTGCCGCTCGACGATCTGGCGACACGGCTGCGCCCCGGGACCCAGGTCTCCCAGATCTGCGCGGGCCAGAGCGGAGACCCGCTCTGCCTGAGCACCGTCGCAGGAGACCTGATGAAAGGCGACCACCTGGTGGTGATCGCGGACCTCTCCGATCCCGCCTTCCGCCAGTCGGTCCCGGCATTGAACGATGCGGCCGGCGACCCGCAGGGGCCGCGGATCTGGGTGCTCTCCGCCGCGACTCCCGAGCAGCTGTTCAATTTTCGCTGGACCCAGGGACCCGTCTTCCAGGTGGTCGAGGCGCCCGCCGAGCTCCTCCGGCCGCTCTACCGGCACCTGCCGCGGGCTTTCCGGGTGAAGGACGGGCAGGTCGTCGAGACCTGGGCCGGCCTGCCGCCGCTCGTGCGCGTGGCCTCCGGCAGCCCGTCCCTGGCGCGGACGCCCGCCTGAACTTTCCGTCTGTGAGGTCAACCACATGAGCCACTTCCGAGCCCCTCTCCGCCGCGCGGTCCTCTCCCTGCTGGCTGCCGCCGCGGTGGGCGCTGCCCTCCCTGCCCAGGCGGCGCAGGGAGCCCCCTCCGTCCCCTCGGACAACGTCCTGCGCGGCTTCCAGCAGACCGGCGAGTACATCCTGCTGCTCAACGGCCAGCCCGATGCCGGTGCCGAGATCTACGTCAACCGGAACATCGCCGCGTACCTGATCCTCCCGTCCGCGCAGTCGCCGATCCTGATCACGGCGGGAGCCGGTAACGTCGAGACCGTCCCCAGGGACAAGGTCGTGCGGCAGAAGGACGGCACGGTGGACCTCTTGGCGGACGCCGTGATGAAGCCGCAGGGCAAGATCCAGATCTCGGACGGGCGCGTGGACTTCACCGCGGAAGGGAAGAAGGCCGCCCTGGGCCCGAATCCGCCTCTCCTGGGTCTCAAGAAGGCGGCGGAGCTCAAGCGGCACACCCCCGAGTACGTGCAGGGCGCGAAAGCCTACACGCCGAACCCGGTGTCGGTGGCGAAGCTCAAAAACCAGGCGACGCCGGTGCGAGTGGTGGTCTTCTTCGGCTCCTGGTGCCCGCACTGCAAGCAAATGCTGCCGCACCTGTTGCGCGTCGAGGACGAGATCAAGGGATCGAAGATCCAGTTCGACTACCGCGGTCTCGCGAGGGGCAACTTCTCGGCAGATCCCGAGGCGCAGCGGCTGCAGATCAACGAAGTGCCGACGGCGGTGGTCTACATGAACGGCCGGGAGATCGGCCGTCTGACCAAGAACGACTGGACCGCCCCGGAGGTCGCGCTGTCGGTGTTGCTGGGCGGGACGGGCAAGGCGGGGAAGTAGGCACCCTCACCCCCGGCCTCGCAGGGCCTCCAGCGGATCGATTCCCCCATTGTGCCAGCGCGCGTCCGGCGACTGCAGATCGCCGGGCGCGGCGCAGCGCGAGGTTCCCAGCTCTTCCAGCTTCGGTACGAGATTCCAGGCGTCCTCCCCCGCCAGGGAGGCGCCTTGCAGGCGTCCCCGCCAGGGAGTGAGCAGAGCCGGGAGGCCCTCCAGATCCGGGAGAGGATGGATGCGCACGGTGCGCAGGCCGGGGGATGGGCGGAACGCAGGATCGGGATCGACGAGCACGGTGCCGGCGGCGAGAGGGAGGCGGGACGGGCGCAAGCCGCGCATCTCGGCCTCCAGCCGGATCTGCTGGACCGCCGCCTGGGCGGCGGGGTCCGCGGGTCCCGGCGGCCACCGCCGGGCGAGCACAGACAGAGCCTCCTCCAGCCGGGCGGTGAGCTCCTCGGCGTCTCCCGCGGTGTAGACGGCGGCCACCGAGAGACACCCGCGCTGGTCGAACAACGCGACATCGCGCGCCAGCCCCTCCGCGACATCTCCGGAGTCGATCTCCTCCCCCACCACGGCAAGGCTCGTCTTCGGCCCGTACCCGACGACCTTCCCCGGCGCCCGCCGCTCCAGATCGGCGAGAGCAGGGGCATCGCCGTAGGCCAGGATGGTGCCGGAGGCATTAAGCACGGGTGCCTCCAGGGGGGCATCTCCGCCGGGCCAGGTCGCGGCGGCCAGCCCACCGGCGAGGCGCGGCTCACGGCGGCACAGGGCCTCCACAAAGATAGCAGCGAAGAGCGGCTCGGCCGACGGGGATTTGAGGAGGACGGGGCGGCGGAGGGCCAGCGCGGGAAGCAGCGGTTGCACGGCCAGGGCCGGCAGGTTCGACGCGAGGACCACGAGGACCGGCTCTTCGGGAGCCCTCTTCCCCTCCGCCGCAGCGAAAACTGCCGCCGCCGGCTCGCGGCGCACACCACCGAGGACCGCTTCGAGCCCGGCAGCGAGCCCTTCCGGCGAGAGCCGGCAGAGGCGGGCCAGCTCCGGATCGAGCTCCCGCCGTTCCGGTGAGGTGGGATCGAGGAACGTCTCCACGGTCTCCGCCCACGCTGCGAGCAGGTCCTCGTCGGGGAGTGCGCGCAGGGCGGCGCCGCCTTCCCGCAGTCCGACCATCACCCGGGCGAGGGCATCCGCGGTCCACATGGCGGCATTATGATCGCTGGCATGCGGGCCACGGTCAGCCATTTCGAGATCCCTGCCTCCGATCCGGAACGGGCGGCGCGCTTCTACCGCGAGGTCTTCGGCTGGAGCGTCGAGCCCCTCGCCTGGGAACGACCCTACTACAAGATCCGGGGCTCCGCGGTTCTGTCCGAGATGGGCCGCGAGGGGATCGACGGAGGCATCACGGAAGCCGGCGGGGAGCTCGAGCACCCGCTCCTGATCATCCACATCGAGGATGCCAGTCTGGAGACCGTCCTGGAGAAGATCGTCGCCGACGGCGGCACCATCGATCTGCCGGCCACCCACGTGGGCACGATGGGGTGGTGGGCGCGGTTCCGGGATTCGGAGGGGAATCTGTTGGGGCTGTGGCAGGCCGGATAAGTGGAGGCCAAGAGCGGGTGGTCACCGCGCTTGGCGGATCAGCTTGGCATGGTGGCGCCCCCTCTCACCCTCAGCCACGCCGCGATCGCCTCCACCTGGGGCGGCTCGATCAAGGTGCTGTGGGTCCCGGGGAGGCGAATCACGGTGAGATCTCCCTGAATGCGCTCGTCCCAACCCAGAGCGGCATCGCTCTCCGGGCCATCCTCCGCACGAAACAAGACGGCGTTTCCCGGGTAGGGAGCGGGACGGTAGGCCAGGCTGGCCTGGAGGTTGGCCTTATAGATGCCCAGGTAGCGCCGGGCCTCCTCCGGGCCGAAGTCCGGCGGCAGGGCTCCCGCCTCGCGGGCGCGCTGGAGGACATGGCCGGCCCGGGACTCGGCGGGAAGAGCGCTCAGCTCCTCGGCGGCGAGCGGAAGCAGGTCTGCGAGCGCGGCGAGGAGGATCGCTTCGTCGGAAGGGAGCTCGGTCTCCGCCCGGCGGTCCCGTCCCCAGGTGTCGAGGAGAACCAGGGGCTCCACTCTCTCGCCCGCCGCGGCGAGCTGCAACGCCATCTCGTAGGCGATCAGCCCGCCGAGGGACCAGCCGAGCAGGGCGTACGGTCCCTCGGCCTGCACGCTGCACAGCGCTTCCACGTAGGCGGCGGCCATCTCTTCGATCGAGGTCCGCGGCTCCTCCCCGGGGGAGAGGCCGCGCGCCTGCAACGCCCAGACCGGCCGGTCTTCCAGCTCCCGCGCCAGCGCCGCGTACGATGCCACGCTGCCGCCCGCCGGATGGACGCAGAACAGAGGTCGTCCGGTGCCGCCACGGAGCGGCACGAGCCCCGAGGGCGGCAGGGCGCCTTCCTGGCGCAGCAGCACGGCCATCCGCTCGACCGTCGGCCCCTGGAAGAGAGCGGACAGCGGCAGCTCCCGCCCGAGCCGGCGGCTGATCTCGGAGATCAGGCGGACAGCCAGGAGCGAGTGCCCGCCTGCTGCGAAGAAATCGTCCCGCACTCCCACGGGCCTCCCCAGCAGCTCCTCCCAGAGCCGCGCCAGCTCGATCTCCAGCACATCGCGCGGCCGCAGCCCGGCACCCGCACCGGAGAGTTGCGGTGCCGGCAGGGTCCGCCGGTCGAGCTTGCCGTTGGGCGTCCGCGGCAGCGCCTCCACCACCACGTACTCCGACGGCACCATGGGCTCGGGGAGCCGGGTGAGGAGCCAGGGGCGGAGGATCGGCCTGGGATCGATGGAGTGCGGATGGGGGACGATCCAGGCGACGAGGCGGGCTTCGCCTGCGAGGTCCAAGGCGGCGACGGCGGCTTCGCGCAGATCGGGATGGGCGGCGAGCATGGCCTCGATCTCCGCCGGCTCGATGCGATGGCCGCGGATCTTGATCTGCGCGTCGGCCCGGCCGGCGATCTCCACGGCGCCGTCGGGCCGGTAGCGGCCCAGGTCTCCGGTGCGGTAGACGCGGGTCTCGCGGTGCGTGGCATCGGGCCGGAAGCGGTCGGCGGTGAGCGCCGGATCTCCCAGGTAGCCCAGGGTCAGGAAGGTGGTGCGGATCCAGACCTCGCCGAGCTCGCCGGCGCCGCAGGGATCGCCGTGGGGGTTCACGACCAGGAGATCGACGCCATCCCTCCCCCGGCCGACCGGGACACGGCCGGCATCGGTCCTCCCTTCCTCCACCACGTAGAAGGACATGACCTGCGGAGTCTCGGTGGCACCGTAGACGTTCACCACGAGCGCGTACGGTGCCGCGTTCCGGAAGCGTGCCGCCTGCGCCCAGGTGAGCGGCTCGCCGCCGAAGAGGGCCAGCCGCACGGCAGGGAGGGAGCCCGGAGCGGCGTCGCGAAAGAGGAAGCCGGCGGTCGAGGGGGTCAGGTGCAGGACGGTGATGCCCTCCGCCGCCAGCCAGGCGCGGAAGGCGGCCGGCTCGGCCAGGACCTCCGGCGCCGGCACAGAGAGGCGGGCTCCGAGGACCAGCGGTGTGAGCAGGTCGCGCAGGAGCGGATCGTGCGAGAGGCCGGAGAGGAGGGCGAAGCGGTCGCCGCGGTGGAGTCCGAAGCGGCCGATGTACCAGGAGAGGAAGGCGGCGACCGGGGCCTCCGTGCCGAGGATGCCCTTGGGCCGGCCGGTGGAGCCGGAGGTGAAGGCCACATACGCGAGGCCTTCCATCGCCAGAGAGCCCACCTGCCGCAGACACTCCTCCCGCCGCGCCTCCGGGTGCGCCGGATCGAGGAGCACGAACGCCGATCCCGCCTCCAGAAGGCCGAGCACCGTCGCCACCAGCTCCGGGCTCCGGTCGAGGCAGACCGGCGTCACAGCGCGGGTGGTGGCGATCGAGCCGCTCCGCTCCAGCAGATCTCTATAGGTCCATGATCCGCCGGAAAACGTGACCGCTGTCCGCTCGGGCTCGCGCCTCACTGCTTCCCGAAAGCGGGCCGGGAGGGGGCGCCCCTCTCCCGGGGGAAGGGGGGGCGATGGGAGAGGGGTCGGGGGTGAGGTCCCGGGAGGGGGCGCCAGAGGGTACGACCCTACCGCGCGGCCCGCATCCGTAGCGATCTGCTCCAGCAGCCGCACCCAGCTCTCCCCGAACGCCTCGATCCGGTCGCGATCGAACAGGTCGGCGCTGTAGAGGAGGTCGAAGAGGAGGCCGCCGGGAGTTTCCGTGGCATAGAGCGTGAGGTCGAACTTCGCGAGGGCGGTCTCGGCTTCCGGCGCCGGAGTGAGGGCGAGCCCGGGGAGATCCAGCGCCGGCGCCTCCAGGTTCACCAGGTTGAAGAACACCTGGAAGAAGGGGGTGCGGGACGGGTCGCGCGCCGGCGCAAGCTCTTCCACCAGCTTCTCGAAGGGGAGGTCCTGGTGCGCGAAGGCGCTCAGGGTGGTCTCCCGCACCTGGCCCAGGAGCTGCCGGAAGGGGGGATCGCCCGCGAGGTCCGCGCGGAGGACGAGCGTGTTGATGAAGAAGCCGATCAGCCCTTCGGTCTCGGCGCGGGTGCGGCCGGCGATCGGGGTGCCGACGAGCACGTCGGTCTGCCCGGCGAGGCGCGCGAGGAGGGCCTGGAAGGCGGCGAGGAGCACCATGAACAGGGTGGCCTCGCTCTCCCGCGCCAGCGCCGCCAGGCGGTCCGCCATATCGCGCGGCACAGCCGTCCGCACCACGCCACCGCGGAAGCTCGGGACCGTGGGGCGCGGCCGGTCGGCCGGAAGGTCGAGGCGCGGTGCGGCTCCGGCCAGCCGCCGGCGCCACTCCGCGAGCTGCCGCTCCAACTCGTCGCCGGCGAGCCACCGCCGCTGCCAGGCGGCGAAGTCGGCGTACTGGACCGGCAGCTCCGGGAGCGGCGACGGCCGGCCGGCGGCGAAGGCGGTATAGAGGGCGCTCAGCTCACGGATCAGCACGCCCGACGACCAGCCGTCGAAGGCGATGTGATGGGCGGTCCACAGGAGCGCGTGCTCTTCCTCCCCGAGACGCAGAAGGGAGGTCCGCACCACCGGCCCGCGCGCGAGATCGAACGGGCGCCAGGCCTCGGCTTCGACGAGGCGCCGGGCCTCGCCGTCCCGGTCGGACGCCGCGAGCGCGGCGAGATCGATCACCGGCAGGGACTGGCGGCGCCAAGGGGCCACCACCTGGACCGGCCGGTCGACGGCGAGATCATAGGTGGTGCGCAGGACCTCGTGCCGGCGGCGGATCTCGTCGAAGCTCGCGGCGAGCGCCGCGACGTCGAGCCGGCCGCGCAGCCCCAAGGAGACCGCCATGTTGTAGGCGGCGAGGCCGGGCTCCAACCGGTCGAGGAACCAGAGGCGCTCCTGGGCGAAGGAGAGCGGGGCCGGCTCGACGGCGGAGCGACGGGGAATCCCCGCGGGCCGCGCCGCGGCGCCCCCCTTGCCGCGCAGCAGCCGGGCGAGGGCGGCCCGCTTGGCCTCCGACAGCCCCTCGCGGCGGGCGGCCACCCGGGAGCGCAGCTCGTCATCCCGGTCCGCCTCCGCCGCCGCGGGACGGCCGCGGCGCTCCTCGGCCCCTTGCACGGGGATGTCGGCGATCCGGCGATCCGGATCGGCAGCGGCCGCGTCGAGCAGGCGGATCAGGTCGGCGGCGAGCGCCGCGGCCGTGGCCTCGTCGAAGAGGGCGGCGTCGACCTCCAGACCTCCGGCCAGGGCCTCCCCCTCGTCGACCAGTCCCAGGGAGATCTCGAAGGGAGCGGGGCGCTCGCCTCCTTCCGGCTGTTCGGCCCGCACCCGCAGGCCCGGCAGCTCCGGCGCGGGGAGCGGCAGGTGGAGCGCAAACATCACCTGGAAAAGGGGGACGGCCGCCGCGTCGCGGCCGGGTTGGAGCGCCGCCACCAGCTTCTCGAAGGGGAGGTCCTGCGCGGCCCAGGCGCCCAGGGAGGTCTCGCGCACCCGTCGCAGATGCTCACGGAACGGGAGGTTGCCGGTCACCTCGGCGGGCAGGACCAGGGTATCGACGAAGAAGCCGACCAGCCCCTCGGCTGCCAGCGGACGGTTCGAGACCGGGGTGCCCACCCGCACCGCGGGTGTGCCGGTCCAGCGATGGAGGAGCGCCTGGATGCCGGCCAGTAAAGTCATGAACAGCGTGGCCCCCTCCCGCCGGGCGAGGGAACGCAGGGCCGCGGCCGTCGCCGGCGCCACGCTGACCGGGAGCACGGCCGCGCGCGAGGGGCTCGACCTGGCGCGCGGGCGGTCGGGTGCCAGCCGGGCCGCGGGCGGGAGGCCGCCCAGGCGCTCGCGCCACCAGGCGAGGCGGCGGGTGAGCCCCTCGCCCGCGAGGCGGCGGCGCTGCCAGACCGCAAAGTCGGCGTACTGCACCGGCAGAGGAAGCAGCGGCGACGGCCGCCCGGCGGCGAAGGCGCCGTAGAGCGCCGCCAGCTCGCGCACCAGGATCACCGCCGAGGCGCCGTCCGCGACCACGTGGTGGTGGCCGAGAGCCAGGACGTGCTCGCCGGCCGCGAGGCGGAGCAGGCGCGTGCGGAACAGGGGACCGCGGGCGAGGTCGAAGAGGCGCGCCGCCTCCTCGCGCAGGAGCCGTCCCCGTTCGGCCTCGCGCGCCTCGGCGGGAAGGGCCGAAAGATCGATCACCGGCAGCGGGTGCGGCCTTGCCGGCGCCACCACCTGGAACGGTTGGTCGCCCTCCGCGACGAAGGTCGTGCGCAGCACCTCGTGCCGGGCCACGATCTCGTCGAAGGCGCGGCGCAGCGCGTCCACGGCGAGAGCGCCGCTCAGCCGCAGGGCGGACAGCGAGCCGTAGCCGCTGTCTCCCGCGGCGAGCTGGTCGAGAAACCAGAGCCGCTCCTGGCCGAAGGAGAGGGGGAGCGGAGCAATCCGGCCGACCGGGCGCAGCGGCTCGGGAGGGAGCCCGCGGGCGCCCGCCGCCAGCTCGCCGGCCGCCGCGGCCAGGCTCGCGGCGGTCGGGTGCTCGAAGAGGAGCCGCGGCACGATCTCGACCTCCAGGGCCGCAGCGAGCCGAGCCACCACGCGCGTGGCGAGGAGCGAGTGCCCGCCGAGGTCGAAGAAGCTCGCATGGATTCCTACCCGCTCGCGACCCAGGGCCTCGGCGAAGAGCCCGGCGACCACCTCCTCGAGAGGAGTGCGGGGCGCCTCTCCACCGGACGGATCGTCTTCCTCGATCTCTTGTTGCGCGAGGGCCGCGCGGTCCACCTTGCCGGTAGGGCCGATCGGCAGAGCATCGAGGACAGAGAGGAAAGCGGGGATCATCGGCTCGGGCAGCCTCTCTCGCAGCCAGGCGCGCAGCTCGCCGGGCCGAATTCCGCCGGCATCGCCGGTGACGAACGCGTGGAGGCGCACCTCGGCCGGACCATCGCGCCGGACGATCACCGCCGCCTCGCGCACGGCCGGATGCGCGGCGAGCGCCGCCTCGATTTCGCCGGGCTCGACCCGGAAGCCGCGCACCTTCACCTGCCGGTCGATGCGGCCGAGGAACTCGAGCCGCCCGTCCGGGAGGAAGCGGACGAGGTCGCCGGTCCGATACAGGCGGGCTCCGGGCTCGGCGCCGAACGGGTCCGGCACGAACTTCCCGGCGGTCAGGTCCGGTCGTCCCAGGTAGCCCCGCCCGACCATCACTCCGCCCAGGCAGAGCTCGCCGGGCACACCCGCCGGCAGGAGGTCGAGCGCGCGGCCCAGCACATAGATGTCCAGGCCGGGGATCGGCCGCCCGAGGAGCGGCTTCTCCCCGGGCCGGCACTCCTCCCAGGTCGCCCAGATCGTGACCTCGGTCGGGCCGTAGATGTTCAGGAAGCGGCGGCCGGGAGACCAGCGGTCGACGAGGCCGGTCCATGGCGCATCGGCCGCCGCGCCCACGATGCGCAGGCACGGCAGGTCGGTGACTGGCAAACCGGCGAGGAGCGACGAGGGCATGGTCGCCTCGGTGACCGCGAGATCCCGCAGCAGCGCGGCGAGCTCAGCGCCGGCCGGCGTCTCGACGCCGGGCAGGCAGACCGCCGCCCCGTGCGCCAGGGCGCCGAGGGCCTGGATGATCGCGCCGTCGAAGACCGGGGCCGCGATCTGGAGCGCCCGGTCTCCCGGTCCCAGGCCGTAGACCTCGCGGTGCCCCCGCAGCAGGTTGGCGATACCCCGGTGCGGCACGAGCA
>DASPXX010000352.1:0-25433 GCA_035637095.1 Thermoanaerobaculia bacterium
CTGCTCTACAAGTGGGACAAGATCCGCAGCCCCGAGAGTTGGCTGATCGGCACCGTCAAGAAAAAGTGCATCATGTACTGGCGCAAGCGCCGCGGCAGCCTCTGTGAAGCGGTCGATACGGCGATTCTCGACCTGATCGCCGTTCCGCAGGCGCCGGAACAGGAGCGCACCGACCTGACCACGGATCTCAGCCGGGTTCTCTCCAAGCTCTCGGCGCGCTGCCGCTCCTTGCTCAAGCTGCGCTACGGCCTCGGCTATGGCCCGACCGAGGTCGCGGAGCAGATGGGGTATCAGACATCGAGCATCCGCAAGGTCACGAACCGCTGCCTTGCGGCCCTGACCCGGCAGCTCCTCGCCGTCGGCTTCCACACCGAGCCGCCGCCGGATGCCCAGGAAGCCGACATCGATCCGGATTCCCAGGACGGCTGAGCCGTCGGCGCTTCGTCCTCGGACCCCGTGGCTGTCGGGGAAAACCCTGGGAAAACCCCTATTGCTCTGGACATGGGGGAGGGCGGCTGATACGATCTGGACAATTCGTCAAAGATCAGACGGCGAATGGACCGACCGAATACGCCGAGCTCGGAGGCCCCATCCCTGGCTGAAGTTCTCGAGAGGGTGGGGCCGAAGCTCCGGCGCATCCTCTTCCGCTTCAGGATTCCTGCCCAGGACGCGGACGACCTCCTCCAGGAGACCTTTCTTGTCCTGGTCTCCAAGCAGGAGAGCGTGCGCAATCCGGACGCCTGGCTCCAAGCCACCCTGTCGAACCGCTGCATCCTCTACTGGCGCCGGCGGCGCAGCCAGATCGCCGAGCTCGTGGACCGGACGATCCTGGAGCTCCTCGAGGATCCCGAGGTCTCCTCGGGAGAGGCGGCTGCGATCCGGTCCGACCTCGATCTGCTGATCTCCCGCCTGCCGGAGCGCTGCCAGCCGCTTTTGCGCAGGCGCTACGGCCTGCTTCCCACCCTGGAGGAGGGCGGCGAATCGGGCCCCGACGACGCCGGTCCCGAACAGACGCAGCGTTGTCTGGCCGCCCTGGTACAGCGCGCCGTTGGCGCCGGTCTCCTCGATCTGCCCAAAAATTGAGCCCTGTCTCTGGCTTCTTGCGAGCGGAAACTCTAGATTGAGGCCGTGTTATGTCAAATGCTCGACGGCGTATAGCCGCCGGGAGGACAGAGAAAAGGAGACCATGTCATGTTGAAGCTCAAGACCCGCACCTTCCCTCTCATCGCCCTCACCGCAGCCCTCACGCTGGCTCCCCTGGCGGAGGCCTCCGCCGCCGCCAGCCCGGAACCGGCCGAGACCGGTTTCATGGCCCAGCTCGAGGAGCAGATCTCGCTTGTCGTAAGCACTCTGCAAGCGATCTTGACCGACGTGGGCCCGCGGATGGACGACAACGGCTAGCGGCGGAGCCAACCGGCCCAGGGGAGTGGAGAGAGCTGCTGGACTTTGCCTCCAGCATAGTGGTAGTGTATCCAGAATTTAAGAGCTTCCTGGTTAGATGAGCGCCCTGGACCATCAGCAAACCGATGCTTCTCTCGACGTCTTCCTGAAGAAGGTCCGGCCGCGCCTCAAAGCGCAGTTTCAACGCTACAGCATCCCTCCACAGGATACGGAAGACATCCTCCAGCAAGCCCTCCTCGCCCTGATCTACCATCGCCAGGCCATCCGCGACCCGGAGGCCTGGCTGATTGGAACCGTGCGCAACAAGTGTCTGTTGTACTGGCGGGCGCATCGCCGTAAGCTCTACGACTCAGTGGACGCCGCCGTCCTGGAGTGCATGGCACAGCCGCTGCAGCCGGCTCAGGAGACCTCGGATGTCCGCCGCGATCTGGCGGCCGCCATCGAGGAGCTCCCGGAGCGCTGCCGCTCCCTGCTGACCCTGCGATACGAGCACGGCTACCAGCCAGCCGAGGTGGCCGAACGGCTCGGCTACAGCCAAAGCAGCATCAGCAAGATCACTCAGAGATGCCTGGCTGCGCTGACCCGGCAGCTGGTCCTCACCGGACAGTGGCGAGGCAAGAAGACGCGACCATGAAAGACGGACACGACGATACCTACGATCCTGTGTTCGATCGGGTCTTCCAGCGCATCGCGGAACGGGAGGCCCAGATCTCCAGGGACCAGGCGGCGGCCCGCCGGCTCCTCCACGAGCTCCTGGGTCACACCGTGCCGGCGCGCCGGCTCCTGCTGGTGGCCAACAGCCCGCGCTTCCACAACCCCTTCCTCTGCGAGCTGCTGATCGCGAAGGGGCGCGAAGCTGCCTTCCAGGATACGACCCAGGGTCTGGAGCTGGGGCGCCTCGCCGTCACCATTGCCGAGAGGCTGAGCGAGGGCTCCTGTGGCAGTGCCGAGGTGCGGGATGGGCTCTGGTGCAAGGCCTCGGCCCAGCTTGCCAACGCGCTCCGCATCGCCGGCCGGCACGAGGAGGCTGAACGAGCCTTCCGGCCGATCGAAGACCTGATCCGGGAGGAGGGGCGGATCAGCCTGCTCGACCTTGCCCGGGTGCTCGATCTGCGCGCCTCTCTGCACCGCGATCTGCGGCAGTTCGATGAAGCCGCGTGCCTGCTCGACCGCGTCATTGCGATCTATCAGAAGGTCGGATCCTGGAACCTCCTGGGGCGCTCCCTGATGCAGCGCTCTGCCATCTGCGGTGAGGTCGGAGACCTCGAAACCGAAATGAGCCTGCTGCGCCGAGCCCTGGACCTCATGGATCCCAAAGAGGAACCGAGGAGCTTCCTGGTCGCGCGGCACAACCTGATCATCGCTCTGAATCAGAGTGGCCGTTCGCGCGAGGCTTTCGCCCTTCTCTTCCACACCCGTCCTCTCTATCTCAAGATGGGAGATCGCCTGAGCCTGCTCCGGCTGCGCTGGCTCGAGGGCATGGTGGCCACAGGGCTGGGACGTCTGGAGCAGGCGGAGGTGGCCTTCCGAGAGGTCCGCGACGCCTACGTCGAGTTGTCGCTCGATTACGATGCGGCCATGGTCTCCCTGGAGCTCGCCGGCGTCTATATCCGCCAGGGCCGCCGCGCCGACGTGATCCGCCTCGCCGAAGAGATGCTGGCGGTGTTCGGTGCCCGCGAGATCCACCGGGAGGTCATCCGGGCGTTCACCTATTTCCGTGGCGCCGCTCACCTGGAAGGTACCGGGATCGCCCTGATTCAGGAGATCTCCGAGTTCCTGAAAGAGATCCGCACAGATCCCGGAGTGCGGTTCACGCCGCGCACATCTCTGCCATGCTGAATTAAAATCGGGGAGTGGAACGTCCCCGTCTGCTTGTCCTGGGTTGCGGCTTCGCCGGCTTTTCTCTGCTTTCCGGGTTGAAGACGCGTTTCTGGGACATCACTCTCCTCACGCCGCGCAACTACTTCTTGTTCACCCCCCTGCTCCCGTCGGCGGTCGCCGGCAGCGTGGAGTTCCGGAGCATTCTGGAGCCGGCGCGGCGGCGCCTCCGGGGTGTCCGTGTCATCGAGGGCTTCGCCGACACGATCGACTGGGAGAGCCGCCAACTCTCCTGTATCGGCGCGGTCGGAGGAGAGAAGTTCACCCTCTCCTGGGACCAACTGGTGATCGCCGTAGGGAGCACCGTGGCCGACTTCGGGATTCCGGGTGTGGCCGAGAATAGCTTGAAGCTCTATACGGTGGAGGAGGCGCGGGTCATCCGGCGGGGAATCCTGGAACAGTTCGCCCGCGCGGAGATCCCCGGTCTCACAGAGGCGCAGATCCGCCAGCGCCTCACCTTCGTCGTTATCGGCGGTGGCCCGACCGGCGTGGAGGCGGCCGCCGAGATCCACGACCTGCTGGACGAGGAGCTCACCCACGCCTATCCGGATCTCGCCCCGTACGCCCGGGTTCTGCTCATCGAAGCGCTCGGCCGTCTCCTGGGTGGCTTCGATGAGGCGCTGGGGGAGTACACGAAGCGTCACTTCGCCCGGGAGGGAATCGAGGTTCGGACTGGGGCGAAGGTCCAGGCGATCGAGCCGAACGCCGTCCTCCTGCAAGGGGGGGAGCGGATCGATTGCGGGCTGATTCTGTGGGCGGCAGGAAGCGCTGCAGTCCCCTTCGTCGAGACACTCGGGGTCGCCCTCGACCGGAGGGGCCGCATCGTGGCGGACGCGTTCCTCCGGATGCAGGGCCGGGAGGACACCTTCGCCCTGGGAGACTGTGCGGCGGTGGGGGAGCCTCCGCTGCCCGCAACCGCCCAGGTGGCCCAGCAGCAGGGAGAGTACCTGGCCGAAGCGCTGGAGCGCCGGCGGCAGGGGAGGCCCGTAAAGCCTTTCCGCTTTCGGGCCCGGGGCATGCTGGCCTACATCGGAGGGGGTCAGGCCCTGGCCGACCTGCCCCAGGTCAAGTGGAGCGGACGCGGGGCCTGGCTCTTCTGGCGCTCGGTCTACATCACCAAGCTGGTCAGCCCCGCGAACAAGATCAAGGTGCTCTTCGACTGGCTCAAGGCACGGCTGTTCGGCCGCGACTTGAGCCGGTTCTGAGGGCTACGTCCGTACCCCTAGAAAGAGATAAGCCGAAAGGATCGCGAAGACGGTCCCTGGGCTCCAGACCGCCACCGCGGGCGGAAGCGCGCCGACCTCTCCCATCTTGGTGAAGAAGACGAAAATCGCCAGGAAAACCATCCCCAGGACCACCGACAGGCCGATGCCGTAGAGCGCCCCCTGCCGTCCCAGGCGGAAGGCGAAGGGGAGAGCCACCAGGGCCATGATCAACGAGACGACCGGAAAGGCGATCTTGTTGTAGAGCTCGACCTGCAGCTCGGGCACTGGCTGGCCGCTATCCCGCAGCTCGTCGATGTACTCCTTGAGCTCGCCATAGCGCATCTGCTCGGGGGGCCGGATCTCGGAGTCGAAATAACTCGGCGTCTCGGGATAGCGCACGATCTTGGGTGTCTCGAAGCGCTTGTAGTCGGTCACCTCGACGCCGTTGTACGAGCGGGACCAGCCATTGGTGAAGACCCAGGCGTCTCCGATGTACTGCGCCTTCTCGGCAAACAGGCGGCGGGTCAGGCGATGATTGCTGTCAAAGTCGAACACCTGCAGGCGCTGCAGCGACTGCTGCTCGGGGTCGTAGTGGAGGTAGTTGTAGATGTACCGCCCCTGGCCGAACAGCCACTGGTGGTCGGCCCGCCGGTAGGTACGGACCGTCTCGCTGCCGCGGATGCGGTCCTTGAGCTTCGCCACCTTCTCGTTGGACGCCGGCAGGACCTCCGACTCCAAATAGGCGCAGAACGCCGTGACCAGCAGCGCGGCCGCGAGCGCCGGCAGGGCCAGGCGGTACAGGCTCACTCCCAGAGCCTTGGCCGCGGTGATCTCGTTCTTGCGGGCGAGCAGGCTGAAGGTCATCAGCGTCGTCACCAGCACCACGATCGGAGCGATGTCGTAGAACATCTGGAGCGACAGGTACTCGTAATAACGCAGGACGATCCCGCTGGCGACCTTGTTCTTGAGGATCTCGTCGATCGTATCGCTCAGGTCGAAGATGATGAAGAGAGACAGCCCCGACATGCAGACGAGAGCGAAGACCAGGGAGAACATCCGCACGACATAGCGGTCGAGGATGTTGGGGAAGACGAGCCGCAGGCGGGGGAGGCGGAGCACCAAGTCGGTGCGCGGCGGCCGCTCCGCTCCTTCTTGCAGCCGGCGCTCCCGCCGCTCCTCGCGCTCGCGGATCCTCTCGCGGCGCCGGTCGCGGTGGAAGCCCTGGAGCCGCACGATTCCGCTCCAGACATCCTCCCGGATCCAGCGGTCGATGCGACTGAGCAGGAGGCTCTTGTCGCGGTTTCGCCGGACCAGCAGGAAGAAGCCGCCGGCGGCCAGCAGCAAGTTTGGCGCCCACATGGCAAACCAGCCGGGAACACGGCCATAGCGCGCCGCCTCCTCGCCGTTGCTGAGCATGACGTAGAAGAGGACGATGACGCCGATCGACAAGGCGAACCCCGAGGCCTTGCCGCCCCGCCGGTTGTTGATCCCGAGGGGGAGGGCGAACAGGCCGAAGACCATGCAGGCCATCGGGATGGCGAACTTCTTGTGGATCTCGACCGAGGCCAGGTTGCGCTGCTCCTGGGTGGCGACAGGATCGTCTCGCAGATGCTGGAGCTCGGTCATTGTGAGCTCACGAATTCCCTTCGAGACCGCGATCTTGGCCTTCTGCTCGCTGGTGAACTGGTCCTCCAGGATCAGGTCGAGCCGGCGGTGCCGGCTCACCTCATAACGGTCGGGAGCATTGAGGTTCACCTTGTGGCGGGTGGCGTTGTACAGCCGCAGGATGACCTTCTCGCCGGTGGAATCCACCCGTATCTCGCCCCAGTCGGCGACGGTGATCTGGTTGTCCTGACCCGACGGGGCGGATTCGGCCAGGAACACCCCGTGCCAGCGCTTCTCGCCCTGCGGAACCTCGAAGACATAGACGACCTTGCCTTCCCACTCCTCATAGAAGACCCGCGGCTGCACCTGCTGGGAGATGCTCTGGGTCAGGATCTCGAGCCGGAGCTGCTGCAGGGCGTGGTTGCCCCACGGGAGGGCATAGACCATCAGGAGTGTGTTGATGACCGTGAAGAAGGCGGAGAGGAGCAGGATCGGCCGGTAGAGGGCCAGGAGGCTGATGCCGCTGGCCCGCATGGCGATCAGCTCGCTGTCCGACGACAGGCGGCCCGCCGCGATCAGGATGCCGAACAGGAGCGACATCGGGAGGGTGAGCACCACGATGTTCGGCAGGCTGAGCAGGAGGAGCTGGCCGACGACCGAGCCCGGCAGGCCCCGGCGGATGATCATCTCCGCCGACTGGAACAGGAAGCGGATGAGCAGGATGAACGTATAGACTAGGAACCCGAGCCCCAACGGGCCCAGGATCTCCGACACGATGTAGCGGTCCAGACGTCCTCGCACGGCGCCCATTATATGAATCCAAACGCGCTTGTCTCTCCCCGGTTCCGGCTGGAGCGGCGCTACCGCTTCAGCGCCAGCCATCTCTATCGCCGGCCCGAGTGGTCGGAGGCGGAGAATCGCCGCCGGTTCGGCAAGTGCGCGAACCTGCCGGGACACGGCCACAACTACCGGCTCTGGGTAACCGTCGAAGGGACGATCGATCCAGCCACCGGCTTCGTGGCCGACCTCGGGGCTCTCGACGCGCTCGTCACCGAGCGGGTCCTGGACCTCCTCGACCACCAGCACATCAACTCAGCCATCCCGGAATTCGGGGAAGGGGGATCGATCCCCACCAGCGAGAACCTCGTCCGCTGGATCCTCGATCAGCTCGCTGGCCATCTTCCGCCGGGAGCCGCCCTGGTCAAGGTCCGTCTGGCAGAAGATGAAGACCTCGCCGCCGAGTGGGTGGCCCAGGGAGCCTGAAGGCAACCCTTTGAATCAGGGCGCCGCCTCGTTGGTTGACATAATGTGCCTTAGCAGAATATTTGAGGAGAGTCGGAACCCCCCGGCTGCGCCGCACCCGTCTACCGCGCCGCTTCGGCCTGCAGGTCGGAGATGATCTTCTCCAGGGCGCGGATCAGGTCGTCGCGATCGACCTCGCTCTGGCGGAAGGTCAGGGCCAGGCTGTAGCTCTTGTCGGGGGCTTTGAACCGGAAGACGTAGGGCCGCCGGCGGCCGGCCTTGTTCTTGTCGCCACGGCGCAGACGCTGGCGGAGATCGTCCCGGTTCAGACCGCGGCGGGCTACCTCCTCGAGAAGATCGATCATCTCCCCCTCGTCGCCCGCTTTGAGGACCTCCAGCAGGAGCGACTTCGAGGTGAGACCCAGGGCCTGGACCGTGTCCCGCACCCTCGGCGGCATCTGCAGAAGGGACAGGCTCTCGGAGATCACCGTCCGGGATTTGCCGACCGCCGAGGCGATCTCCTCATGCGTGTAGCCGTGGCTCTCGGCGAGCAGCCGGAAACCCTCAGCCTCTTCGAAGGGTGTCAGGTCCTTCCGCTGGAGATTCTCGATGAGGGCGATCTCCAGAGCTTCCTGCTCGGAGACGTCCATCTCGATCACCGGCAGCTCGTAGAGGCCGGCTTCCTGGGCGGCACGGAAGCGGCGCTCGCCAGAAATGATCCGGTACAGCACCCCAGCCGGAGCCCTTTCGTCCTCGGAGACCGGCCGCGGGCGGACCAGGATGGGCTCCAGGACTCCCTTCTCGCGAATCGACGCCACCAGCTCGTCGAGGTCTCCCATGGTCGAGCGCGGTTGGTTCGGATCCGGCTCGATGGTCGACAGGGGGACCATCTTCCCCACCGGTGTCTCGTGACGGGCGGTGAGCTCCTCGACGAAGTGCGTGTCGTGACGCATCTTCACACGCGTCGGCAGGCCTCGCTTGCGGGATGGCTCAGACACGGCTCAGTACCTCCTCAGACAGCCGGTAGTACTCGTACGCACCGGTCGAGCGCGGTGCGAATGTGAAGATGGATTCGCGGTAGGCCGGGCTCTCTTCGAGGCGGACGCTCTTCGTGATCACGGTCTCGAAGACCTTGTTCCCGAAGACCTGCTGGATCTGCTCGTAGATGTCCTTGGCGAGCGTGGTCCGCTTGTCGTACATGGTGATCAGGGCACCGAGGATCTGGAGCTGCGGATTGGCTCGCACCTTGATCTTGTCGATCGTCTCCAGGAGGTCGTCCGTCCCCTCCAGGGCGAAGTAGCTCGCCTGGATGGGAATCAGCGCATGCGTGGCCGCGACCAGCGCGTTCACCGTGATGATGCCGAGCGTGGGCGGCGTGTCGATGATGATGTAGTCGTAGGCGTCCTGGACGGCGGCCAGCTCGTCCTTGAGCCGGTAGTGGCTGTCGAGCTCCCCGAGCAGCTTCGCCTCGATCTTGGCGAGCGAGATCTGCGCGGGCGCGATCGAGAGGCCCTCGATCTTGTCCGCCGGCAGGATGATGTCCGCCAGATGGACGTCGTCCTCGCTCAGCGCCTCGTACATCGACCGCTTCAGCGAGTGGATGTCGAGGAACGACATGGAGGTGTTCCCCTGGGGATCCAGATCGACGACCAGCGTCTTGACACCCTTGCTGGCGAGAGCCGCGGCAAGGTTGATGGTGGTGGTCGTCTTGCCGACGCCACCCTTCTGGTTGGTAATCGCAATGATCATGCGCGGCCGGCAGTCTATAGAGATGCTCCGGACCCGGTCAAGGTAAACGATCGAGCGCGCGATGTCGGCGCGCCGACAGTCGGGCTAAATCGCGGCAAATCCGTTACTTGCGAGGAAGAACGACGATTTGGGATCGAGCCGCTACATGGTCCACTTGCCCAGCTCGTCCGGGTTGATCTCCTCGAGCCACTTCTTGAGCTTCTCTTCGTCGCTCGCCTCGGCCGTGAGGTCCGCCGCCTGCGCTTTGTCCAGCACCGAGCGGAGCACGAAGATCGGCGCTTCCGTCCGCAGAGCCAGGGCGATGGCATCGCTCGGCCGGGCATCTACGGTGACCGACTGAGCGCCCTGCCGGAGGTGGATCAGGGCGAAGAAGGTGCTCTCCCGCAGGTCGGAGATCACGATCTTTTCGACGGCGGCTCCCAGCTGTTCCAGGACGAGCCGCAGGAGATCATGGGTCATGGGGCGCGGCGGCTCCACCCCCTCGATGCGCAGGGCGATTGCGTTCGCTTCAAAGACGCCAATCCAGATCGGCAGGAAGAGCTGGCTCTCGATGTCGCGGAGGATGACGATCGGTATGTTGGACGCCGGGTCCAGCATGAGGCCCTTGATCTCGACGCGCAGTTCCTGGTTGGGCTCACTCATGCCGCTATTGTAACCCCGGATTCAGGCGGGGGCTCGCTCGGCCTTGAGGCTGTGGGTGAGAGCGTCCTCGATCCGCACGCGGATGACGCTGCCGAGCTCGGCCGGATCTGCGCCCGTGGCGAAGTGGACGATCCGGTGGCAGGGCGTCCGGCCCATCTGCATCCCCGGCTCGCGCCCCCAGCCGGTCACCACGGCCTCGAGCTCCTTCCCCACCAGGGTCAGATTGATCTCCTTCTGGATCTTCTCCTGGCGTGCGAAGAGCCGCTGGAGACGCTCGCTTGCGGTGTCGGGAGCGACCTGGCCGTCGAGGCGCGGCGCCGCCGTACCCGGCCGCGGCGAGTACTTGAAGGCGAAAACCATGGCGAAGCGGATCTCCTCGACCAGGTCGAGAGTTTGCCGGAAGTCGTCCTCGCTCTCTCCGGGGAAGCCGACGATGACGTCGGTCGACAGAGCGAGGTCCGGCCGCGCCGACCGCAGCTGGCTCACCAGGCCGAGGTACTGGGCCCGCGTGTAGCCCCTCCCCATGCGCCGCAGGACGGTGTCGGCGCCCGACTGGACCGGCAGGTGCAGGTAGGGACAGATGTTCTCGTGGAGACCGACCTTCTCCACCATACGGGGCGTGAAGTCCCGCGGATAGGAGGTGATGAAGCGGAGACGCCGCACCCCGGAGACGGTCGCGACCGCCTCCAGCAGGTCCGCGAAGTCCAGATCACCCCCTGGCTCGCGCCAGTGGTTCACCGTCTGGCCGAGGAGCTCGATCTCCTGGAACCCATAGTCGAGGAGGTGACGCACCTCGGCGAGAACCTCGGCCAGCGGGCGGCTGCGCTCGGGCCCCCGCGTCTTCGGAACGATGCAGAAGGTGCAGCTCTTGTCGCATCCTTCGATGAGAGTGACCATCCCCTTGTACTCACCGTACCGCGAGATGGCATCGAGGTCGTACTGGCGGCTCTCCGGGAAGCCGGTGGCCACGACCCGCTCCCCGCTCCGGCGCCGCATCACCACCTGCGAGAGCTCGCCGACGCGGGCCGGCCCGAGGACGAAGTCGAGGTCCGGCACCCGCTCCAGGGCCCGCTCGCCCTCCTGCTGGGCGACGCAGCCGCACAGACCGATGAGCAGGCCGGCGTTGCGCCGCTTCAAGAGGCGGTACTCGCCGAGCCGGGAATAGACCTTCTGCTCGGCCTTCTCGCGGACGCTGCAGGAGTTCAACAGGATGATGTCCGCCCGGTCGGGCTCCCGGGTCGGAAGGATGCCCTGCTGCATCAGCTGGCCGGCCATGCGCTGGCTGTCCAGCTCGTTCATCTGGCACCCCCAGGTCTCGATGTAGAACCGTCGCGGCGGCTTCGGGGCGGTCATGCGGCGTCCTTTTCGCGCGGGGGCTTCTGTTGTTCGTAGATCTTCGGCTCCTCGGGATCGGCGGTCCCCGGCGAGGTCTTCGTCTTCTCCGGCGCCGGCTCCAGCTCTTCCCCCTCGCGGAGCCATCCCGGCAGCGCGCCCGCCCGCCGCCCCTCCTCCAGGAAATCGTCGAGCTCCTTGCGCGTCGTCTCGACATCGCTCCGGGCCTCTTCCAACTGCGCGAGGACGCGGTCCCATTCCGGCTTGATCTTGCTGTCGCGGAAGTAGGGATCCTCCTCGGCATAGAAACGGCGGCGCCATCCCGAGGCCGAGAGATCGAGGTCAGCCACTTTTTCCGTGGCCTGGCGCAGGCGCGTGCGGATGTCGAGTGCCCGGCTGCGCCAGTACTGCTCGTCCTTGAGGGTCTGAAGAGCCGCAGCGGCAGCCCCGGTGACCACGGGCTTCTTCGGATCGGCGACGGTGATCTGGCCCTTGGACTTCGCAACGTTCTGGTCGTTGATCACCGCGACGGGCGGGCCCGAGCGTGCTCGGCGCTCGCGCTCGGCCTTCGCCGCCTCGACCAGGCTCACCGGGCCGCTCTCTCCCCCGGGATCGACGACGTCGACCTCCTTGGGCTTGCTCTCGGGCGTGATCTCTTCCATCGTGGCCTGAGGAGGCGCGGGCTGCGGAGCGGGCGCCGGCTTGGCGGGAGGCTTGGCCGGCTCAGCGCGCCGGACGGGCGGCGCTCCGGCACAGCCTACGAGGGTGATCAGGGTAAGGCCGAGGAGGGAGCATGGACGAATCGGAACCTTCATGCACGATCCCTTCGTTCGGTCTCGGAGACCACAGGCTCACGGCGCGGAGATCGGAGGGGACCAGACGCGAAGACCTTCTCCACGTGCTTCTGGACCTCTTCGGCGGTGGCATGCCGCAGGCACTCGCGAGCGAGCTCCTCGAGCTCGGCCGCGGTGCGCTCACGAATCGCGGTTTTGACCTCAGGGATCGCCCGCGGGCTCACCGACAGGCGCCGCAGCCCCAGACCGACCAGCAGCAGGGCACAGCGGGGATCGGAGGCCATCTCCCCACAGAGACTGATCTCGATCCCGGCCGCCTGAGCGCTGTCGATGACGAAGCGTAACATGCGCAGAATCGCCGGATGAAGCGGCTGGTAGAGATCGGCGACGTGCTCGTTGTTGCGGTCCACCGCCAGCGAGTATTGGATGAGGTCGTTGGTGCCGATCGAGAAGAAGTCCACCTCGCGCGCCAGCACATCGGCGATCACCGCCGCCGCCGGGACCTCGATCATGATGCCGAGACGGACATCGCGGCGGAACGGCACCCCTTCGCTCTCCAGCTCGGCCAGGCAGTCCTCGGCGAACGCCCGGAAGGCGCGCACCTCCTCGAGACGGGAGACGAGGGGGAGCATCACCCAGAGGTCGCCATAGATCGCCGCCCGGTAGAGGGCGCGGATCTGGGTGCGGAACACGTCGCGCCGCGCCAGGGTGAGGCGGATACCGCGCAACCCGAGCACCGGGTTCTCCTCGCGGGTGTCCATCACCTCGCGCGCCAGCTTGCGGCCGCCCAGATCGTAGGTGCGGATGATCGCCGGATACGGCGCCGCCGCCTCGATCATCTGGCGATAGATGGCGACGTGCTCCTCTTCGGTGGGCAGGTCGGGGCTCTTCTCGATGTAGAGGAACTCGCTGCGGTACAGGCCGATGCCGGCGGCCCCGAAGCAGGAGACCTCATGCACCTCTTCCGGCAGGTCGATATTTGCCATCAGGTGGATCTCGACATCGTCGCAGGTGACCGACCCGAGGTCGCGTGTCTCCATCAGCGAGCGGTCGCGCGACTGGAGCTCCAGACGCCGCTCCCGATACTGCTCCAGGACCTCGGCGTTGGGATGGAGGATGACCTGGCCGGTCTCGCCATCGACGATGATCGGCGCCTGGTCGGTGAGCCGGCTGGTGACACCCACCAGGCCGGAGACCAGGGGCAGGTTGAGAGACCGCGCGATGATCGTCGTGTGGGAGGTGCGGCCCCCGGTTTCGATGGCGAAGCCGATGACGCGCTGCCGGCCGAGGCGGATCACGTCGGAGGGGGTGAGGTCGTCCGCCGCGATGACCACGTCGTCGTGGAGCTCCGACAGCTCGTGGTGGGCGATCCCCTGGAGGCTGCGCAGCACATGGCGGCTGACGTCGGTCAGGTCCTCGCTGCGCTCCCGCAGGTAGGCGTCGTCCATGTGCGCGAAGAGGTTGTCCAGCTCCTCGGCGGTCTTGTGGACGGCCCACTCGGCGTTGACCTGCTGGCTGCGGATGCGCGACTCGACCCGGCCCAGGAAGCTCTGGTCCGAGAGCAGGAGGATGTGGGCGTCGAAGATGGCCGCCAGCTCATTGCCCAGGTCTTCGCCGGCGCGGGCACGGGTGCGCTGCAGCTCTTCGCGCGCCAGGCGCGCCCCCTCATTGAAGCGGATCACCTCGGCCTCGAGCTCTTCTTCCGGAAGGTGGATCCGGAAGATCGCTGGTCCGCGCGTCTCGATGACGACCGCCCGGCCGATCGCGATTCCGGCGGAGACCCCCAGCCCGTGGAGGACCTGCATCTCGGGAAGTGGCATCTCAGCTCTCCTCGTCGAAGCGGTTCTCGATCAGCCCGGTGACCGCGCGCAGCGCATCCTGCTCGTCCTCCCCGTCGCAGCGGATCTTCACCTGGCTTCCCTGTCCGGCCGCCAGCAGCAGGACGCCCAGAATGCTCTTGGCGTCCACCTCGTCGCCGTCCTTCTCCACGGTGATGCGGCTCTGGAAGCCTCCAGCCATGTGGACGAGCTTGGCTGCAGCGCGCGCATGCAGCCCGAGGCGGTTGACGATCTCCGCCTCCTTCTCGATCACTTCTTCACCTCGGAAGCCACGGCGACCACCGGCGCGGGCTCCAGGGGACCGCACTTCTTCGGCTGCATCTCGCTCACCAGGCAGAGGCTCCGCTGCCCCTTGCTCTGCAGCCAGCGCGCCATGTCGCCCAGGTTCTGCGGCTCCTCGGCCTGGCAGGCCAGGCGGAGCACCATGGGCAGGTTCACGCCGGTCAGCACCTCCACCCGCCCCGATTCGAGGAAGGTGACCGCCACGTTCGACGGAGTCCCGCCATACATATCCGTCAGGATCAGGACGCCCTGTCCCTCGTCGAGCCGCTCGATCGCGGCCCGGACCTTGGCGCGGGCCTCCTCGAAGGTGTCGTTCCAATCGAGCGAGAGCGCCTCGAAACCGTTCAGGCGGCCGGAGATGACTTGCGCCGCCGAAAGCAGCTCCCGCGCCAGTCCCCCGTGCGTCAGAATCAGCTTGCCAATCATGTTCCCAACTCAACGTGCGATATCGCGATGGATGAGGCGTGCCGGCCAGCCGTGCTCCTCGAGCTCGGACTTGAGGCGCTCACAGACGGCCACCGAGCGGTGCCGCCCGCCGGTGCAGCCCACGGCCACCGAGAGGTAGCTCCGGTTCTCGCGCCGGTAGCGCGGCAGCAGGTGGACCAGGAGGTCCGTGAGCCTCTCCACAATCTCCTCGAAGTCCGGTTGCCGTCGCAGGTATTCCAGCACCTCGGCATCCTGGCCGGTCTTCTCCCGCAGCCCGGGCACGAAGTGCGGATTGGAGAGGTACCGTACGTCGAAGAGCAGGTCGGTCCCTGGTGGAATCCCATGCTTGAAGCCGAAGCTCACCAGGGAGAGTACCATGCCCGGCTCCTCTCCCGGATGGCTGGCGAACTCGCGATAGACCTGGTTGCGGATCTCGTGCACCGACCACTGGCTGGAGTCGAACACCATGTCCGCCCGCCGGCGCAGAGGCGCCAGGAGCTCCCGCTCGCGGCGGATCCCTTCGCTGACCGGCTGGTCGGTGGCCAGCGGGTGCGGCCGGCGGGTCTCCGAGAAGCGGCGGACCAGGACCTCGTCCGAAGCCTCCAGGAACAACAGGGTGACCTCCACCTCGTCGCGGTCCATCTCGTTCAGGAGGCAAGGGAGCTCCTCGGCGAAGCCGGGAGCGCGGACATCCGTCACCACCGCGATACGGTCGATTCCCGGCACGTGCTCCAGCGGGTCGTAGAGGAAGCGGCGCAGGAGCGGCAGGGGGAGGTTGTCGACCGTGTAGTAGCCGAGGTCCTCGAAGCACTTGGCGACGACGCTCTTGCCTGAGCCCGAAAGGCCCGTGATCAGGACCAGCTTGGCGATGCTCATGACGACGGCGGCTTGCGGTTGAGCTCGAGCTGCGCCTCGAGCTTGCGCGCAAACTCCCGGGCCGAGTGATGCCCCTGCAGCTTGAGGACGTGGTTGCGGGAGGCGATCTCGACCATGATGCTGATGTTGCGGCCGAGAGCCACCGGCATCCGGATGTACGGGCAAGGGGTTTCCAGGATGTTGTAGAGGGTCTCGTCGAGCCCGAGCCGTTCGTACTGCCGGCCGGACTGCCAGTGCTCCAGCTCGATCACCAGGTCGATGGCCGTGCGGTCTCGCACCGAGGCGAGACCGAATAGGTCCTGGACGTTGATGATGCCGATGCCGCGCAGCTCCATGTGGTGGCGCAGCGGCCCCTCGCTGAACCCAACCAGCTCACCGTGCGGGTAGCGCTTCACGGTGACCCGGTCGTCGGCCACCAGGCTGTGGCCGCGGGTGATCAAGTCGAGCGCCGACTCGCTCTTCCCCACTCCGCTCTCGCCGATCAGCAGGACTCCCAGGCCGTAGATCTCCAGGAGAACGCCGTGCATCGTGGTCGAGGGGACCAGGTGGTCCTCCAGAAAGTAGCTGACCCCCTTGATGACGGTCGACGACAGCTCGGTGGACGAGAGGACCGGCACCTCGCGCTTGCGGCAGAGCTCGAGGAAGCCGGGGAGCGGCTCGATCCCCTTGGTGATCACGAAGACCGGGACGGGCAGGCCGGTGATCGTGTCGAGCCGGTCGTGCCGCTGCGCGTCATCCAGGGTCTTCAGGTACTCGGTCTCGCTCTCGCCGATGATCTGCACCCGCCCCGGCTTGATGTAGGCGTAGTAGCCGGCGAAGGCGAGTCCCGGCTTCTGGACCCGCGGATGGGTGATGCGGTTGTCGAGGTGGGACTCGCCGGCGAGGACGTGGAGATGCAGGTAGCCGAGCTCTTCGTCGAGCAGCTCGGCGACGCGCACCGACGAGGTGTACCAGCGCTCCTCCATGTCAGCCTTCCCGCCGGAGGTAATCGTACTGCGCCTGGACGTCCGGCTGGGCGAGCAGCTCCTGGACGCGGTTGCCGCCTTTGAGCCAGCGCGAGATCGCCGCCAGGATCTGCAGGTGCTCGGCCGGCGACTGGCTGGGAGAGATGACGAGAAAGAAAAGGCGGACCGGCTGACCGTCGGCGGCGCCGAAGTCCACGCCCTCCCGGACCCGCCCGAGAGCGACGATCCCGCGGCTCAGCCGGTCGAGCTTGCAGTGCGGGATGTCGATACCGCCGCCGACCGCGGTCGAGCCGAGCTGCTCGCGTTCCCATAGCTTGTCGAACAGCACGTCCGCGTCGCCCACCAGGCCGCGCTCGGCGAGCCGCCCGGCGAAGGCGCGCAGCACCCCTGCGCGATCCGTAGCTGGAAGATCCGGAAAGATGAGCTCCGGCCGGATCAGCTCGCCGACATGCACGGCTCTACTCGGGAGCGATCAGCCCGTAGTTCTTGTCCTTGCGGCGGTAGAGGACGCTGACGCGCTGGCTGCCCGCTTCCCGGAAGACGACGAAGCCGTTCTCCTCGGACTCCAGGGCCAGGGCTGCCTCCTCCACCGTCATCGGCTTGATCTGCAGGTGGGTGGACTCGATCACCTGCGGCACGCGCCCCCCGCCGACGCTGTCGCTCTCCAGGATGTCCAGGGGCCAGCGGTGGTCGGCGCCGCGACCGCGCTTGCCGTCCTTCTGCCTCTCGGCGGCGCGCCGCGCCTGGTACGCCGCGTTGTCGAGGACCAGATCCAGGGCTTCGAACAGGTTCCCCTCTGCCTGCTCGCGGGCGCGCAGCGACCCGTCCCGATGCGAGACGTAGATCTCGGCCACGTGGAGATGCTTCTCGAGGGAGAGCGTGAGGCGCGCCTCGACGGGCTCCGCCAGGAACTTGTCCAGCTTGCCGAGCTTCTTCTCGGCTCTCTGCCGCAGCCGGTCCTCGACCGGCACGTTGCGGCCAACGATCTCGATCTTCATGGGTCCCTCCGCGCGCCCGCTCGTCAGAAGATCTGCTTGCGATCCGTCGAGGAGGGGATGCTCAGCTCGTCGCGGTACTTGGCCACCGTACGGCGGGCGATCTGGATGCCCTCCCGGTTGAGGATCCGCATCAGCTCGCTGTCGGAGAGCGGACGCTTGGGATCCTCGGCCTGGATCAGCTGCTCGATCTTGCGTTTCACCGTCAGCGACGAAATGTTTTCCCCGTACTCACGGTCGATTCCGCTATGGAAGAAGAACTTCATCGGGAACAGGCCGCGGTGGGTGTGCATGTACTTGTTCGACACCACGCGGCTGACAGTGGACTCGTGCATCCCGATGTCCTCGGCCACATCGCGCAGGACCATCGGACGCAGGTGCTCGATCCCCTGGTCGAGGAACTCGCGCTGCTGGCGGACGATCGACGACGCCACCTTGTAGATCGTGCGCTGGCGCTGATCCAGGCTCTTGATCAGCCAGACCGCGGAGCGGATCTTGTCCTTGATGAAGGTCTGCGCTTCCGACTGCCGTCCTTCGCTGCGCATGCTCTGCAGCATCCTGCGGTAGGCGCGGCTGACCCGCAGGCGCGGCAGGCCGTCGTCGTTGAGCTGGATCACGTACTCGTCGCCCACGCGGCGGACGAAGACATCGGGCTCGATGTAGTGCGGCCGGTCGGTGTTGAACTTGCGTCCCGGGTGGATCTCCAGGGCACGCACCAGATCGACCGCCTCCTCCAGCTCGGCCAGCTCGATGCCCAGCTTTTTCGCCACGGCGGGGAACTGGCGGCGCAGGAACAGGTCCCAGGCCTCGATCACCATGCGGCGGGCCAGGGCGTCCTGCGGCACGCCCTGCAAGTCCATCTGCCACAGCAGGCTCTCCGGGAGGTCCTTGCAGGCGATGCCCGGCGGATCGAAGTTGCGGATCAGGCAGAGGACCGCTTCGACCTCCTCCAGGGTGTAGTCGAACCCCTCGGCGTCGCCCATCGCCCGGATCTCCTCCGCTGTGGCGACCAGGTAGCCGTCCGGGTCGAGGTTGCCGATGATCAGCTCGCCGATCTCGCGCTGCCGCGGCGGGATCTCGGCCATGTGGAGCTGCCACAAGAGGTGGTCGTAGAGGTCCGGCTCGCGGGTCAGGCTGTTCTCGATCGGCGGCTCGTCCCGCTCCTCCATCATCGAGCTGTGGCCGGTCCCTTCCCAGTAGTCGCCGAAGTAGGCGTCGAGATCGATGTTCTCCATCGACTCGCTGTGGTCGAGCTCCTCGCCGTTGGTCGGCTCGGTCCGCTCCTCCTGCTCCTCGCGCGGGGGAGCCTCCTCTTCCGGGGCCTCCGCGCTCTCTTCGAGCACGGGATTCTCGACCAGCTCCTGCGTCAGCAGCGTATCGAGCTCCATGCGGGTCATCTGCAGAAGCTTGATCGCCTGCTGAAGAGAAGGCGTCATCACCAGCTTCTGCGCCAGCTTGAGTGAAAGTTTTTGCTCTAACGCCATGCCAATGCAGCTCTACAGAGTGAAATCTTCTCCGAGGTAGATCTTTCGCACCTGAGGATCCGTCGAGAGCTCCAAGGGGGTCCCGGAGCGCAGGATTTCGCCGTTGTTGATGATATAGGCCCGGTCGGTTATTTTCAATGTTTCCCGCACGTTATGGTCGGTGATGAGGATCCCGATCCCCATCGATTTCAGGTGCCTCACGATCCCCTGGATGTCGAGGACCGCGATGGGGTCGATCCCCGCGAACGGCTCGTCCAGGAGGATATACCACGGGTTGATCACCAGGGCACGCGCGATCTCCAACCGGCGGCGCTCGCCGCCCGACAGCGAGAAGCCTTTGCTCTTGCGGACCTTGGCCAGACCGAAGTCCTGGATCAGCTGGTCGATGCGCCGCTCCTGCTCGGCGTGCGAGAGGTCGAGCGTCTCGAAGATGGCCCGCAGGTTGTCGTCCACCGACATACGGCGGAAAACGGACGGCTCCTGGGGGAGATAGCTGATGCCGCGCTGGGCCCGCAGGTACATGGGCAGGTCGGTGATGTCCTCGTCGCCCAGGAAGACGCCCCCTTCGTCCGGAGGGGTGAGACCGACCACCATGTAGAACGTCGTCGTCTTGCCGGCGCCGTTGGGGCCGAGCAGGCCGACGATCTCGCCGGGACCGACCTCGATCGAGACGTCGTGGACGACGGCCCGCCCGCGGTAGACCTTGCGCAGGTTCCTGGTACCCAGCTTCTGATCGCCCTGGCCGTTGCCGTTCACCCACCCGCTCCCGTCGGGGCCGGGGTCGGGGTGGGTGCCGGAGCTGGAGGCTGTCCCTGTCCCTTCCCCTTCACCTCGACCTTCCCGGTGTCGATCAGATACAACATCCGCCGCCCCTGGACCACATTCCCCTCGCGGTCCTTCATCGTCACCTTCTCGCCCGTGAACTCGACGTTCCTCTGGTCCAGGCGGTAGACCGCGGTCTCCCCCTCGATCTGGCGTCCCCCCTTGGGGTCGTTCAGCTTGGCCGCTCCGGTGCAGGTCATCTGCTGCGGCTTCTTCTCTTCGTTCATCGTCACGTCGAGCTTCTGGCAGTTGAGCGTCGTGCCCTGCTGCTCCACCCGCACCCCCCCCGTGTAAGTGACGATCCTCTGGCCTTCCAGGTAGAGCAGATCGCTCGCCCGCACCTCGATCGGGGCGCCGCGCTGCGCTCCCGTCCCGTTGCCCTTCTGGGGGGCGGGAGGCGCGCTTCCCGCTTTTCCGGCGCCCTCTTCGGGTATCCATATGGTTTTCACCCCTCCCGTTGCGGTGAGCCGGTGGGCGTCCGGCTCGCCCTTGAGCTCGGTCGACAGCATCAGATTCTCTCCGCGCCAGGCCTTCACGTCACCGCGGAAGATGAACGACGACGGCTGCTGCCGCCAGAACGCCTCGCGGGAGTCGACGTGCACCGGGCCTTCCCCTTCGGCCAGCGGCGAGCCGGCCAGGTCCTGGGCCGCGACCTGGGTCAGGACGCCGCGCACGCCTCCCTGCGCGTTCACGATCTTGTTCTCCGTGTCGTAGACGACGTGCGGCGCCTGCAGGTGCCCCTTGTCGCTGTCGAGCTCCACGGGCTGGCCGAACAGCTCGCCGCGATGCGCCTCCAGATCGAGGCTGGCGCGGTTGCCGCTCGCCTTGACCTGCGGATCCTCGAACGTGACCTCGTGGAGCAGGGAGAGGTTCGCCAGCTGCCCGTCCGGGCGGAACGTCGCCTCGGCGCGCCGGCCGCTCGCCTTGCGCACCTCGCGCTGGCCGCTCGCGGATTTCCCCGCCCGCGTCGTCTCTTCGAGCTCCACCCCGCCCAGGGCCTCCGCCTCGGAGAGCACCCCCTCGGCGAGGATCCCTTCGAGGCGCGTCGCGGCCAGGTTGCGGACCACCCCGTCGCCGCTCGTCTCCAGGGTTGCGAGGTCGCGCGGCGTGCCGTCCAGGTCCACCTTCCGCACCTGGCCTCCCTCGGGCCGCAGCATCACCGCCAGGTCCTTGCCCTTGAACGTCACGAGGGTGCTGCCGGGGCTCCCCTCTCTCAGGTCGGCGGTCTGCCCCGAGACGTCCCAGAGGGCGCGCAGGAAGGTCAGGCCGGACTCCTCCGGGGTGAGGAAGGCGGTGATGCGCTGCGCCGCGAGCCGCTGGCGCCCGCGCCGGAGATTGGCGTTCCCTTCGATCCGCAGCAGCCGCTGCTTGCGCTGATAGACGGCCCGTTCGGCGGTGCCCAAAACCGGCGGGTCGGCCCCGGGCACGCTGTTGATCCGCGCGTTGCCGTTCAAGACGAACACCTCGTCCTTCAAATCGACCCGCATCTTGTCGCCGGTGATGATGTAGGCGGTGGCGTAGTGCACCTCGACGGGCTGCGGCATCATGAGGAGCTTGCCGTTCTCGCGGATCTGCAGCTGGGCCGTGCGCAGCTCCAGGTTGGACGGGCCGCGGAGCACGACGTCCCCCTGCAGGCGCCCTTCGTTGTTGGTGCGGTTGAAGCTCGCCTCCTTGCTCTCGACATGGTAGGGCTGGCGGTTCTCGTCGTAGAAGGTGACGCCCACGCCGTCGAGAAACAGGGTGTCCTCGCGGTCGGCGCGGATGCTGTCGCCGCGGATGCGGAAGATCGGGCGCTCGCGCTCGGTGAAGGTGAAGTCGAAGTCTTCGCCGACCAGCGTCACGCCCTCGCCGGCCTGGGTGTCCTCTTCGACCGGCTTCGGCTTCGTGGGACGCCCGGCGCGGCCGAACAGGAACAGGCCGACCACCGCCACGACGGTGAGCACCAGCGCCAACAGGAGCAGCGTGCGGAGGCGGCGGATGTTGGTCGGTCGTCGTGCCATGGGGCCATTCTATGAATTCAAGCGGGCCGGCTGTCGAGAAGTCGCAGACACGGGCCTCCCCGGTAATCGTCGTGCTCGATCCAGCCGAGCGCCTCGAACCTCCCGTCCAGGTCCGCGACGCGCTCCTGCCACCCCCAGCCGACGAGGTCCACGGGAGCGCTGTCCTCGCCGCGGGCGCGGGCGGAAAGGTGACCGTTGCCGAAGAGCCGGGGCGGTCCTGCCAGCCGGAGGGGGCCGGTGCGCACCAGCGGCTGGGGGTTCCCCTGGCCGTAGGGCTCGAGGCGGGCGAGCTGCGCCACCAGCTTCCCGGTGAGCCGGCGCGGCTCGAGCGCGAGCTCGTACTCGTGCCGGCGGGCCAGGAGCTCGGCCGGCCATGCGGCTCCCGCCACCTCCCACTCCCGCCTCAGCTCCTCCAACAGATCCAGACGCACGGTCAATCCCACCGCCTGCGTATGGCCGCCGAAACGGACCATCCGCTCCTTCCAGGACAGCAGGAACGCGTGCAGATCGAGACCGTGGATGCTCCGCCCCGAGCCGGTCGCCACCTCCTCCTCGACCGACAGGAGGAGAGTCGGCCGGTGGAGCTCCTTGGCGAGGCGCCCCGCCGCGATCCCCACCACCCCCTTGTGCCACTCCGGGCTCCATCCCACCAGGATCGGCGGCAGCGGCTCGCGCTCCGCGAACAGGGCGAACGCCTCCTCCACCACCCGCGCCTCTTCGGCCTGCCGGTCGCGGTTCAGCGTGTCGAGCTCCAGGGCCAGCTCGGCGGCGCGCTGCGGATCGCGGCTCAGCAGGAGCTCCAGGGCCCGTTCCGCCTCCTGCAGCCGGCCGGCGGCGTTGATCCGCGGACTGATCCGGAAGCCCACGTCCGCGGCCGAGAACGGGGCTTTGAGCCCGGCCTGCTGGATCAGCGCCTTGAGCCCGGCCGAGCGGGCACCGGCGAGCGCCGCGAGACCGAGCGATGCGATCACCCGGTTCTCCCCCCGCAGCGGCACCAGGTCGGCGATCGTCCCCAGACAGGCGATGCGCAGGAGAGGCGCCGGATCGAGCTCCTTGCCGCAGCGCCCCGCCAGGGCGAGCGAGAGCTTGAGCGCCAGACCGGCGGCGGCCAGGTCGCGGAACGGATAGCAGCAGGCCTCTTGCCGCGGATTGATGTGCACCGTGCCCGCCGGCAGCTCGCACCCCGGCAGGTGATGATCGGTCACCACCACGTCGATGCCGGCCGCGATCGCCTGCTCGACCGCCCCGGCCGCCGAGCTGCCGCAATCGGCGGTGACGATCACCGAGCAGCCTTCGGCGCGCGCCCGCTCCACATGGACTTCCTGAAATCCATATCCCTCGCGCAGCCGGTGCGGCACGATCGGAATGGCAGAGCAGCCGCAATTCTTGAGCACGGCGAGGAGGATGGCGGTGGCCGTCACGCCGTCCACGTCATAGTCGCCGACGATCGCAATCTTTTCCCCACGCTCGCGGGCGGCGAGCAGGCGCTCCACCGCGTTTTCCATCCCATGTAGAAGGAAGGGATCGTGGAGCTGATCGAGGGACGGGGTCAGGAAGCTCCGGGCGCCGGCCTCATCCGTCACGCCCCGGCGGGCCAGGAGGACCGCCATCCAGTGCGGGAGTCCCACCCGCTCGAGATCGGCGGCACCGTCCGGCACCGGAGCGGCCACCCACTCCGCCGCGGGCACGGTCGCGTCAACCCTCGTCGAAGACCCCGAGGGCCCGGAACTTGTCGTACCGGCGGGCGATGAGCTCTTGCGGGTTGAGACGGGACAGCTCGTCGAGAGCTTTGGCGATGACGTCGCCGACGCGCCGGCAGGTCGCCTCCGGATCGGTGTGGGCGCCGCCCGGGGGCTCGGGGATGATCTCGTCGACCACGCCGAGCTGCAGCAGGTCGGGAGCCGTGATGCGCATGGCCTCGGCGGCCTCGGCCTTCTTCTCCTGATCTTTCCAGAGGATGGCCGCGCACCCTTCGGGAGAGATCACCGAGTAGGTGGCGTACTCCAGCATGTAGACGCGGTCGCCCACGCCCAGCGCCAGAGCCCCGCCGCTCCCCCCTTCGCCGGTGACCGTGACGACGATGGGCACCGACAGCACCGACATCTCCATGAGATTGCGGGCGATCGCCTCGGCCTGGCCGCGCTCCTCGGCGTCGAGCCCCGGATAGGCGCCGGCGGTATCGATGAAGGTGAGAACCGGCAGCCGGAACCTCTCCGCCGTCTTCATGATCCGCAGGGCCTTGCGATAGCCGTCCGGCCGCGGCTGGCCGAAGTTGCGGGTGATGCGCTCCTTGGTATCGCGCCCCTTCTCGTGTCCGATCACCGCGACGCTCCGGCCGCGGAACCGGGCGAAGCCGGCGGCGATCGCCTGATCATCGGAAAACGCGCGGTCGCCGTGCAGCTCGACCCAATCCTCCATGAGGTACTGGATGTAGTCGAGCGTATAGGGACGGTCCTGGTGGCGGGCCACCAGGACCTTCTGCCACCGCGACAGACTGCCGTAGACCTCGGCCGTGCTCTTGCGCAGAGAGACACGGAGCCGCTCCAGCTCCTTCTCCTGGCTGCTGCCTGCCGGGTAGCCCGCGAGCTCCTCGATCCGCTTCCGGAGCTCCGCGAGAGGCACGTCGAACTGGGAGTCGGTCAAATTCATCGCGTCCGGACGGTAGCAAAGGGCGGGCCAGGAGGCAACCCTCAAGGAACGCTTGAGAGGTATGTCGGCGCGCCGACAATGCCCCATGTCCCAAAATCCACATCCGTTCCTGAACGAGGGCCCCGTAGCCTCGACCGTCCGTCCATGCCGCCGCGGGTCCGTAGAGACGCCCCAGTCCCGAACCACGACCTTAACCGGGTGCACGCCCGTCGGGGCGTCTCCTCCGCCCCAGGCACCACAACCGTTGGCTGTCGTCGAAACGCCGGCCCGCGAACCACCGCGGTGACACCCGACCCGTGAAATGGTCGCCGGAACGCCGGCCCGCGAACCAACCATTGTGGTCGACCCGAACCCGCGAATGGTCGCGAATGGTCGCCGAAACGCCGACGCGAACCAACCATTGTGGTCACCCGGCCCGTTGTGGGGAGAGACGCCCCGACGGGCGTGCACCCGGTACATGCCGTGGTCCGGGACTGGGGCGTCTCTACGGGCCGCTGGTGGCTCGAATGACCGTCCGAGGCTACGGTGCTGCGGTGAGTCACTCGAGGGACCAACAGGCCTTTCGCGCGACGAACTGGTCACAGCAGCTGCTGCGGATCCACGTCGATCACCAGATCGTACGCTGGATTTTGCGGAATGACCTGTTTCAGGAGCCGGTGGAGGTCTTTCCCGGCGGCGGAGCGGACGAGGAGTTGGAAGCGCCATTCGGCTCGCAGGCGTTCGAGGGGAGCCGGGGCCGGGCCGGTCACGCGCACGTTGCGGCTCAAGGGGTGCGCGGCGATGGCGGCGGCCAGCTCGCGGATCGCTTCCGCGGCTTTGTCCCGGTTCTTGTCCCGCACCAGGAGCTGCACCATCCTCGTATACGGCGGATAGTGGAAAACGCGCCGGAAGCGCATCTCCTCCCTTGCGAAGCCTTCGTCGTCCTGGCGGAGGGCGGCCTGGATGGCGTAGTGGTCCGGATGGTAGGTCTGGATGACGACCCGGCCCGGCCGGTCTCCCCTCCCCGCCCGGCCGGCGAGTTGGGTCAGCAGGTTGTAGGTGCGCTCGACGGCGCGGAAGTCGGGGAAGCCGAGATAGGCGTCGGCGGCCAGCACGGCGGTCAGGGAGACTCCCGGGAAGTGATGCCCCTTGGAGACCATCTGGGTGCCGATCAGGACCTGGATTTCTCCCTTCGCGAAGCGCTCCAGGATCGCCGCCGGTCCGCCGGGCCGCCGCAGGGTATCGCGGTCGAGGATGTCGACTGGCACG
>DASPXX010000353.1:0-5526 GCA_035637095.1 Thermoanaerobaculia bacterium
TGGGAGCGCCACCCCGATCTCCTCGCCCGGACCCTCGGCGAGGTGCGGGCCTGGCCGGGGCTCGATGCCGCCTGGACCCGGGCGCTGCTCGGCGCCGTGCCTCCTCCTGCTGGATGGACGGGAGAGCGGCAGTGGGTCGCCCTCACCCTCGACGGCGATCCGAGCGCTTCGCTCTCCGTCTTCGCCTTCCGCCGCCGTCCGTGGCCGGCCGAGTGGCCGGTCGTCCCCCTCGCGGCCGGACCCCTCCAGAGGCTTCAGGGGATCGTCCCCGCGACCTCCCGCCCGGAGACTCCGGCGGCCGCTTTCGCCCCCTCCCTCTGCGCGAAGTCAGCAATGCAGCGGTCAGCTCCTGGGCGCGATCCGCTCACTCCCTGAGCGTCTCCCGGGGGCTCCGCCGATCTCCACAACGCCTGTGGAAAATCCTGTGGGAAAGTGGGGTGTGACAGCTCGGAAAACACGGTGTGACCGCGGTTTGGTCCACTTTGCCCAAATTTTTGTGCAGTTCCGATAACTTCTTTGCTGTCAGCAGGTTGAAAAAAGAGCCCAGGGATTCGGGGGAGCCTTTGGTGGGCGGGAGGCGGGACGGGTTGTCGATTTTTCCACAATCCGGGAGGGCGGATTTCCGGCGCAAGTTTAACGGGGGCGGCCGGGGAGGTAGAGGATGTCGCCGCTGGCCTCGATGCGGGCGAGATAGGTGAGGACCGGGCCACCGGTCACGACCTCGGTCTCGAGGCCCCAGCTCTCGTCGGTGCCGCTCCCCGGAAAGAGGCCGGCGACGTTGCGCTCGAGGTGCTGGCGCGGCTTGAGCGCGATCTGGGTGGTGGCGAGCGAGTGGCCCGCGGCGTCCTGGAGGGTCAGCCGCAGGGTGGTGTTGTCGGAGGCGAGATTGACGATCCCGCAGTTGGAGCGGGAGTCCGCGGTCTGTGCCGTGCCGAGCAGGGTCCCGCGGCTGCGGATCGCTCCGGCTGCGGTGGCGGCGTCCACCAGGGCCCCGAACCGCTTCCCCTGGCCGCCCGCTGTCCCGGTGAAGGTCAGGCTGACCACGCGAGGGGCGGGGCCGGCTGGTCCGCTCCAGGTGACGCGCAGGGCGCCGATCCCTTCGTCCACGCCAAAGAGGTCGGGCAGGATATCGCCGACGACCAGCGTCTTTCCGGCCTCGACGAAGCGGTACGCCGAGCGTGGGGCCGTGTTGTCCTGCCCGCGCTCCCAGAATTCGAGGGTGAGCAGACGGCCCTCGGCGGCCGGATTGAAGGCGGTGAGCCGGCTGGCCAGGAAGGTGTCGAACGGCCCGTGGCCGCGCACGACACGCGGGAAGAACATCTCTCCGGCGGTCGCGGTGGCGCCGGCCGCGACCGGCGTGGCTGGAATGAAGATCTCGTCCTCGGATTCGATCTCCAGGAGGAGGGCCGAAGCGGTGTAGAGGATGCCGTTCGACAGGATCTCGGCAGTGAAGGGTCCGCGGTGGCCCACCACGTCGGGAAACATCTTGGAGAGAGGCAGGAGGCGGAGGACGCGCGGTGCGAGAGTGAGAACGACCGGGTCTCCCACCGGCTCCCCGTCCAGGTCTTTCAACGCGACGGTGACCCTCCCTCCGACCCCCTCGAGGCTCAGGATGGCCAGTGTGCTGACGAAGCCGTTGCCTTCGAGGATGCCGGTGACGATCTCCTCGCCGGCCGCCGCGCCGGCCACCGGCTCCTCCTCGGCGAGCCCGGTGAAGCTGGCCTCCGCCGGACCGATCGGCTCCTCGGCGAGCCCGGTGACCGCCATCGCCACCGCCGATACCGGCTGCGTCGCATCGCCGGGCGCGCCGCTCGCGATCTCGCGGAGCACGCGCCGGAGGTGGAACGAGCCGTCGTGCGCCGGCGTCAGAGAGAGCACGGCGCGGTCCCCGGCCTGGAGCCCGGAAGCCGGCCGGCCGGCCGGCACACGGACGATCAGGCTGGTCCCGGGAATGCTCCCCTGGAGCACGCGCTCGACCGTCACCAGATGATCGATGGCCGGGAGCCCCTCCGGAGCGCTCTCGACATCCTCCACGACCACCTCGACGACCGCTGCCGGCTCTGCCGGTCCGGCGGCGCTCTCGGGGGAGGCGGCACGCGCGGCAGGCGCGAGGATCGTCAGGAGTACAGGGAGGGCGAGCGCGGCGGCAGGTCGGAAGGGGTGGCTCATGGGGCTCCTCGTCCTGGATCCGGCATTGGACGGCGAGGTTGATTATACCGTATCAGCATAGGTAGAGCCTATCCCCCTCTCTCCGTGTTTCCGGCCGCGGGAGGCGGAGCGTCAACGCGGGGCGTCGAAGTCTGGCGCCCGTCGGCGGATCGGCTGGCCGGCGATGGCGGTCCGGTTGCGGCCGGTCTCCTTGGCCACGTACATCGCCGTGTCGGCCAGGCGGAGCAGGGCGCTCTTCTTGTCTTCCAGGCAGAGATCGTCGGTCAGATGGCGCTTCATGGTGGCCACGCCGACCGAGCAGGTCAGGCCGCGCAGGGAGAGGGGCTCGGGCTGGATCTCCCCCGGCTGGGCGCAGAAGGTGCTGCTGATCACCTTCTCGCGGATCTCCTCCGCCACGTCGATCGCCTCGTCGAGGTCGCACTCGGGCATCAGGATCACGAACTCGTCGCCGCCGTAGCGCGCCGGGATGCCGCTCCTCCGGGCCACCATGCCGCGCAGCAGGTGGCCGACCTCGCGCAGCACCTGGCTGCCGGCCAGGTGGCCATGGGTGTCGTTGACGCGTTTGAAGTAGTCGAGGTCCATGAACACCACGGCGAGATCCTTTTCCTCGGCGGTGCAGCGCCGGATGGTCTCGGCCAGGGCGATGTGAAGGAAGCGGTCGTTGTACAGGCCGGTCAGGTTGTCGCGCTTGGCGATCTCCTGGGCCTGCCGGCCGTCGAGGACGTTCTGGATCGAGATCGAGATGTAGCCGGCGAAGACCTCCAGGAGGTTCCGGTCCTGCTGGCTGTAGCCGAGGGCGTCCTTGCGGTTGATCAGCTCGAGGACGCCGCAGACCTCCTGCTCGATGCGGATGGGGACGGCGATCAGCGAGTGGGTCTGGTACCGCGTCTCCTCGTCGACCCGGGGATAGAAGAAGCGGTCGGTGGGAGCGTGGGGGGTGACGTAGGTCTCGCCCGTCATGTAGACCCGGCCGGCGATCCCCTGGTCGCCCGGGATGGTCTTGCCCACCAGGACCTCCGACTTATCGCCGAACGCCGCGATGAAGGTGAGCAGGTTCTTCCTCCGGTCTTCCTGCTTGGCCTGCGGATCGTCGAGCAGGATCGAGCCGGCGGCGGACGGCACGAAGCCGTTGGCGCGGCGCAGCACCTCCGTCAGGTTCTCCGCCAGGCTGAGCTCCAGCGGGAACAGGGGATTGGCCCGCCGCCTCTCCAGAAAACGGACCAGATGGACGTGGTCCAGGCTGTGGCACTCGATGCTCACCTGGAGTCCCCCCGCCGTGATCGGTTTCCTCAATACATCGGTCATGCGGCAGCGTCCAGAAGGATCGTAGCGCCACCGATGTCACTCTGCGTTCCCATCGTCCTCCTCCAGGAACGGCTTCCTGATGTGGGCCGACTCTGTGGACGATAGCAGAGATTCCGCCAACGCGGAAAGCAGGGGGAGCTCAGCGCAGCCGGCGGAGCAGCTGGCGCGAGCGGTCCACGGTGTCGTTGACGAGATCGCCGGTCTCCGAAAGCTGGGGTGCGTAGCGCAGATAGTGGAGGTCCTCGGAGAGCCGGAGGAGCTCTGCCGCGGCGGCCGGCTCGGCGCCGCGCGCCGCCAGCGCCTCGCCCCAGCGGCTCGGCGGAGTTCCCGAGGGGATTTCCCAGCGCGCCGCCAGCAGCTCGCGCCAGGCCTCCTCGATGCGCGCCGCCGCCTGGCGCGGGCGGGGCTCGGTCTCCGCCTCGCGAAGCCGCCGCTCCACGTCTTCCTGCGTCGAGGAGGGCACCGCGGCTCCGTTCGCCGCCGGACGCCGGCGGCGCGCCAGCAGCACGACGAAGGCGACGCCGAGGGGCAGGGCGAACAGCCACGGTGCCCAGCTCCTCCAGCCGGCGAGAGCCCCCGCCGGGTCGAGCGCGGCGGTGCGGGCCGGATGCGGCGGACCGGTCTTCGTCGCCGCGAGCTGGGGCAGCGCGCGCATCTCCAGAGCCGGCGCCGCGGCCACGCGATAGGCCCCGTTCCAGGGATCGAAGTAGGGGACCTCGGGGACGCTCAGCTGGTAGCGGCCCGCCCGCTCCGGCACCACCACATAGCTCCAGGAGCGCTCGCCGGAGACGGTGGTCCCGGAGGTCTGGTCCTCCGACTGCTGCTGCGGGGGATAGAGGGTGAGGCCTGCCGGCAGCGCGACCTTGGGCTCGGCCAGACTCTGGAGGTTGCCCCGGCCCGAGAGGGTCACGGTCAGGGTCGCGGCCTCCCCGATCCGGAGCTGGGCGGGCTCGAGCCGGGCCGTGAGACCGAGCTGGCCGACCGCCCCGGAGAACCCTGGGGGAGCCGAGGGCAGGGGCAGGACGTCGATCGTCTGCGGCGAGGTCGAGAGCCGGACCTGCTCGGCGTGGGACAGCGGCGGGCCGAAGAAGCGCGGCTCGATCACCCGGGCGATCAGGTCGACCTGCGCGGGCTCGATCTGGTGGCGTCCGGGCCGCAGGGGGAAGAGCGCCTTCTGCAGGAGAGCCACCCGCGCGTAGCGCGTGCCGCCCACGTCCACCATCTCGGGCGTGGCGCTGGGCGGGAGCGGGATGTCGCGCACCCAGAAGCCGCGGAAGGTCGGCAGCTCGCGCGGCATGATCGAGTTGATGTCGTCCCGCGTGTAGAGGTGGACCGTGTAGAGCGCCTGCTGCCCCGCGTAGGGGTGCTCCGGCGTGACCTCGGAGCGCAGGAACACGGCCGGCCCGCGCGGGCGCCGGAAGGGCAGGAACGGCCGTCCGAAGAAGCGCTCGAGGGGGTCCTCGAAGCCCGCCTCGTCGTCGGGCTCGGGCTCGGCCGGCGCGGTCGGCTCGGTCTGGACGGTGATCTCCCGGTCGTGCATCTCGATCGTCTGGTTCGGGAAGTACAGGACGATCGAATGGACGCGGGCGCGCCCCTTGGCGAGCGGCCGCACCCGGTACGAGATGCGGAGCGAGCGCGAGATGGCGCCATTGTCGTAGCGCAGGTCCTCGGAACGGAAGGGGCCGGCGATGATCTGCAGGTTCTCGAACTCGAAGTCCGGACGGAAGCTGGGGCTCTCCATGCCGTTCGCCTGCGCCTCGAAGGTGACGGTGGCGGTCTCGTCCACGCCGATCACCGCCGGCTCCAGCCGCACGTCGACGCGGATACGGTCGTCCGCCGCCGCGCGATGGGTGGCGAGGAGGAGGACGAGGAGGGGGAGGATGGCCTTCTTCACCAGTCCTTCTCCTGCGTGCCGCGCCGCTGCGCCCTCTCGGCGGCCTGCTTGCGCCGCTGCTGGCGCTCCAGGTTCTCGACCGCCTGGAGCAGGGCGGCCGCCTCCTGGGCGGACATGTCCGGCTGGTTGCGGAACTGCGGCAGCGGCTGCCCCTGCTC
>DASPXX010000354.1:0-42219 GCA_035637095.1 Thermoanaerobaculia bacterium
CGCGAACGAGGAGCTCAAGGAGCTGGACGAAGCGAAGAGCCGGTTCTTCGCCAACGTCACCCACGAGCTGCGCACGCCGCTCACCCTGCTCCTCGGTCCTCTCGACTCCCTGCGGGCGGAGGAGGACGACCCGGCGCGCAGCCAGCTCCTCGCCACCATGGGCACCAATGCGCGCCGCCTGCTGCGCCAGGTGGAGGCCCTGCTCGAAGGGGCGAGGCTCGAGTCGGGCCGGCTGCGCCTGCACCCGCAGCCGGGCCATCTGGGGCGGCTCCTGGCCGAGCTGGCCGCGGCGACCGCGCCGCATGCGGAACGGCGCGGCCTGACTCTCCGCACCGAAGCGTTGGACGCCCTGCCCGAATCGGTCTTCGACGTGGAGAAAGTCGAGACGATCGCCGCCAACCTCCTGTCCAACGCGGTGAAGTTCACCCCCTCCGGAGGCCACGTGACCGTCCGCGCCGCCGCGGTCGGCGAGCGGATCGCCTTCGAGGTCGAGGACGACGGCCCCGGCATTCCGGAGGACCAGCTCGAGAAGATCTTCGAGCGGTTCCATCAGGTGGATGCCCCGCACACCCGCGCCGAAGGAGGGACCGGGCTCGGACTGGCCCTGGCCCGCGAGCTGGCCCGCCTGCACGGCGGCGACGTCTCCGTGCGCAGCCCTCCCGGCAAGGGATCGATCTTCCGCGTCGAGCTGCCGCTGGTTGCGCAGGTGCGGCCGGAGCGCCGCCGCCGTGCGCGGAGCAAGGAGGATCACCGCACCCTGACCCGCACCGAGGCCCAGGCCTCCCGCACCTACGCCCGCCGCGAGGCGCTCATCGCGGACCTCGAGCCGCCGAGCCTCTCGGCGCTGCCGGAGCCCGAGCCCCCGGCCGGCGCGCCGCGCATCCTCCTGGTGGAGGACAACGCCGACCTGCGCGCCTTCGTGGCCCGCCACCTGGCGCGCCGCTATCGCGTCGAAGCCGTCGCCGACGCCGAGAGCGGCCTCGCGGCGGCGCGGCGCGACGCTCCGGACCTGATCCTGGCCGACGTCATGCTGCCCGGCATCAGCGGATTGGAGCTCTGCCGGCAGGTGCGCGCCGACTCCACCCTGGCCGGCCTGCCGATCATTCTGATCACCGCCAGGGCCGGAGCCGACGCCGTGGTCGAAGGGCTGGAGGTCGGAGCGGACGACTATCTCGTCAAGCCCTTCGCCCTGCGCGAGCTGGAGGCGCGGGTCGCCGCGCATCTGCGGGCCAAGGAGATCGAGCGGCGCCTGCGTGAGCGCGAAGGGCGCCTGGCCGCCATCGGGCAGATGACGAGCGGCCTCGTCCACGACCTGAGGAACCCACTGACCCTCCTCAAGGGCTCGGCCGACCTCGCCTACTTCCTCTCCCTGCAAGGGGGAGAGCTGGCCACGATCGCGGAAGAGCTCACGGTGGTCCGCTCCGGCTCGGACCGCCTGCGCCGGATGATCGAGGAGATCCTCGACTACGCGCGCGGCGGCACGCCCGCCCTGCGCCTGGAGAAGGTCGCCGTCCGTCTCTATCTGGACGCGGCCCTGGGCCCCCTGACCACCGACCTGCAGGAGCGGGGCATCCAGGTCGACACCCGCCTCGACGTGGCGGACGACGTCCAGGCGACCTTCGACCCCGACCGCGTGCAGCGCGTGCTGGAGAACCTGGTCCGCAACGCCCGCGATGCCGTGCTCTCCGGCAAGGGAAGAGAGGAGAAGCGGATCTGGATCGCCGCCTGGATCGAAGGAAAGCTCCTGGCTCTCCGCGTGGCCGACAGCGGTCCCGGCATCCCCGAAGAGTCGGAGCGGCGCCTCTTCCAGCCCTTCGTCACCGACAAGAAACAGGGGACAGGCCTCGGCCTGGTCACCGTGCGCAACATGGTGATCGCCCATGGCGGCGAGGTGCGCGTCGAGACCAGGGCGCCGGAAGGGGGAGCGGCCTTCACCGTGACGTTGCCGCTCGAACGCTCCGCGGACGTGGAGGCCCAGGCCCTCCTCTCCGAGGCCTCGCGTGGCTGAGACGGCGCGGGCCGCCCGGGCTGGCCCGATCCTTGCTTTTTCCTGGCTCAGGAGGTGACGTCATGCCGCAATCCTGGAGCAACAAAGACGAACGCCAATACGAGCACGTCAAGGCCAGCGAGAAGAAGGAAGGCAGGTCCACCGAGCGGGCGAAGGAGATCGCCGCCCGCACGGTGAACAAGAACCGCAAGAAGGAAGGCCGCACGAAGGAGCACTGACGCGGGGTCAGTGACCGTTTCCGCAGCCCGCGCCGTCGGTGAGGCTGGTCAGGAGACCGTCGACCGCGGCGATCGAGCGGCTGTAGCAGTCTCCCTCGTTGCTGCGCGACTCATACGTCTGGGAGCTGGCGCGGTCCTGGAAGCCCACGACGGCTCCCGATGCGTCGAACAGCAGGGTGTCCGCGGAGACGACGGAGTTCGAGACCCTGCTCATGTGGGGGCTCCCCGAGCTGCCGCGCGCCGTCTCGCTCTCGAAGCTCTGATCGACCGACGTCGTCTGCGCGAGCGAGCCGTCCGCGTTGGCGAGGAGTGAGATGTCCAGGGTCAGCGGGTAGACGAAGTGCCGCTCCGTATGGATGACCGCGGGTCCCGCCTTCGTCTCCGTGCCCGAGGTGATCCGTGTCGTCTGCCGGATGTTCTGCACGTACTGCGTATCCGCGACGACGAAATCCTGCTCGTTCGTGAAGCTCAGCTCCTGCCGCACCGTGGTCTCGACCCGCCCGTGCGACGTCTCGACATAGCCCGAGATGGAGAAGCCCCGCCGCGACCCGGTGGTCACCGTGCCGGTGACGGAGCCGTCCGGCGCCGTGGAGAGGTTCTCCGCGATCGACACGGGAGGCTCGGCGGCCAGGGTGTTCCCGGTGACCTCGCCCGTCACCTGGACCGTTCCCGGATCGAGGTCGAGAAGGAGCGACGCCGCCACCAGGAAGTAGTGGCTCGCGTTGAACACACGGACGCCCACCTGGTGCGGCTGCCCATTGCTCAGCACTCCTGCGAACGGCGTCAGGTCGACTCGGTAGGGAACGAAGTTGAGCGTCTGCACGCCGGGGATCGGCCGCCACAGGAGGGGATCGATCGCACCCGTATAGAGCCAGGGATAGACCGGAGAGACCCCGGCCGGCTGTCCGTCGACGGTGATCTCCGCCTCCCGGAACGAGGTCCCGGGACAGCTGAACAGCTCGTCCGCGACGTCGTCCGGCACGCAGGCGTACCAGAACTCGTCGCTCGACTGGCTCTGCGCGATCACGTCGAGATACGCGCCTTCGATGTTCGTGGGCAGAGAGAGCGTCGGAGCCAGGAGGCTCGCGCCGGTGTCGAGGAGGGCCGCGCCTCCCGGAGCGGTGGACAGCGAAAGGACGAGATCGGCGCTCCACGGCGCCGGCGCGCTCGCCGAGGGCGGATAGAACAGCAGCCGGGCGCTGCCGTCGATGATGCCGGTGAAGGTCGAATTGACCAGGTTCCCGAGGTTCACCTCGCCGGACTGCGCGGCCTGGAACAGAGAGGTGTAGTCGGTGAGGTCCCGTTCGACGTGCCACGTCGGGCTGACCGTCCGCGACGGCTCCTGCGTCGTGCCGTAGTAGATGTTCACGTGGCCGACGGCGATCTGCGCCGTGCGGTCGAACTGCCGGCCCGCGGTGACCGAGAAGTCCCCCTCCAGCACGACCTTCGCCCAGGGGCCGGGGCACGCCGCGGGCGGGGTATAGGTGAACGGCTTCGGCGTGAAGTCCGCGAACGCGACATGCGAGAAGAGCTGCACGGCACAAGGCGTCGTCGCCGGCCGCGGCACCGTCGGATCGGCCGTGACGGTATCGGGAGAGCCGATCGTGGGGGTGCCGGCAAGAGCCAACCCTGGCGCCGTGAGACAGAGGCCCGCGACGAGCACGGGGGAGATACGCTTCATAGACGCTCCTTTCGTGAGTATGCGGAGAGACCGTGGACCCTGGCCTCACCTACAAAGGTGCATCGTCTCAAACTCCGGGAGCCAGGACGCCGTACCGCACAGAGACCGGCGAGCCGGCGGCGACGAAGGCCGAGACGGGAGGTCCGGTGAAGAACGGCGAGAAGTCCGGGCCGTAGAGAGCCCCGGCGTCCCCTTCGAACGCCGCCTCCGTGGCCGCCCAGACTTCCCACTGCGGGTGCTCGACCCTGTATTCGAAGGCGGAGCCGTTCTTCTGGAGCGCATAGCCCCAGTAGTGCTCGGTGATGAACTCCTCCTCCGAGCCCGGCGGTGGAATGGCCGGCGCGCCCCGCATCCGCGCCGCGAGCCGGTACCAGCGCCCACCGAGCTGCCAGCCGTACTCGGCCAGCCCGTCCGTCCCCGCTCCCGGGGGAACGACCCGGTGGCGCATGGGAAGCGACACGTATCTCTCGTTGTAGACTGTCCGCGCCACCCAGGCGATGGCCCATTTCGGAACGATCTCCTTGACGAACACCACTCCTCGCCGCCACCCCTCGGGGCCGCGCCGCCGCACGTAGAACCGGAGGTTGACCTCCTCGAAGTCGCGATGAAATGGAATGGGGACGCCGAGCACTCGGGTACGTAGGAAACGGAAGCCGACGAGGCTGGCCAGGGTCCGCCCCTGCCATACATCGAGCTCGGTCCCGGCCGGCACGAGGCTGGCCAGCACCCGCGGAGGGACCTCGTAGTTGAGCATCACGAGGTCTCTCCACTCCGCCGTCAGGAAGGTCGAGGTCATCCTGGGCTCCTCTCTGCGCCGAATCCTACCGTAGTAAACTATGCCGCCGATGAAAGACCTCTGTTGCGTCCTCCTGCCGTCCGGCACGACGAGCGACGACGCCGTCTTCCGCCATCTCGTCGAGCCGGCGCTCCGCGAGGCGGATCTCGAGCCGTTCCGGATGGAGATGGAGAGGAGCGGAGAGCCCCTCGGCAAGCCTGGCTTCGAGCGGCTGGTCTTCTGCCGGTTCGCGGTCGTCGACGTGACGATGGCGGACGCCAGCCTCTTCTACGAGCTGGGGATTCGCGAAGCGATCCGGCCGTCGAGCACGGTCTACCTGACCGCGCAGCCAGGCCCGCGGACCCCCAATGCCGAGGCTCCCCTCGTGTATCGGCTGGACGATCTGGAGCGGACCCGCATCGCGCTCCGGGAGCGCCTGCGGCGCGCCCGCGCCGTGAGCCCGAGAGACCCCTCGACGGACAACCCGCTCTTCCAGCTCGTCGACGGCTACCCGGACATCGACCGCGAGCGGACCGACGTCTTCCGCGACCGCGTCGTCTATTCCCCGGAGCAGAAGGAGAAGCTCGCCGCCGCGCGCCGGTCGGGAGCCGAGGCCCTGCGCCGGGTCGAGCGCGAGCTGGGAGATTTCTCCGCGGTCGAGTGCGGCACGCTGATCGATCTCTACCTCTCCTACCGGGCGGTGCGAGCGTGGCAGGAGATGATCGATCTCGCCGGACGCCTGCCGAGGCCGCTCGCCGTCACCCTCATGGTCCGCGAGCAGCTCGCCCTGGCCCTGAACCGGGCCGGCAGGCCGGAGGAGGCGGAGGAGATCCTGCTCGCGCTGATCGAAGAACGCGGCCCGAGCAGCGAAACCTGCAGCCTCCTCGGCCGCGTCTACAAGGATTGCTGGGAAAACGCTCTGAAGGAAGACCGGCCGGCTCAGGCCCGCCGCTTCCTCGACCAGGCGATCGAAGCCTACTTGAAAGGTTTCGAAAAGGATTGGCGCGATACCCTCCCGGGGATCAACACGGTCACCCTCATGGAGCTCAGAGAGCCGCCGGACCCGCGGCGCAAGCGGCTCCTCCCGGTCGTCGACTATACCAACGAGCGGAGGATCACCGCGGGAAATCCCGACTATTGGGATTACGCCACCCGCCTCGAGCTGGCCGTCCTGCGCAACGACGAAGAGACGGCCACCGCGGCCCTGAAGCAGGCCCTCGCCGTCGTCCGCGAGATCTGGGAGCCGGAATCGACCGCCCGCAACCTCCGGCTGATCCGCGCCGCGCGGGAGAAGCGGGGAGAGCCCGTGGGCTGGCTGCGGGAGATCGAGGCCGAGCTCACCGACTGGACACTCGCCTGATCGCGCTGCTATACTCCTGCCCGTTGTTCAACGGGATTGCTCCAATGAGACGGCCGAACGCTCTGACACTCTGGTGCCTTGGGCTCCTCCTCATCGCCGCGGCGGGCTGCTCCGGCTCGCCCTCCCCCCGTCCCCCGGTCAAGATCACCTACAGCGACATCGTCCCGGCCGGGCCGGTTCCCGCGGCTGCAACTGCGCCACCGGACGGCTCTCTGCCGGCTCTCGGGGCGGCGCCGATCTCCCCCCGGGAGGCCATGGAGAAGGCTCTGGCCTGGGCCATGGAAGGGCTGATCGCCTACGAGCGCAGCGACTACGAGGCGGCGCACAAGAGCCTCAACGACGCCCGCATCCTCCTGCTCGAAGCCGATCTGCCGGCCTTCCTCAAGGAGCAGGGGCTGAGCGCCCTGCGCCCCGGCCTGCCCGAGAACTGCAAGCGCTACGACTTGGAGGCGATCCTGCGGGACCTCGAGCGCACCGATCTCAAAGATCCGGCTGCACGGGCCGAGCGGGCGTTCATCGACCGGGAGGTCCGGCGCATCCTCTGGCAATTCGGCGACACCTCGCCGGAAGCGAAGGACCTGGACCTCCTGATCGCCGAGACCCACGAGTACATCGACTTCTTCCGCGGCCGCTACCGCGAGTTCTTCGAGCGCGCCTTCCTGCGCCGGCACAAGTACTGGCCGACGATCCAGGACGTCTTCACGGCCCAGAAGCTCCCGCCCGACCTCGGCTACATCGCCTTCATCGAGAGCGGCTTCAACCCGCGCGCGACGAGCCGGGCCGACGCGTTCGGCGTCTGGCAGTTCATTGCCGACACCGGCCGGCGCTACGGCCTCACGAACGCCGACGACTTCCGCGACGTCCGCAAATCGACCATCGCGGCTGCCGACTACCTGCACGACCTGATCAGCATCTTCGGCTCGCGCTCCTTCCTCCTCGCCGCGGCGGCCTACAACGCCGGCGAAGGGCGGATCATCGGCTGCCTGCGCCAGATCGACGATCCCCTCCAGAAGCGCACCTTCTGGGAGATCCGCGGCTGCCTGGCCCTGGAGACCCAGGAATACGTGCCGAAGCTCATGGCCGCTGCGGTGATCGGAGCCGATCCGAAGCGCTTCGGCTTCGACCTGCCGACCGACGAGGAGATGGCGCAGCGCTACGACGTGGTCCTCGTGCCGCGCGTCACCTCGCTCGCTCATCTGGCCGAGCTCTCCGGAACCGGGATCACCGATCTGCGGCTCGCCAACACCGAGCTCGACGCCTCGGCCATGTTCACGCCGGGAGCCAACTATCCGCTCTATGTCCCGGTGGGCACCCGCGACCGGATCGCCGCCGCGCTCGCCGCCGAGCCGGAGTACAAGCCCGCGATCGCCGTGATGGACCCGGTCGAGGAGATCCGGCCCGCGACCCGCACCTACGTGGTCCGCCGCGGCGACACGCTGGCCGCCGTCGCGCAGAAGCAGGGGGTCGACATGAAGACCCTCGCAAGCTGGAACGGCCTGCGCAAGCCCTACACCCTGACGGTGGGGCAGCGCCTGGAAGTCCCCGGCGGCCGGGGAGCCTCCGCGGCAGCGACGCGCATCGTCTACACCGTCCAGACCGGCAACAGCCTGGACGACGTCGCGGTCCTCTTCGGAGTCACCGGCAGCGACATCAAGGGCTGGAACCGGCTGAAGAGCAGCAAGCTCAAGGCGGGCCAGAAGCTCACCATCCACCCCCTGACGCACCTGGAGCTGCGCACCTGCAAAGTCCGCCAGGGCGACAGCCTCGCCCGCATCGCCAGCCGGATCGGCGTCACCATCGAGCACCTGATGACCGCCAACGGCCTCCGCTCGGAGCTCCTCCGCGCCGGGCAGCGGCTGGTCGCGTACGTGCCGGCCTGATCGGCGGCCCATGCAGCAAGACACCCGCTGGAAACAGCGTTTCCAGAACTTTGACCGGGCGGTGGTGCTCCTGCGCGAGCCCTTCGAGCGCGGTGTCCCGACCCTCTCGAACCTTGAAAAGGAGGGTACGGTCCAGCGTTTTGAATTTACCGTGGAGCTCGCCTGGAAGACCCTCAAGGACTACCTGGAGCACGAAGGGCAGGTCATCGATCCGGTGACTCCGCGCAATGTCATCAAGGCGGCCTTTGCCGCCCGCATCCTCAGCGACGGCCAGGTCTGGATCGACATGCTCGACCACCGCAACCTGTTGTCGCACACCTACGACGAGGCGACGTTCGATACAGCCGTCCTGGCCATCCGTGATCGCTATCTGGCAGCCATTGAAGAGCTGCACCTCTGGCTCCTCGAACGGCGGAGTCCATGACGCAGCCGGCGGGCCTTACGTCCCGCGAATTGGACCTGATCCGAACTGTTTTGGCCCGCCACCCGGCAATCACTGGAGCCATCCTGTTCGGTTCCCGCGCCAAGGGAACTGCCCAGCCGGAGTCGGACATCGATCTGGCCTTGGAAGGCATCGAAGACCCCCTGCGGGCCGAAGCCATTGCGAGCGAATTGGAAGAGCTGCCGTTGCCGTATCGATTCGATGTCAAGGCGCTGGCCGCCATCCGGTATCGCCCTCTGCTCGAGCACATTGCGCGAGTCGGGGTGAGGATTCATGGCTAACCAATCTGCATCTGGCCGTGTCCAAGAGAATGGAGGTGGATGATCGCCCGGGCGGAGCCGGGTTTACAACCAACCACAGGACATGAGATCACGAGCTCTCTGGGGCTTCGGCCTCTGTGCGACTCTCCTGGCCGGGTGTGCCACCGGCTCCCGGATCACCAAGATCACCTACAGCAACAGCTCCTACGTGAAGAGCATCACCTACACCGATATCGAGCCGGAAGGGCCTCCTGCTCCCCCGAGAGACACAGCGCCTCCCGCAGTTTCCGCCACCGGCGAGCTCGAGGAGGAGAATCTGCTCGAAAGCGTCACACCGGAGGAGCGTGCTGATGGGCCGCTGCCGGTCCTGGGCGCGCAGATCTCCCCGAAAGAGGCCCTGGCAAAGGCTCTGGCCTGGACGATCGACGGGCTGCGCCAGTACGAGCGCGGCGAAATCGAGGCGGCGCACAAGAGCCTCAACGACGCCCATCTGATCTTCCTCGAAGCGGACCTTCCCGACCCCCTGGAGGCGCAAGGGCTGAACTTCTTCAAGACGGTCCTGCCGGAGGAGCTGCAGCGGTTCGACGTCGAAGCGGTCGCCAGGACTCTCAGCCGGAAGGATCGTCTGAGCACCGCCGAGCTGGCGGAGCGGGCCCTGATCGAGTGGGAGGTGCGGAGCCTCCTGCAATTCGGCGGACCCTCCTCGGAGGAGCGGTATTCGGGCGTCCTGATCGACGAGACCTACCAGTACGTCCAGTTCTTCCGTGGCCGTTTGCGGCAGTTCTTCGCGAGTGCCCTCCTGCGCAAGTACAAGTACTGGCCGACGATCCAGGAGGTCTTCACGGCGAAGAACGTCCCGCTCGATTTCGGGTATCTGGCCTTTGTCGAGAGCGGATTCAAACCGCAGGCGGTGAGCCCCGCCAATGCCATCGGGCTCTGGCAGTTCATTCCTCCTACCGGGCAGCGGTATGGCCTGCGGAGCCTGGAAGATTTCCACGACGTGCGCAAATCGACGAGTGCGGCGGCGACCTATCTGCTCGAATTGAGGAGCATCTTCGGCTCGTCCCTACTCGCCCTGGCCGCGTACAACGCCGGCGAAGGAAAGGTGATCGGCTGCCTGCGGAGGCTCGACGTTTCCGAGAAACGCAGCTTCTGGGAGATCCGCGGCTGTCTCAAGAACGAGACGCGGGAGTACGTGCCGAAGGTCCTGGCCGCAGCGGTGATCGGAACCGATCCGAAACGCTTCGGGTTCGACTTGCCCAACGAAGAGGAGGTACGGCGGCACTACGACGTGGTCCAGGTGCCGGAGATCACGTCCCTGGATCGCCTGGCGGAGCTCGCCGGGGTGGATCCCGCCAGCCTGCGCCGAGCCAACACCGAGCTCGCCGCCACAGCCGCGGTCACCCCGGGCCGCAATTTCCCGCTGTACGTCCCCATTGGCCGCGGCGCCACGCTCACCGCCGCCCTCGCTGCGGCACCGAACGAGAGGCCGCCCTCGATCGCGCCGATCGCACCCGTCGAGATGGCGCATCCCTGAGGCCCGGCCCGTCGTGGTCGGCCCATGCCACCGCGGCGTGCTGCTGCAGCTCCTGCACACCCGCATCGCCAGCCGGATCGGCGTCACCATCGAGCACCTGATGACCGTCAGCGGCCTGCGCTCGGAGATCCTCCGCGCCGGGCAACGCCTGATGGCATACGTGCCGGCCTGAACCAGAAGCCAGTCAGATCGAACCCGACTGCGCACTTGTTGAGCGGGAAGGCAGCCGGGTTGAACCCGACCGCGTTCCCGTGGTCCGGGAAAGGAGTCGGGTCGGACCCGACCGCGCTCTCGTTGAGCGGGAAAGGAGTCGACTCGAACCCGACCGCGTTCCCATTGAGCGGGAAAGGAGTCGGGTCGAACCCGACTACATTCCCATTGACGAGGAAAAGTGTCGGGTCGAACCCTACTGCGCTCCTGTTGACGAGGAAAGGAGTCGGGTCGAACCCGACTGCGTTCCCGTTGACGAGGAAAGGTGTCGGGTCGGACCCGACTGCGCTTCCGTCGAACAGGAGAGGAGTCGGATGCGTTCCGACTCTGGCCGGGCAAAGGACGATTGGAGCCTGGTTGGACCGGACGGGTTTCCCGGAAGCAGGGCTCCTGTCCTTCGGGTTCAGTCGAGCTCGACCCGGGGTGCCGTCTGCTCGGGTCCGACCCGCCCGGCCTCGATGTCGGCCTTGAAATAGTTCTCGCCGCGCACCGGCGCGCCGGCCAGGCGGCGGAGCATGGCGATCTGGCCGACATGGGTGAAGGCGTCGGCGATCGGTCCCTGGAACAGCTTCTCGGCCGGGAAGCCGAGCGGCTCCGGAGACGCGAGGGCTTCGTCGAAGCGTCGCAGCACCGAGAAGAACCGCTCGACCTGGCCCTCCCACGTCCCGAGCTCCGCGGGACGCCAGACGTGCTGGCCCTGGAAGAGCGACACCGCCCAATCGAACAGGTCGCCGATATGGGAGAGGATCTCCAGCGGAGTCCGCGAGCCCTCCTGGAGGCGGAAGCTGCCGAATCCGTCGGGCGCCCCACGGAGCGCCTTGCCCCCGCGGTACGCCAGGGTCGCCACGGTGTGGCGGAGGAATTGGCGCTGGATGTCGTTGTCGGTTTCCATGGCCGGATTCTATCCGTTCACACCTTCACCACACCGGCCGTCAATCGGGTGGGCGGCCGCCGAATAGCTGACCGCGCATAACCAATCTGCAACTGGCCGTGTCCAAGAGGATGGGGGTGGAGGATCGACCTGGGGCCGATTGACCCACCTGCCAGCCTGTGCTAGGTTCTACGAGAACTGTTCGACAGCAAATGCGGTATATCCTTTCGACCATCCTGCTCATGGCCTTGGGAACTCTTCTTCCTCTCCAGTCCGACCCCGGAGAATTTCGCCGAGCGCGATGAACGTCCTTTGTCGCCACTGTTTTCACCTCTTCGACTTCCGTCGCGTGGGGGTGCTCTGCAGGTCGCGGCGTTGCAGCAACGTCCTCAATACCGAAGGCCGGCGGGGACCGCGCTTCATGCTGCCCGACAAGGAGCGGCTTTGGGCACGGCATGGCCAGCAACTGGCGCTGGACCGGAGCTGTCCCTATTGCCAGGAGAGGGAACGTCTGGTTCCGGCCTGCCCGCGTTGCCGCCATCCGCTGGACGCTGATATCGGCCTGGTCGAAGACCGGATCATCGGAGTCCTGGGGGCCAGGTCCTCGGGCAAGTCCCACTACCTGTCGGCTCTTCTGCATCTCCTTCTGCGAAAGGAAATCGGTGGCGAGGTCTGGAAGGTGGGCATGGATAGGGAAGCCCGTCAGGCCGCCGAGAAGTTCTTCCTGCACCCTCTCTTCGATGAGCTCGAGGAGCTACCAGCCACCTCGCGCGGCCTCGGACCCGAGCTGAGGTTGGTCCTCACCCACAAGGGAGACGGCCGCCGCGTGCTCCTGGTCTTCCGCGATCTCTCGGGAGAGGAGATGGCAGACCGCAACCTTCTCGAGAGGGTGCACTTCCTGCGCTATGCCGAAGGGGTGGTGCTGCTCGCGGATCCTCAGGCTCTCGACGATCGCGGCCAGCCGACGGGACAAGGTGTCGTGACCTGCGCTCAGATCCTCGAAAACTATCGAGCTGTCCTGGAAACCCATCCCTGCCGTCGCGAGGAGGAGGAGCTGGCCGTCCTGCCCGAGCGGAAGTTCCTGGCGGTGACCGTCACCAAGGCGGATCTGGTGTTGCGGTCGAACAAATCCTTCTGGTCTGTGGACGGTCAGGCTCATCTCGAGCCGGGATTCTGGCGCGCGCGAGATGCGGAGAGCCTGGAGGTGCGGACTTGGCTCCACAAGCGGTTGGCTGCCCCGGACGCCTTCACCCAGAACGTCGAGGAATTTGCGGATGCCTCCTACTTCTTCGTCTCGAGCTTCGGGTACAAGTACACACCCCGCCCCGACAGGAAGCTGCGCAAACCTCCGCAGCCGCTGCGGGTGCACGAGCCGATCTTCGCCCTTCTCGATCGATTTACGGCGGAGGCTGGAGCACCCGAGGCGCCCCGGCGCGGACAGGAGATGCGCCGCAGAGGCCGGTCACCGGAGAACGAGGATGTGCTCTGAGGTGCTCCGGCAATGAGTGCGCCCGCTGGCAAGTGGTCGGTCTTTCGACACGTCTTCACCTCGGCGCCGGCTGATTTTCCGGGGGGAGGTGGTTTCAGGACCGTGGCCTGTGCCGCCGCTCTTCGTGACATGGTGCCGCAGGTGACGCTGGAATTCCTCGTTGAGAGCTATAAAAACCAGGAAGGCGGCGGCGCCTCCTGCCGCCAGTTCGTGCCGCTTGCGCGGGGAGCAAAGGCCTACGCGCTCACCGTGTTCACATCGCTTGACGATAGTCCGGATGGTCGGACCGGCAACTTCTGGGCCGAGACGCAGGTCGTCCCCATCGATTGGCTCGAACAGGCGGGATGGGACGCGGCGGCGGCTTTCGATGCCCTCTCATGGTTGGGTCCCCGGGACCTTGGCCGCCTTCCCCGGAATCTTGAACCAGAGCCGTTGGCTCCTTTGGAGCCCGGGCCTGTCGAGCGCCTCGCCCGTCTCGGCGAGCTGGTCCCCTCTGACTGCCTTGAGACGCTCCTTCATGCGGTGGCCCAGCAATCGCGTGGCCTTCGGCCACTACGGCTGCTCGAAGCCCAGGGAAAGCCTGCGAGCCACCTCGAAGAGGTTGTGATGCTCCTCCCGCTAACGGTGCCGCCGACTTCACGGAGGTACCGCGACGACGACCAGTACCGCTGCTTGACTCTCCGCACCCGCTGCCCCGTTGGGGGCATGGTATTCCGCACCGATGTCACCGGCTACCCTGCGGCCGCCGCTGATGGATTGGAGCTCTCAGACGGCTTTGTGATTGACCTGGCCGGCCGCTTGCGCCCGACCTCAACCGATGACCGGTTCGGGCGCGACTATGCTCACTGGCTATGGGGCATGATCCAGCAAGGAGATTGGGACCGGCTTGCGCGCCTCTACCAGCAGGCGGTCAATTTCCCAGGGGGAGTCTTCTTCGCGCAATACAGGTCACTCGTCGATGCCCCGAGCCGCTCTCGGGTCGCGACCGCTGCCGAGGTGCCGGAGCCGCCCGCTGCGGCACCTAAGCGCGCAGCCGAAAGCGGACCGGGCGTCGTCGAAGCGCCTGCGACCGCGGTTGCGCCGGCTGCTGCCGCCCTCGAGGAGCTGACCATCACGCCGGTCCAGGACTGGCAGCGGGATTCTGCGGCCCGGGACGAACTGGAAGGGGCGCTTTGGAAGTTGAGGGAGAACCACAGAAGCCAGATCGAGGAGCTCGTTGGGAAGATCGGCAAGGATTTCGCCGCTGACGTCGACAAAGCCAACGCCCGGTTGGTGAAGGAGATCGCCGGCCTGCGGGAAGGTCTGGACACAAAGCTCAAGGAGTTTGACAAGGAGCTCAAGAAGGTCGAAAAGAAAGCCGGCAAACGCTCACCGCAACAGAGCGCTTCCGTCGGTCGTGGTCGTGATTCGAGCTCTGTCGAAGCGAGGCTCGCGGAGATGGAGCGCGATCTTGCCGAAGTCGCGGAGCGTCTGGTTGGTCTGGAGGAGGCGGGTGGAGTCCGGAGGCGACGTTCTCTCCGGGAAATGCTGGTGTTGTCGCGCGATTGGCTGCGTGAACGCCTATGGATCGCATGGGGGGCCGCGATCGCCATCGTGATGGCGGTGCTCTTGACCTTGGCACTGCGCTGGGGGGCAGACAAGGTTACGCCGGAGTTGGTTGCCCCGACCGAGCTGCAGGCTCGGAAGGCGAGCACGGAAGCTCTTCTCAAGCGCGCCCAAGAAGGTAAGACCGCCGCACGTCTCCTCGAGAGCGCGACCCTGCGGGAGGACGTAGCCCCGCGGGCTCACGCCGTGACTCTGGCGATCGCCCTGAGCCATGGTCTCCAGATAGGCGATGAGTTGGATTGTGCCCTTCTCCAAGCCGCTCTGCGGGAGGGGACGGCGGTCCCTGTGCTGGGTATTTGCGGTCAGAAAACGATCGACGCTCTCGTCGCCGCACCCAAAGCTGAATGCTGTCAAAAATTCCAGACCACGCCGATCGATGAGAAAAAGCTCCGGAACTGCTTCGTCACCGATCAGCTTCAACTGGCACTGCCAGGGCCGGGGAAGCAGGTCGAGGCTTGCGGCGGCGAGTCCCCCTGGCGCAAGGGGCGGAGCTGGACCGAGGAGGAATCTTCGCATGCCTTGGCCCTCTTCCAAAGGGCCTCCAGAGCATTCGAGGGCGACCGAGGCTCCGAATTAGACAAATCTCTGCGCAGACTTGACCCGTCGCAGAGCCCGAGCCTGCGCGAAAACCTTGCTGGCGAAACCCTCACACGCGATGAGGCGAAGCGCGTCCTGGAGCTCGCCTGGGCTGCGTGGTCCGGTTGGGAGGATCGTCTAGGGAAGCTCTCGGCCAATCAGCTCGAAGAGCTTGGCCGAATCGTCGATCAGGTTGCTCCTCCCGAGAAGAAGACCCAGCTTCAGGGCGGAGGCGCACCAAGAGCCACCAGTGGAGCACGATGACGTGAGATCGCGGATTCCACAACTCGTCTTCTCCACGCGGAGCCCGAGCCCCAAGAGCGGGCCCGACTTCGTCTGCGAGGTGGTGGCTGAAAGTCTGGGCATCGCCGACGAGGTGCGAGCCGAGTTCGCGCGCCGGGCCGACATCGCCGGCTCGATCCTCCAGCACGAGCTCAGGCATGCGGTGTACATGTTCTGCCCTGTGGCCGCCGACGCTTGGCTGCTCTGCCGCGCCGTGAGCCTCGGCCTCTACCGCAAGGGGAGCAACCAGCTCCTGGTGCACGGCGTCGTCCTGGCGGAAGAGCACTTGGAGGCGCTGGAAGGCAATCCGCTGCTCCTGGACCTCCCAGCCGTGCAGGAGGGGAGCGGGCTCATCTTTCGAGAAGAGCACCCCGGTTCCGAGCGCGATCTGCCGCCGCTCTCCTTCGACGGAGGTGTCGCGGACCTTTGCCATCGTCTCAACCAGGAACGCCTCGAAAGGATCGCCGAACTACAGGAGGAGCCCTGGCTCGCCGCCGCGTACGACGTCCTCGCGCAGGGCCGGCGGGCCGGTTTCGCCATGCCTTCGCCCGAGCCGGCGCTGTTGGAAGCTGTTCTCCTTCACTTCCATCCAGACGACCGTCTGGAGCTGTCGTTCCACACGTTCTATTCCCATAGCCGAGCGGTGGACTACCGTTTGCTCGCCGTCGCCTCCGAGGACGCTCAGGTGGTGCGTGGACAGTTTCGCGACCTGCGTCTGCTCGAGCTGGATGAGCGTCCTCCTGAGCTGCCTGCCGAGAGCCTGGGCTACCGCGCTGTCCGTCTGCGACAGCGCTCGGTCAAGACGTTCCAGGAGACTCTCTCGGGATATCGGCTGACGTTCTGGTCGCACCGCTTCGAGAATCCCCTGACTGGCGAGGATGCGTCTCTCATCCTGCGGGCCGGTCTGGGTGAGGCAATGACCGCGAAGGAAAGGCAGCGACTTCAGAAGCTCGCAGGCCGCGGGCAGCACGGGCTGCGCTACCGGATCACGACACTGGCCGGGGTCTGGCGTGATGAGCCCGAGCGCTTTACGCAGCAACTCGATGAGCTCGGAGACATCAAGGATCCGATCACCCAGCCGAAGCTCGCCGAGATCCTCGACGCGCCGCCAACTTCCCTGGATGAGCGCTGGTGTCTGCTCGCGCTACTCACGCGCGATGCGGGTCTGCTCCGGGGAGTGGATTGGAGGTTGGAGAGGAAGAAGGCGTGGCGGACCCTGATGCAGCCTGAGGAGCTCCCGGCGTTCCTCGATGCGCTGAATTCGGTCCAGACCGCCGCGGGAGAGGCGATCCTTCGGGAGTATGTTCTCGAGAGTCTCCAGCCTGCCGCCGGCAAACTGCCGCGACCTCCGTATTGGGAGACTTTCTGCGCCTGGCTCGTCCGCCGTGGCCGGCTGGAGAGCAAGCTCCTCGAGCACTTCGAGACCAAGGTGGCGCAACTCGGGGGGACTGTTGCCCAGGAGGCGTGGCCACGCTTGCAGGTCCTGGCCTTCCAAGCGGGCTTGGCGGGCGAGGCCCTGAGGCTCCTCTTTTCCCGCATCCTCCCCACTCTTTCCCCCGCCGACGCTGCCGAAAAAACGAAAGCGGCGATCCGCTGGTGGTTGGCGAAAGGCACTGAGCACGATGCGGCCGTCGCGCCGTTGCTCGGCCGGCTCGAAGTGGCGAGGCATGCGCTGCCGATCCTCGGTGACTGGCTCGTCGAGGAAGACCGTGGCGAGCAGACCTACAGCCGGTTGATCAGGATCCTCGACGGACTCGAAGATCTGTCGTTCAAAGCCGGGCCCGCGTGTGGCCAGCTTCTGGAGAGGCTGGCCCTCACACGGTTTGGCGATCGCGTGCCGACGGTTCTGCACAGATGTCTGAAGGCTCTTTCCGACCGGGAAGAGAACCGTCGCGGGGAGTTCGTCGGGGCGGCTCTCGGTCATGCGGCGACGTCCCTGATCCCCGTGCTCGAAGCCCCCTGCCGTGTCCGCGATCTGGTGCTCTACATTCGCGCGGTGGCTTCACTGCTGGAAGCCCGCAACGGCCAGCCCGCGACGGCGGCGGCTGACGCCGAGGTCCTTCATCTGGCAGTCCGTGGCCGCATCCTGGCCGAGGAGGCCCGGGCACGTAAGCTGGACAAAGATGAGACGGAGCCGCTTCGGCAACCATGGCTTGCTTTTCTCCGCGAAACTCGGGTCCTGGAGTTTCTCCTTGCTCCGGGAGCAAGCTCGTCGGCCGAAAACCTGACGCGCGTCGAGGAATGGTTGAACCTGCTGCAGGACGAGATCGCCGCCGACCTGCCGCGCGATGCCGAGGAGGATCCCCGCTTCAAGCTCTTCATCCGCCTCGCCTGGTGGCGATGGGTCGTGGGCGGGGACAGCATCGGGAAGTTGGCAGTGTGCGCAAAGCTCCGGGTGGCGACGGCCCGGGGCCAGATCCCAGCCTCTGCAAAGTGGCTCCGCCAGCAGATAGAGGAACGGGTTCCCAGGCAGCTCTGGGATGAGGCGCTTCGCCTGTTACCGCAGACCGAGCCGTGGCTTTTGGGAAAATTGAAAGCTGTTTGGAGGTAGACGATGAGCGAGAGCCGAGACGACTCTCTGGATAAGGCGAAGGGCACGGACGAAGAAAGCGGTCCTGAGAGCTCCAAGCCCTCGGCTGATGCGCCACCGGATCAGGATCTGTCGTGGTTGATGATTCCCCCGACATCGGGGGCGGAGCGGCCGGTCGAGCCCGGGGATATCGACCCTGCAAAAGCCACGGGCCCGGCTCCGGAGATGCCGGCGAAGGTGCTGCCATGGGAGCCCCCACGGGGGCGCGAACCCGAGCGGAAGACGCCGCCGGAGCCCCAGCGTGAGAGGCCACCGGAGGAGACACGCAGTGCCGAATCGCGACAACCTCCTTCAGCCTCGAGACCCCGGCCCGGAGGAACCGCCCGGGCCGAGCCTCCACCTCGGGAGCGGTCCCGGTCCGAACCCGTCAATGAGCCTCACAGCCGAGCGACCGAGGAGGCGGGAGCGGAGGCTGACGCGCTCCGCCGTGCGGCGGCTGAAGCCCAGACGCGAGCGAGCCGGGTGGAAGACCGCCGCGACTACAGTGGAGTTGTCAAGGCAGTCCAACGACATCTGGCCAATGGCTATTCACTGCTCGGCCTGGTGGGTTACTCCGGCTCTGGCAAGACTCATTTTCTGAGAGCGTTGAGCCTGCAACTGCGCCAACAGGGCTTCGAGGTAGCCGCCTGGGAAACGTTTAGAAAAGCACGGGTACCGGGTCGTTCAGAGGCGGTCGTTTTCGATTTTCCTTGTACCGGCCCGAGGGACGAGAAGTGGGTCTTCGTGGACGCGGGAGGCGAGCTCTACGCCCGTCTGCAGGCTAACGATTGGAAGCTGCCGGAGGAGAGCGCTGCCCTCCTTCACTCCCTCTACCACTGCCGTGGGCTGTTCCTGCTCGTTCACTTGCAACCCGGCCACTTCCGGGGAGGGGGAGTGGGGGCCTACCGCGGGATGTCGGACGACGAGCGCGTCGCCGATTCCGATGCGCAGTTTGCGCAGGAAGAGCTTGAGTTCTTCGACAATGTTCTGCTTTTCCTCCGCGCGCTCAAGGCGGAGAAAGGAAACGTCGTGGAGCTGGTCCGGCATTGCGCCACCGAGCCCGACCTGGACAAAGCGCTCCGCTCGTACCGCGACCAGGCGCCGCAGCTCGACATCCCGGTCATGGTGCTTTTCAGCCAGGCGGATACCTTCGCTGACAGTCCGATGGAGCTTGCGACTGGAGACTTCTTATCTCCCCGCAAGGGAATAGTGAACGTCACCGCCTTCGCTGCCCGTCACCTTCCCGGGCTCTTCGGATCTCTCGTCCGGCATGCCCGACGCTTCAAGTTCGATTTCGTCCAATCCTACGAGGAAATCCAGCTGCCCGGCCACTCCGCCGAGAGTGGGGACACTCTCCCGAAATGGGATCTCGACGGAGAGCTCCTTTCGGTCGGGGTGCTGCCAGCCCTCGAGTTCCTGCAGCGAAACCTCCCTGCTGAAGGCGGGTTGCGGCGGTTCCTACAGCGCTGGGAGCTCGAGACCCGCTCCACGCTCCTCCTCAATCGCCTGCTGCATCCCAAGCAGTGGTGGGGTGTGAAGGTGAATCCATGAGCCGAGGTGCGGGCCTTTCCTGGTCGCCACAGCGGCTAGGGCGGAGCCTTCCCATTCACCGAGGGCTCTGGATCTCGCGGGCGTTGGCCGGTGCCATCACCCTCCTGGTCGGCTGGTGGGCGTTCCAGGATGGCCGTGCGGCGATGTCGCCTGAAGTCGAGCCCCTGGGTGAGTCCGAAGCCGAGCAACTGGTGAGCCAGCATCTGGCCAAAGCCCCGTTGCCTCAGTGGGATCCGGGCCCGAGCCTGCCCAAGGCCGACCTCCCGGCCCGGGAGCCGTTCCCGCCGCCGCCTCTCTGGCAGGCCGGACCGATCGGCGATGCGCCGCTCGAGGGCCGTGCGCTCGAGCTGGCCACGCAGGGGCGCGAGGATTTCGCGAACGGAAATTTTCAGGCTGCGGCCACCCGTCTGCTGGACGCTTCCCGGCTCCAGCCGAACTGGGAGATCCTCTATGATGGCGGCTTGAGCCTGCTGCGAGCCGGTGATTCCCAGCTTGCTGCGCAAAAGCTCGTGGAGGCTGAGGAGAGGCTCTCCGTGCTCGCCAATCCAGACGCCGCTGGACCCGCCTTCCGCGCCGCACAGGTGGCGACCCCCTACGCCGCAGGCATTGCTTATCTCGACTTCGACTGTGTCGACTCCATCTTCCGCTTGCGTCGCGCGGTACGGCCGCTGCAGGTCTACGCGGCCGCCGCGGGCGCGCCGGTCTACAACCGGCAGTTGCCGTTCCGGGTCCGTGAGGCAGGGATCGACAGCCCCACTGCCTGGGCCACACTCGCCAGGGCCTACGACGGTTGCGAGGGGAAGTTCCCACGCGATTTCGAGAGCCGGTATGGGCGGCAGCAGGATTTCGCCGCAGAGTACAAGCGGGCTGACATCCCGGAGGTCCGAGAAGGGCCCTTCGCGGGATCTCTCGCCGACTGCGTCGCGGCAGCAAAGGAGACGATCTCCTCCCGCTGCTGGGCCTACTCCAACCTGAACAAGGCCGCCTGGGGAGCCCGCAGCTACTTCCCGCAGACCGACGATGCCGATGTCGGCAAGGGGCTTGAAAAAGCTCTTCTGCCTAGTTTGGCGCGATTGGCTTACGACATCGCATGGCACGCGGCGAGCACGGAGAAGGACCGCCAGCAAGCCGGCCCCTATCTCGTCTATGCACAGCGAATTGACCGGAAAGCGCCAGCTCACGGCCTTGCCGACCAGATCGCCGAGCTGGGTAGCTATATCGCCCCGATCACAAAGGATTACTCTCTGCTCGCCGAGCCCTGGCGGCGACACGATCTCACCACGCTTACCCTCGACGCGGACATGAAGCCGAAGGATCTCAAGGGAGCCGCATGGGCGCTTCAGGAGCGCTGGATGGGGCACCTCCGCAACGGCGATCCCAAGCTCATGATGGAGGAGATCGATGCGCAAATCGGCCGTGCCGGGCCGCATGGCAGCTCCTTGCAGAGTTGGAAGGACACGGTACAGGAGAAGCTTCGGGAGACCCTGACGACCGCGATGTTGACGGAGCGTGGCAACGGGAACTTCGCCGCTGCATTGGCCATCCGAAAGTTCGAGGCGCCCTGGCTCGGCCCGGGCTGGTCTACACAGTCGTTCCGCGCCTGGCTGAGCTGGAAAGTCTGGCTCCGCTGGGTGGGCCTGCTTCTTGGCTGGTTGCTCGTCACAGCAGTGGTGTGGCTTTTCCATCGGCTCGTGGTTTTCCCCTACCTCGTCTATACCGCCGACTTCTACCGCGTCGAGCACCAGCGCCGGTCCGCGGAGCGGAAGGGTCAGGGCAAGCCGTTCACGCGGGAGGAGATCGAGGACATCTGAATTCCTGTACTGAATCATCTTGACTAACAGCACAGGTAGTGGTAACCTTAAACAATACCAATTTCCCTGACCTGCCGCAAATGGGATATGGCCAGGTTTAAATGGAGAACGCCATGAACGAATCTTCCAGCCTGCCCGATTCGCCGCCATCACCTGCCGTGCCCGAGACCCAGGGTTTGGCCGGTGAATCCCAAGCCGCAGCGGGGCCAACCAAGACTCTCGAAACAGGTGCGAAGCCATTCGACTTGCAGCAGGCCCTTGCCGACTTGCAGCAGGCCCTTGCTGCCGACACATCGAAAGCAAACGGAGCTGGCCCTGAGTCGAGCGATGCCGAGCAGAAAACCGCTCTCTCACCTAAGGCTCGCGAAGCAGACGGCGGCGGGAAACACCATTATGACAAAATTGTAGCGATAGGCGCGCTTGTGGCGGCTGTTGCTGCCACCGCAACCGCGATTGCGACTATTTACATGGCGTCCTCTATGTGGAGCTCGGCGCGTCAGGGTGAAAAGTGGAAGAGTGAAGAATTCAGCAAACTAGACGCTGTTCATGGGGAAGTGCAGAAGAACTTCAATGAATCCCAGAAGCTCCAGCAGGAATCGGTCTTGCTGCAAAGGAGCTCGGCGACCTCATTGGATCAAACAGCCGCGCAAGTTACAAAGCTGGCGGGTGCCTATCAGGGCAACTTGCCAACAATAGCTACGGTGGAAAGCGTAACCCTCGGAGGGTTACCACTTTCCCTCACAAATGGTAGTTACGAAGTGAGCTCCTTCGCGGGTTGTCCTCTACTAATGGTCAAACTGCGCGGTCCTTCTAGAGGAGGCAATCTCAAGGTTGAGGGAGGAATGGAAGGGAGCCCCTTCTCGTGCCCCGTGAAGCCTTTGCCAAGTCACATTGAGCCGGGCGCAGATAGCGATTTGCCGGTCGAACTAGATGACTGTTTGAGGTCAGGAGAGATAACCGAATGCGACGGAAGTGGTTGGCTCACAGTAAGGGTTACCAGATAAGGATCGCCCTGATCGGGCTCGTCCTGCTTTTTCTGCCCTGGGACGGATTGTTGGCGCAATCCGTCTCCGCTCTAGATTTTAGAAAGTTGCTCTCCTATACTAAGGGAAGACCTGATTTTAGCGTTCTCAACGAGCTCGCGAGCCAGAAAAAGCCGCCGCTGTACCTTATAGTAGTTCCTCCGCAGCAGAACGAAGGTGCAGGAACGGACGGAAATGAAAAACCTTCCGTTGCGGGATCCTCGGGAAGCACTCATGAGGTGCCCCAGGTATTGTCTATATACCAAGGGAAATGGGATTCCTCGATACCAGATGCAACTGCCATTTTTGTTCAAAATAAATCTGGTGACACTCAACTCATGGCAGCCTTGAACCGTATAGTGCAAAATCCGCCGCCAGAGCTCTTCGATGGAGATTTGATGGTCCTGGATTCGGGCGATCTTGAGGATTTACGTAGAATTGTTAGCATCAACCGAGATTCGCCCTTCAATTCGAAGGATTGGGAACAGAAGACATTTCTCTTGACCTCAATACACTCAACGCAGCTCACGTTGGTTACGGGTCTGAGGCGCGGTAGTCATGGAATGACAATCATTCATTGTTTCCGGAACACTGTTGGGCCGATGCCTGCTATTGAGGTGGGCCCTGATAAGCAAGAGGTCGTTCGCGAGCTTATTGAGGAACTCCGTAACGGCTCTATTCCAATCTATGTGCGCATTAACCTCAAGGGTGTTCCGGACTCGCTAAAGCCTGAGGAACTTGAAGCAATCTACATGCGTCTGTCTTTGAATTCGGAAAGAGACGAAAAGACGACGAGGTTGGATCAGAAACCTCAATTGGATAACAAGACGGGGCAGGTGACTTTTCTTGCTCAGGTTCCAAGGGAGATCTTGCGCGAAGGGTCGCTATCGATTTCCCTGCTGTCCGATCGATTCATGTTCGTCGATACAAAGTCTCGAAGGCGGGTTGGTAAAGTTCCGATCGACGGCTGGTTGAGTGACGACGTCAAAGGTACCAGACAAACGCCGGTCAACGTTGCTAAGCTGTTTGATGAGAAGGGGATCCATGATGACTTTAGGTCCTACATGGTCCCTCATGAAATCGTCGAGGGCCTTGATCGACGCGATTGTCGAGAGTTGTTCGATGAAGTCTCCGAAGGCCGTCAATGGCCACAAGAAGCTCACGTTAGATGTAGCGCATTGAGGTATCTCGACGCAGTCGTGCAAGAGATTCGAATTGCCCGGGAATTGGCAGCGGGGAAAATGGAGGTTACTGTCACTTCGTATGAACCGTCGTCTCGTTGGGTGAGTCCGGCACGCCAGAGGACGAGAGATGCCGCTATAGCGATCGGTAGCTATCTCAGGAACGAAGTGAAGGCGTCGGGCGAGAAGGGGTTGACAGTTGAAGAGAAGGAGGTTGAAGAGAAGGAGTTGACGGTTGAAGAGATGATACGGGTTGGACCGCAATCTCCGTCGGAAGGAGGGATCGAAATCAGGCTGATTGAGTGAATGGCCGGAACCTCACTCGCCGACAGTTTGTGTCCGCAGGCTCGCCGGTGTCATCCAATCCTCGGGCCAATAAGCTTCGGCAAGAGGCTGGAGAAGATCGCCGGCGAGCGCCACGGCCTCTGCAGACGTACCCTGCGCTTCGATGTAGAACGTGAGGACGAGAGACTCGCTCTTGCCACCCGCGGTGCGGGTGAGCGCGAGAAGAAGAAGTCCGTGGTCGACGTATCGGTTGTGATGGGAGTCGACATGGATCGCGCCCGGCGCGGGCTCGGCGGGGCTCCGGCGCACGACCTGGAATTCGGTTGAGGGGGTGCCGGTCTTCCCGAGCGCGCTGTAGCTCACACCCTCCGGGGCGCGGCTGTTGAGGGCGCTGAGTGGCCTCATGAGCGCATGGGCGGTACCGCGAGATCCCTCGACGACCTGTGACATCCCTTCCAAGATGAGCTGCCGGCTCTCCGCGGCGAGCGGCAGGGGCGGTCTTTGCTCCTGCTTGAGCTCCTTCTCCAGGTCCCACAGCACCTGTTCGGGTTTTTTTTCGTGGCCCTTCTCCTGGGGTGGCGGTGGGACGACCACCCGCTCGATCAGATGGGCGTCGACTTTGCGGCCGGTGAGGAGCCGGGCCGTGGACTCGGCGAGTTGGAGGTTCGACCAGCGGTTGTTGCCCAACCCCAAGAGGCCGGTGTAGAGGTCTTGCCGCGCCTGCTGGATGAGATTGGCCCGCAGGTTGACCCGTTCCGGAGTCACCGGCGAGAAGGCCAGGGCCACGTCCCGTCCGGAGCCGCCCGCGGCATCGGTGATCGGATTCCAATACTGCATCGCCAGGGTGCGGTCTGGAGGCAACGACTCGTAATGAATGGAGTGGCCGAAGAGGTCGCGGAAGTGTTGGTAGAAGGGCGTGTCCTGGACTCCGGCCATCTCGGTGGCCCCGGCGCGGTCCTCGGCCTTGACCACGGTCAGGAAAGGACGGTAGGTCGCGGGGGTACCGCCCAGGCTGTAGCCGTCCGGGGCAACCATCGGCGGCCGGCTGCGGTCCGGGACCGGCATCCCGTCCCTCCATTCCGCCAGGGAAAGCAAGCCCAGCTCGAGCATGTAGCGGTTCGATGAAACTTCGAGGAAGCGGCGGAAGTCGATGGGTGCCTCGCTTTCGCGGCAGTCGCCCGGGAGGCTGTACCTCCCGAAGTCATAGCCGAGGAGAAGCGGCGGCGGATTCCCTCCGGGATGGCAGGGAACGGTGAGCTGAGCCAGTCGAGGCTGTGTGGCCAGGGCTGCCGCGGCCAGGAAGGGCTTGGTGGTCGAGCCGATGGGATGGACGAGGAAATTGTGGTTCTCTCCAAGGAGCACCCGGTGGACATCGCTCTTCAGGCGCAGATCCTCCAGGTCTCCGGCCGTGGGATAGCTGGCCAGCGCCAGGACCCGCCCGCTCTCCGGCTCGAGCAGAGTCACGGCCGCGCGCAGCGGCCGCCGTCCATAGCGCTGGCGGCAGAAGCTCGACAGGCGGCGGGTGAGAAAGTCCTGGAAAAAAGCGTCGAGGGTTAGGTGGACGTCGAAGTCGTTCCTCCCCTTCCCATCACCCGCGACGACGGCTGTGTCCACGGCCCGCGTCAGCTCGTCAGCCATCTCCAGGCGGTTACCGAGGGTCCTCCGCCGCAGCTCGCCGTTGACCGTCGTGACGAACGATACCAGGCCCGCTTCGTCTCCGCTGTCCACGTGATATTGCTCGTTGGTCGACCCTTCCTCTTGGAGCCAGACCCAGTCTCCGCTGTCGAGCCGCAGCCGTGCGCCGGTCCGCACCGGGCAGCCGTTGAGCAGGAGCCCCGGGCGCTCCTGGTAGACCTCGACCGCCACGTCGTCGCCGACGTGCTCGAGGGAGGCGAACATCCGCCCAGCCTCGCGCCATTTCAAAGCCATCTTCTCGGCTCGTTCGTCGCCCTGGCCGGGCTTGATCCAGACGTCCGAGAACGACGATGCGGGCAACGGCAGTCGCTCCCAGGGGGCGCGGGTCACTTCCAGCCGCCGGTCCGGCGAGGACAGGCTGAGCGTGGGCTGTCCCTGGCGTAAATAGAGCCGACCCTTCCACGTGCTGGCGGCGTATGCGGGGAGGCGTTGGTTGTGGAAGCTCTCGTTGATCCGTACGACTCTCCCCTCGCAGCGGCCACGGCCGAGATCGCGACGTTCGACCTCGAACGGCCGCCGGTCCCCGGCGTTCCACAACCTCAAATCGTCGTCCAGATAGCTGTGGCTGAGGAAGAAAGTCTCGGCATCCGTCAGGCCGCGGGGCTCGATTTGCTCGCTCCGGCAGTCGTAGACGAGCTTGCTCTCGTCGATGAGGCGGTCGACCTCCTTGATGTAGCCGGTGGGCACATAGACCTGATAAAGGCCTTTCTCTGCCCCGAAGGAAAGAATGAGGGCCAGCGGCAGCAGGAGGACCCCGAACACGATCGCCAGCCGCTGCAGGCTCATGCGGCGCTCCTCCGGAGACCGAGCCCCACGACGGCCACCCCTAACAGGGTTCCCGACTCGAGCACGTCGGAGAGGGAGTTGAGGGACAGCAGGTTCATGTTCTTGCCCGTGAACAGCACCAGGTTGAGGTTGGCGAGAAGCATGTAGAGGCTGGGGAGCGCGAAGGCGAGGAGCGCAGCCAGGCCGATGAAGAGACCCTGCTGGGCGAGACGGTCACGGTCGTCATGGGCGCGGGCAGTGAGCGGAACGGCAACCAGCGAGAGCAGGTAGAGCAGAGCGAGGCCGAAGAGCCCCAACTTTCCGAATTCAGTGAGGACGAAGACCATCGGTACCAGGTCTGAGAGGTAGGTGATCCCGAGGTGGCGGGGCAGCTCCGCTCCGAGATAGCCTCGTCCGAACCAGCCGCCCAACTTTGCATAGCTCTGCAACGTCGAGAACTGGATTGCCACACGTTCTGCAGGATCGAGCCCCACCTCAGACAGGAGATCCGGATTCGCCAGCATGTACAGGCGAAACATCTGCTGGGAGCGGGTCGAGCTCAGCTGTGCCACCTGCTCTCGAGGGGTTTCCGACCCCCATCCCACGACACGCACAAGCGCACTGGGAAACGCGTTGACCCCGATCACGGCGAGCAGCGGGAGCAGAGCAAGAGCACAGACGGCGATGCGAGGGCCGAGGCGCCGGCTGAGGATGGGAGGCGCGACGGCGAGGACGAGCAGCGACACCATCGGCGCCAGGACGTGCACCAGGACCAGCCCCGTGTCGCCGACCACGACGGCAACGACGAGGAACGCGAGGACCAGGAAGACGTAGAAGGCGGCGATGCCGGTGAGCCAGGGAGGCAGGCGCTGGAGGGCTCGCCGCCAACGCCCCGGCTCGGAGCTCTGCGGAGCGCCCACTGGGCTGGCGGGCTCTCGCCTCCGCAAGCTCTCGATCGTGAGGCCCACGGCCGCGGCGCAGACGGGCAGCTGGAGCACGGTCCAGAGGAGGCGGAAATCGGAAAAGGGGAGGCGGAGGGTCTCGGGCATGCCGGCCAGGCGAGCCACCCAGCGCAGCAAGAGGACCGCCACTCCCACGACGGCGATCCAGCCGGGCCGCCAGGGTAATCCTTCCCGTTGGAGACGCCCCAGGGCGGAGGCGAGCCGCGGACGCCTCGCCAGAAGGTGAGCGAGAGCGAGGATCGCTCCCAGCAGCAGGGGAAGGAGGGCCAGGGCTCGCCTGCCGCCGGTATCCCCGCCGGTGACGAAGAAGGCGCCTGCGGATGCGACGGCGAGGCCGGCCAGCGGCCAACCGAGATCGGACAAGGGACCGGCCGGCGAACGCCCAGGGAGTGTGCCGGCGGCCGGGCGCGGCGGTTGGCGCAGGAGCCACGCCAAGGCCCAGGCGAAGACGAGGAGGGCCGGCACCAGCCAGAGGGCAAGCCGCGCCTCGGCAAAAGTGTCGAGCGTGAAGTCGGGAGGCTGATTGGCCGCCTTGTGACTGAAGAGCAGGCGGTGCGCGAGGAGCAATCCGACCGGGCCGACGATGGCGGCCAACCCCGCGTGCGACGCCATTCCGCGCAACAGGAAGACGGCGAGGAAAAGACTCAACAAGGCGAGGTCCAGAAGGATCTGGTGGGGGAAGTCCCGCCGATCAAGGAGCAGCAGCAGGCGGTCTTTCCCCGTGCCGAGGGCATAGATGTCGCCGAAGCGGACCTCCTGCTCGTCGGCGAGGAACGTGACCGTGGCGCGGTCCTTGGCGCGGTCGTAGCGATAGAGGGTGGTCAGGCCGCGGAAGCGCGACGAGGGCTCAGGCAGCTCGATCATCTCCTCGTGGGCGAAAGCGGATGGCACCCCGAGAGCGAGGGTCGGCTCCGGGCTCTCGGGAGAGACGGCCCGGGCCCACCGTTCCGGCTGACCGAAATGGATTTCGAGCTCGTCCTTCCGCACCAGGATCCGGTCGCGCCGCTGGTTGCGCAGAGAGCCGTCGGCGTACACGACCGCGAGGCTGAGATCGAATGCGGCAGGGACCGGCCACTCCTCGACGAATGCCGCTGCAGTCGTGCCCGCGCGCTCGAGCCGGACCTCCTTGCTGCGGATCAGCAGATGCCAGGGACCAAAGCGGTCGGGCCGATAGAGGAACGAGTGCACACCGGCCGACCGGTTGTCGAGGCTCGCCAGCTCGTAGACCCGGCGGCTCCCGGAGACGAGTTGGACGAATGCGGACGGAAGGTCTTTCTCGCCGGAGCTCCAGGAGAGGTGATTGCCCTCATAGCGGATGCGCAAGGTACCGGCCTTCTGGCCACCGATGACGATCGTGTCGCCCTCTTCGAGGGGGTAGCTGTTGCAGTACTCATCATCAATCCGCACAGCGGGAGAGGGAGAGCTCAGCGCCAGGATGGCGGCGGAGGAAGGGCGTGTGCCGGCCGGCGCGGCGGCGGTCGCAGGACCGGGTTTGGCGGGCTTCAGGACGACCGAACGGAGGCCCAGGAGAGGCGCCTGGAGGTCTTCGATATCCAGGCTGTCACTGGGCGAGGAGCCGGCTGTCAGCGGAGTGGTCGCGCCGAAAGCCAGCAGCTTGCCGACATAATCGAATCGCAGCACACGGGTGCGTTCCCGGGCTCTGAGGAGGACCAAGGCTCCGAAACCGAGTGGCAGGAGGATCAGCAGAAGGGCGACGGCTCGGCGGATCTGCTGCTGCCGGTCCGGGTCCACGGAGGACTTGGGCATCCACCCGAGGACTGCCAGACACCCACCGACCAGGAGCGCCGCCAGGAGGATTTCCATCAGGGTTTGGGACGGGAGGGGCGCGGCCGAGGCTCGCGATAGAGCGGCAGCCTCAGGCGGCCCTCACCTGGAGCCAAGGTTTGGGTGCCGCAGGTCGTGTCGGTGAAATCGTTGGCCTGGCAGACGAGAGCCTCCTCGAGCCGGAACTTGCGCGCGACCTCGGTGACGCCGACCGATGCGGCGAGGGAGCCAGGCGCGAGCCACTGTGTTGTCCCGCGCGCATCGCGGAGTGTCGCGCACTCTTCGCTGTCGAGCTCGAACGAATGGATCGTGGACCAGTCCTGAGACGGACGTGTAGGGAACGAGCGCCAGGCGACGAGCAACCCGCCAACGAGAGCGATGACACCGCCCCAGCGCAGCACGGACCAGGCCCAAGATGGAGGCATCCCTTAGAGTTTACCAAACACCGGTACCTATTCCAACGTCTTCCTGAACCGCAACACCGCCATCCCCAATACCCCCACCCCATCCCCAGGAGCACCAGCGCAGCGGGCCACAGCACCTCCAGCCCCGAGGATCAGCAGGAGGAGCGAGCCGCGGACGGTTGTTGACTCCCCGGGTCCCAAGGGGATAGATTTTGTTCGTGAAGGCGGAAACCAAGGTAGCCCTTTCAGAGGATGTGGGCGCAGCTCTGGAGCGAGGAGCTTGGGCATGGCGGGTCGGAAGAAGACCACAAAGGGCTTAGCCATGCCCGGTAGCGAATCCATCATCCCTCGTGACTACGCGGACTGGCTGACGAGCCTGAAGTCCCACATCTCCGGTGTCCGGCAGCGGGCCACCCTTGCCGTCAATCAGGAGCTGGTGCGGCTCTACCACCACATTGGCACCGAGATTCTGGAGCGGCAGACCCGGCAGGGCTGGGGCGCCAAGGTGATCGACCGTCTGGCCGCCGATCTCCGGGCCGCCTTCCCGGAGATGAAGGGCTTCTCCACCTCGAACCTGAAGTACATGCGGTTTTTCGCCCAGATGTGTCCCGCCTGCCTGATTGGTCAGCAGCCTGCTGACCAATTACCCTGGTTCCACCTCGTCACCCTCCTCACCAAGGTCTCTACAGCCACCGAGCGCGAATGGTATGCGGCCCAAGTCATCCAGCATGGCTGGTCGCGGCCCACGCTGGATGCTCACATCAAGAGCCAGCTCCACCTGCGCCAGGGCCTCGCTATCACCAACTTCGACCGCCACTTACCCACGCCACACGCCCAGCTTGCCATCGAAGCCTTGAAGGACCCCTACCTCTTCGACTTTCTCGGCCTCGGTGACGACGCCCTCGAGCGCGACATCGAGAACGCCCTCATTCGGCACATCACTCGGTTTCTCCTGGAGCTCGGGGCAGGTTTTGCTTTTATCGGGCGGCAATTTCGGCTGGAAGTGGCTGGCGACGAGTTTTTTATCGACCTGCTCTTCTATCACACTCGCCTGAAATGTTATGTTGTGGTGGAGCTCAAGGGAGCAGCCTTCAAGCCCGAACACGCCGGTCAACTGAACTTTTATCTCGCCGCGGTGGATGCCCAAGTCAAGGCTCCGGACGACAAACCAACCATCGGCCTCTTGCTCTGCAAAACCAAGAACCGCCTCGTCGCCGAATATGCCCTCTCCGGGATCAACAAGCCCATCGGGGTGGCAGAATATCAACTGGTGCGCGCACTGCCCGAACCTCTGGACTCCAATCTGCCCAGCATTGAAGAGATCGAGGCGGAGCTCAGCCGCGAGGAGATTGAATGATGATGCGGCTCACCACGACGAGTCGTCGACCGCCTCGCAGAGGATCTTCGCGAGGGTTTGTCTCGATACAAGGGGCGTCTCTATTCCAACGTCTTCCTGAACCGCAACACCGCCATTCCCAGCACCCCCACCCCCATCCCCAGGAGCACCAGCGCATCGGGCCACAGCACGTCCAGTCCGGACCCCCTCAGGAAGATGCCGCGGAGGATGTTCGCGTAGTAGCGGACCGGGATGATGTAGGTGGCGATCTGGAAGCCTCTCGGCATGTTCTCGATGGGGAAGATCAGGCCCGAGAGGTAGATCATCGGGACCATCAGGAGGTAGACGCAGAAGCCCATGGCCTGCTGCTGGGTGCGCACCAGGGTCGAGACCAGGAGGCCCAGACCCAGAGTCACCAGGATGAACAGGAAGCTCAGCGCGATCAAAAGGAGGAGCGAGCCGCGCAAGGGCACTTTGAAGAGGTGGACCGCCAGGCCGGTCACCACCAGGAGATCGACCATGCCGACCGCGACGAACGGCATGAGCTTCCCCAGGATGAGCTGCCAGGGGCGCAGCGGCGTGACGATGAGCTGCTCCAGAGTGCCGATCTCCTTCTCTCGCACCACGGCCACGGAGGGCAGGATCATGGTCACCAGCAGCAGGACCATGGCGAGGATCGCCGGGACGTAGAACCAGCGGGTCTTAAGGTCGGGGTTGTACCAGATGCGCGGCACCAGGTCGTAGGTGCCGGTCGCCGGAACCGCCCTCAAAGCGGGACGGCCCGCTCCCAGAGAGGCTTGGCGGATCTCCATTCCGACGCTCGCCAGGATGCGGGAGGCGTAGCCCAGCCCTAAGCCCGCGGAGTTCGAGTCGGTCCCGTCGGCGATCACCTGGACCTCCGGCCGGCGGCCCGTGGCCAGTTTTTCGCCGTATTCGGGACCGATCACCAGGGCGAGCTGGGCGCGGCTGTCGAGGAGCCAGGGATCGATCCCCTCCGGGCTGTCCTCGGTGCCCACCAGCTCGAAATATCCGGAGGCGAGGAAGCGGTCCACCAGGTCGCGGCTGGCCTCGCTCCGGTCCTGATCGACCAGCACCAGGGGGACGTTCAGCACGTCGAGATTGGCCGCGTAGCCCAGGGCCAGGAGCTGGATGATCGGTCCGAGCACCATCGCCGGGATCACCTTCTTGTCGCGCCGGAGCTGCTGGAGCTCTTTTTTGATCACCGCCAGGAGCTCGTGCACGTCATACCTCCTTGCGCGACAGACGGATCCAGGCGAGGGTCATCATCACCGTGGCATAGATCGAGAGGAACAGCACGTCTTTCGGATAGACACCGAGCCCAGCGCCTTTCAAAATCACACCGCGCAGCACGACGTTGAAATAGCGCGCCGGCACCACGTAGGTGATCGCCTGCAGGACGGCGGGCATGGAGCGGATCGGGAAGATGAAGCCCGAGAGGAAGATCGCCGGCAGCATGGAGCCCAGGCTTCCCACCTGGAAAGCGATCGCCTGGCTGTCCACGAGCGAGGAGATGAGGAGACCGAACGCCAGGGCACCGATCAGATAGATCAGCGTGGCCACGAAGAGATCGAGATACGGCCCGCGCACCGCGACACCGAAGAGGTACCGCGCGGCGAGGAGGATCAGGCCGGTCGCCGTGAGCGAGATGCCGAGGTAGGGGAGGATCTTGCCCACGATCAACTCGCCCGGTTTGAGCGAGGTCACCCGCAGCTGCTCCATGGTGCCGCGCTCTTTTTCGCGGACCACCGAGAGCGCGGTCGAGAGCACCGCGGTGAGCATCAGGATGAAACCGATCAGCCCGGGCACTAGGAAATGGGTCGAATCGAGCTCCGGGTTGTACCAGACCCGCGGCTCGTAGGCGAGCGGCGCGATCTCGACGTGCCCTCCGGCCTCCGCGATCCGTTCCGAATTCGCCGCGGCCACGATCGCCGCCGCGTACCCCATCACGGACGAGGCGGTGTTGGCGTCCGCTCCGTCCACCAGGAGCTGGATCTGTGCCGGACGCCCCTCGGCCAGGCGGTCGCCGGTCCCCTCGGGGATCACCAGGATCGCTTTGGCCTGCCGGCGCTCGGTCAGCCGCTCCAGGTCGGCGCCGGCCGGCAGGTCGGCCACCTCGGTGAAATATTCGTTGTTGATGAACGCGGTCACCAGCTCCCGGCTCGCGGCGCTCTTGTCGAGGTCCTGCACGGCCAGGCGGATGTGGCGCACGTCGAAGCTCAACGCGTAGCCGTAGAGGAGGAGCATCATGGTCGGGACGCCCAGGAGCATGGCCAGGCTCAGGGGGTCCCGCGCGGCCTGGATCAGCTCCTTCCAGGCCACGGCCCAGATCTTCCGCGGGCTCATGACGGTTTCCCTTGCGCGGCATCCGCGCTCTCGATCGAATGGATGAACACGTCTTCGAGCGAGGGCACAATGCGCTCGACCGAAACCGGTGCGTTGCCGTCCTCTTCCAGCAGGGCCAGGATGCGGCGCTTCCCCTCCTCGGGATCGGCGACCACAACGTGGAGCCGGTCGCCGAAGAGCGAGGTCTCCAGCGCCCAGTCCTGCGCCTCGATCCGCTGGTGGGCCTCCAGGAAGCGCGGCGCGGCGACCTCCAGCACGGCGCGGCCGGCGAAGACCTCCTTCAAGTCGCCCACGGTGCCCAGAGCGACCAGCCGGCCGAGGTGGAGGAGCGCGATGCGGTCGCAGCGCTCGGCCTCGTCGAGGTAATGGGTGGTGACGATCAGGGTGACCCCCTCGGCGGACATCTCGTCGATCTGCCCCCAGAAGCGGCGGCGCGACAGCGGATCGACGCCACCCGTCGGCTCGTCGAGGAACAGGACGCGCGGCCGGTGGAGGACGGCGCAGGCGAGAGCCAACCGCTGCTTCCAGCCGCCGGGCAGCGAGCGCACGACCTTGTCCTCCATGCCGCCGAGATTGCCGATCTCCTTGGCCCAGGCGATCCGGCCGGCTTTCTCGCGCCCGCGCAGGCCGTAGATGCCGCCGTAGAACTCCAGGTTCTGCTCGACGCTCAGGTCGTCGTAGAGGCTGAACCGCTGCGTCATGTAGCCGATGCGGCGGCGCACCGCCTCGGGGTCTTTGGCCGTGTCGACTCCGAGGACCCGCGCGGTTCCCGAGGTGGGGCGGAGCAGGCCGCAGAAAAGGCGGATCAGGGTCGACTTGCCGGCTCCGTTGCTCCCCAGGAGGCCGAAGACCTCGCCGGCGCCGACCTCGAAGGAGACGTCGTCCACCGCGGTGAAGGCGCCGAAGCGCTTGACCAGATGGATCGATTCGAGCGATGGGCCGTCAGATGTCGTGCTCACGGCTCACCTCCCGACCGCCCGTTCGAGGCGGGCGAGGGCCATCTGGATGCGGGTCGTCGCCTCGGTCTGGTCGAGGCCGGCGCGCAGCAGGGCGGTCTCGGCGTCGAGCAGCTCGGAGGAGGGAATGACCCCCTCGCGGTAGCGGTCGTTGGCCACCCGCAGGTTCTCCCGCGCGGATTCCAGGCTGCGCTCGGTGACCGCGAGCGAGGCGCGGGCGTTCTCGAGATCGAGGAGGCGCGAGGTGACCTCCAAACGCAATCCCTGGCGGATCGATTCGAGCTGCTGCTCCAGAGCGTCGGCCCGCGCCTCGGCCTGGGCGACGGCTGCGGCCGTCCGCCCGCCGTCGAAGGCGTTGAGCGAGACCGTCACCCCGGCGCTCCAGGTCCCCTCGAATTCATCGCGCAGGGGGAGGATGCGCGGATTGGGCCGGGCGTAGTCGTAGCCGAAGGAGAAGCCGGCCTGGGGACGGGCATTGGCGCGCTGGATCTCCGCCGCGGCGCGAGCCGCCGCGATGCGCTGTTGGAGCGCCGCGAGCTCGGGCCGCGCATCGAGAGCGGCGGAGACGAGCGCCTCTGTGTCTTCCTGCGGCCCCGCGGGCGCGGCGAGCGGCTCGGTGGGCTCGATATGGCTCCCCGGCGGCAGTCCGGTCAGGCGGACCAGGTTGGCGTTCACGACCTCGGCGGCGTTTTCGGCCGAGAGGCGCGCGAGCTCCGCCCGGTCGAGCTCGACCTGAACCGCGAGGACCTCGTTGCGGGCCGCGACGCCGAAGTCGAACCGGTCCTGCGCGCTCTTCAGATGCCCTTGATAGGACGCGACCGCCTCGGCGAGCACGCGAGCGCTCTCCCGCGCCGTGACCAGAGACCAGTAGGCCTCGCGCGTCTCCAGGGTGAGCTCGCTCTCGGCGGTCGTGAGATCGAGCCCCGCCGCCTGGAGCTGCCGGTCGGCCGCCGTGATGCCGCTCTCGATCCGGCCGGCGGTCCAGAGCGGAAGGGAGACGCCGGCGTGGGCCCGCCAGTTGTCCGGGATATTGGGGAAGAGCGTGCGCGTCCCCATCCCGGGGATGCTCAACGTGAGCTCCGGAACGTCGGAATTGCGCGTGTAGTTGCCCGAGACATCGGCCCGCGGCATGCGCTCCGCACGAGCACCCGCAAGCCCGGCCTCGGCGGCCCGGCGCTCCGCCTGGAGCTCGCCCAGACGGGGAGAGGTGGTGCGGGCGCGTTCGAGGGCTTCGGCGAGGGACAAGCCCTCACCCCCGGCCCCTCTCCCACGAGTGGGAGAGGGGTGTGGGTTAGCCGGTTCGACGACCACCGGGACCTCTTGGGTAACCTGCTCCCCTCTCCCGCTTGCGGGAGAGGGGCCGGGGGTGAGGGTCTGCGCGGCCGGAGCCGCCACGATGAGTAGCCCGAGCCATAGCAGGATGCCCCTCATGCTCTCACCTCCTCCGCCTGAATCCGGGCAATGAACAGATCTTCCAAGGTCGGGGGCACCGGGCGGATGTTCTCCACCTCCACTCCCCCCTCCCGCAGCGCTGCGCCGAGCGCCTTGGCGGTCTCGTCCGCCCGGGCGGCGGCGTCGCCGGTCAAGGTGGCGTGCAGCCGTTCGCCGAAGGATTCGACGGCGGACACCTCGGGCCGGCGCTTCAGGAGATCGACCGCGGCCCGCTTGGGGCGGGCGATCACCTCGACGAGCGCACCGCCGGCCTTTTGCTTGATGGCGGCAGGCGCGTCGACGTTGAGCAGGCGTCCGTGATCCATCAAACCAATTCGCTGGCAGCGCTCGGCCTCGTCGAGATAGGGGGTGGTGACCAGGAGGGTCAGCCCCTCGCGCTGCAGGTGGGCCAGGATCTTCCAGAAATCGCGGCGCGACACGGGATCGACGCCGGTCGTCGGCTCGTCGAGGATGAGCAGCTCGGGCGTGTGGATCAAGGTGCAGGCGAGCGCGAGCTTCTGCTTCATGCCGCCGGACAGGCGATCGGCCAGGCGCTTGCGGAACGGGCTCATGCGGAGCAGATCGAGGAGCTCGTCGCGCCGCTCCTTCCACCCTTTGACGCCGTGGATCGAGGCGAAGAAAGAAATGTTTTCATCCATGCTCAGGTCGCCGTACAGGCTGAAGCGCTGCGACAGATAGCCGATCTTCTCGGAGAGGCGCGCGCTCTCCTTGAGCGGCTCCAATCCGCAGGTGCGGACCGTGCCGCCGTGCGGAGCGAGCAGGCCGAGGAGGACCCGCAGGGTGGTGGTCTTGCCGGCGCCGTCCGGACCGATCAGACCGAACATCTCGCCGCGCGTTACGGTGAACGAGATGTTGTCGACCGCCATCAGCTTGTCGAAGCGGCGGGTCAGGCCGTCCACCTGGACCATGGCGTCCTCTGCCTGGGCGGTCATTTGCCGGTCCTCCGTTCGCCAGACTGCCGTGGCGCCAGGTCCAGCCGGGCCTCGGCGGGCATGCCGGGCTTGAACAGGCCGTCGCGGTTGTCGAGCGAGATCTTGATCTCGTAGACGAGCTTCACGCGCTCGTCGCGCGTCTGCACGTTCTTCGGCGTGAACTCGGCTTCCGAGGCGATGAAGGTGATCCGCCCCTGGCGGGTCTGGCCGTCGTCGGTGACGACCGTGGCGGGTTGGCCCATGCGCAGCCGCGCGAGGTCCGGCCCGGGCACGTAGGCGGTGACCCAGGCGTGGGCCAGATCGGTCACCACGCAGAGCGGAGAGCCGGCCTGGAGGAGCTCGCCCGGCTCGGCCAGCTTCTCGGTGACCACGCCGGCCAGCGGGCTGGTGATCGTGGCGTCGCGCAGCTTCTGCTCGAGCTGGGCGATGCCGGCATCACCGGCCGTCACCCGGGCGCGGGAGGCGTCGACCTCCTCGCGGCGGGTGCCGACTTTCAGGCGGCGCAAGGCCTCGCGCTGCCCCTGTAACGTCGCGGCGGCGACATCGCGGCGGGTGCGGGCGTCGTCGCGCGCCTTGGTGGTGCCCGAGCCGCGGTCGAGGAGCCCCTGCATACGCTCCAGGTCCTTCTGGGCACCGGTGAGATCGGCCTGCGCGCGGTCCACGCCGGCTTGCGCTTGCGCGATGTCCTCGCGGCTGGGGCCGGCCACGCGCAGGTTCAGCTCGGCCTGGGCCGCTGCCCGCTCGGCGCGCCCCTGGGCGATGGCGAGCTCGATGTCGACCGTCTCGACCTTGCCCAGGAGCTGGCCGGCCGCCACCGCGTCGCCCTCCTGGATCGGAAGGCTCTCCAGGCGTCCGCCGATCTTGGTGGAGATGCGGACGTCGGTGGCCTCGACGTGGCCCGAAGCGGCCAGACGGTTGGGATCCTCCTTGTCCTTGCCGCACGCGGCAGGGGCGAGGAGGAGAACAACGAGAAACACGTGCTGCAGGGTGCGCATCGTGGTGTTCTCCGGATCGGTCATGGGGGGATTCTATGCGGTGGACACTCTCCACAGTGGCACAGAATCGAAGCACCGATCGCGAGGACCCCGGCTGCCTGCCTGGAACCGAGGCTTTTTGCTCAGTCTGAAGCGGGGGAGTGACGCCACGCGAAGGCGGCCGCTGCGAGACCCGCGAGCCCCGCGCCGGCCGCCGCGATCGTCTTCCGGTGCCGGGTGGCCCAGACCTGGGCGCTGTGATCCATCGCCCGCTCGTCGAAAGCGCCGTGGGCTCCGTGATCGCCGGGGACCGGCTCCCACAGGTTGTTGGCCCGGTGCGGGTCGTCGAGCCCGTCATATTGCTGCGAGTCGTAGCCGTGGCTCGCGAGATAGCGGTCGCCGTACCCTGGAGCGATCGCGTTGCCCAGAATCGCTTTGAACGTCGGGTAGCCGAGCCAGACCTCGCGCTCGTCGTGGTGCGCCGCCCAACAGATCCCTTTTGCGATCACCTCCGGCTGATAGATCGGCGGCACCGGCTGCGGCTTGCGCTTCAGGCGGCTCTTCACCCAGCCGAATTGCGGTGTATTGACCGCCGGCAGCTGCACCATGGTCGTGCGCACCCGGCTGCCGTCGTGGATCAGCTCCGAGCGCAGCGACTCCTGGAAGCCCTGGATCGCGTGCTTGGCCGCGCAGTAGGCCGACTGCAGGGGAATCCCGCGGTAGGCCAGGGCCGATCCCACCTGGAGGATCATCCCGCGGTCGCGCGGCAGCATCCGTTTCAGCGCGGCGAGCGTGCCGTAGACAACTCCGAGGTAGGTGACCTCGGTCACACGCTTGTACTCGTCGGGCTGCATCTCCTTGACCGGAGAGAAGACCGACGCCATGGCGTTGTTGATCCAGACGTCGATCGGGCCGAGCTCGGATTCCACGGCGGTGGCCGCCAGCTCGACCTGGCGCGCGTCGGCCACATCGGTGGGGAGGACCAGGGCCTTGCCGCCGAGCTCCTCGACCTCGTGCCGTGCCGCCTCCAGGCCGTCGCGCCCGCGCGCCAGGAGACCGATCCAGGCGCCACGCCGCGCGAATTCACGGACGGTCGCCCGGCCCACGCCCGCCGAGGCGCCGGTGATCACCACCACCTCGGGCTTCTTGCCGTTGCTGCTCCAGGGGAATCGCATCGTCGCTCCTCGTACCCTCCAGTCTCAGCCTTTGCAGGACCCGCGCCAGGGCTGGCCCCTGTGCTAGTCTGCCCTCAAAGCTCATGCCGAGCCCCTTCTCCCGCACCCTGCGTTCCCTGGAAGCCGACGGGCACCGCCGGTGGGCCGCGGGGCTGATTCCCGCCCTCCTGCTGCTCGCGACCTGGACCGTCTGGTTTCTGGCGGCGCGCGTCTCGGTCTATGAGGTCTCCGACCGCGCCTGGCTGGCGGTCGACCGCGAGGCGCATCCGATCGCGGCGCCGGTGCCGGGCCGCATCGCGTCCTTGCGCATCGCGCTCGGACAGCAGGTGGCGGCCGGTGAGGTGCTGGCCGTGCTGGAAGGGGAGGAGCAGCGCTCCCGGCTGGAAGAGGAACGGGCCCGCTGGACGGGGCTCGGGCACCAGGCGGCCGCCCTGCGCCAACAGATCGCCGCGGGGCAGCAGGAGCTCACGGACCGCGGTCACGCCTCCCGGGCGGGCGTCGAGGAGACGCGCTCGAAGCTTCGCGAAGCCGAGGCCGCGGCGCGCCTGGCCGATCAGCAGGCCGACCGCCAGGCGCGCCTCCTGGCCAGCGGCCTGATCCCGCCGGCGGACGCGGAGCGCGCCCGATCCGAGGCCGAGCAGCGGCACGCCGCCGCGGAGTCCCTGCGCCAGACCCTGGACCGGCTCGGCTTCGAGGAGCAGGGCACCGCGAGCGAGCAGCGCGGCGACATCGACGAGCTCGAGCGCGATCTCGCCCTTCTCGCCAGCCAGGCGAGCGAAGCGCAGGCCGCCGTGCGCCGCCTGGAGCGCGATCTCGAGCTGCGCACGATCCGCGCGCCCGTCGCCGGCCGGATCGGCCAGATCGCCCCCGTCCGGGTCGGCTCGGTCGTCGCCGCGGGCGATCCGCTCGCCATGGTGGTGCCTGCGGGGGAGATCAAGGCGATCGCCGAATTCCTGCCCGCCTCGGCTCTCGGGCGCATTCAGCCCGACCAGCGGGCGCGGATCGTCCTGCAGAGCTTCCCCGCGGCGCAATACGGCGATCTGCCCGCCACCGTCACCCGCCTGGCCAGCGAGCCGCGCGACGGCCGCATCCGCGTCGAGCTCGCTCTCGAGCCGGATCGCCACTCCCGCCTGCCGCTGCAGCACGGCTTGCCCGGAACGGTGGAGGTGGAGGTCGAGCGGGTCTCTCCAGCCGTCCTCGTCCTGCGCACGGTCGGCAAGGTCTTCGAGCGGCCCGTCCCCGGCGCTCCCGAGGTGGCGCCTGGAAGCACCGGGTAGATTCCATGCCTGAACTGGCATAAGATCAGAGACGGAACGATGCTGACCCGAGACACCCAGCCCAAGCCTGTACGCTGGATCGGGTGCAGCAAGGAGGACTTGAGGAATTTCCCGGAGGAAGTCCGCCGGCGAGTCGGCGGCGCGCTCTGGGATGCGCAACTGGGCCGCAAGGCACCCTACGCCAAGCCACTCAAGGGATTTGCTGGCGCCGGCGTTCTGGAGGTTGTGGACGATTTCGATGGTGATACGTATCGCGCTGTCTACACCGTTCGCTTCTCTGGAGTCGTGTACGTGCTGCATGCTTTTCAGAAGAAGTCCAGGCATGGCATCGCCACTCCGAAACCTGACTTGAACCTGATCGAGAAGCGACTCCAGCGAGCCAGAGAGGACTATGAACAATGGCCAAGAAGCAAGAGCTCGACATCCCGGTAACTCCGAGCAGCGGCAATGTGTTCGCCGACCTGGGCTTCGCCGAGCCCGAAGAGGAGCTGACGAAAGCTGAGCTGGCCAGTCATATCCGCCAAGTCATCCGACGCAGGCGGCTGACCCAGGTGGCTGCTGCAGCACTCATGGGCATCGATCAGCCGAAGGTGTCGGCACTGCTCAACGGTCGTCTCACGAACTTCTCCACCGATCGTCTGATGCGGCTATTGACTGCACTCGGGCAGGATGTGGAGATCGTCGTCAGAGAGAAGTCCAGCACTCTCGATAAGGGGCGAATCCGGGTTGTCGGCGAGGCTCATGCCTGAGGATGTTAGAGAAAGTCCGGCGTCTCGCAGCGAGCCGAACGCATCTTGAGCTCCCCGTCTCGCCCCGCCGCGCCGCCTCCTCGCGCCCGAGGTCGTCCAGACCTCGGCGATGGACTGCGGCCCGCCGCGCTCAAGACGCTGTTCGAAGGGTTCGGCATCCCGATCAGCTACGGCCGCCTGCGCGAGGCCTGCCAGACCGATCTCGACGGCACCTCGATCGACACCATGGAAGAGGCCGCCAACCGGCTCGGGCTGGAAGCCGAGCAGGTCCTGGTGCCGCTCGACCATCTGCTGGTGCCGGAGGCGCGGTGCGATTTCCGCCTGATTCCCGCACCTTGCCCTTGACACGAGGGCCTGCTTTGCTAAGCTGTATTTCGCTGAGTCTTTATGGCCTAATATGCAAAGCCACATCCTGCGCAAGCCTATGAAGGTGCAGACGACGCTCAAGGCGGGCGCCAGTGCCCAAATCATCGAGATCAGCTAAAAGAAGGTGAGAAAAGGGAGGTGAGCCTATGAAGGTGCAGACGACGCTCAAGGCTGGCGCCCGCGCCATGATCATTGAGATCGGCTAGAAGAAGGTGACTTAGAAGGGAGGTGAGCCCATGAAGGTACAGACGACGCTCAAGGCTGGCGCTCGTGCCCAGATCATCGAGATCGGCTAGAAACGACGCTTTCTTTCAGGTTTTTGGTTAGGCCATCATAAGCATCAGACTCCCGCTCTGGGATAGCCCGTGATGGCCAATTTCCCGTGGTTACAGGCTTGGGAGCATCGCCACGCCGGGGCTTTCCGCCGAGTCGACCAAAACCAGCCCGGTCGCCATCCTCTATGCTAGGCTGACCCGACGATCGTGCCCCGCCACTCCCCGCCGCGCCGCTTCCTCTCTCCCGAGGTGGTCCAGACCTCGGCGATGGATTGTGGCCCGGCCGCGCTCAAGGCCCTGTTCGAGGGGTTCGGCATCCCGATCAGCTACGGCCGCCTGCGCGAGGCCTGCCAGACCGATCTCGACGGCACGTCGATCGACACGATGGAAGAGGTCGCCAACCGGCTCGGGCTGGAGGCCGAGCAGGTCTTGGTGCCGCTCGACCATCTGCTGGTGCCGGAGGCGCGGTGCCTGCCGGCGATCGTGGTGGTCCGGCATCCCAGCGGTCTGACGCATTTCGTCGTCGCCTGGCGCTGCCACGGCGGGTTCCTCCAGGTGATGGACCCGGCGACGGGGCGTCGCTGGCCGGGCGTGCGACAGTTCCTCGACGAGGTGTATCTCCATCGCATGCCGGTGCCGGCGGCCGGCTGGCGCGAGTGGGCAGGATCGGAGGAGTTCCTGGCGCCGCTCTCGGCCCGCCTCTCCGGCCTCGGGCTCCAGCGGGGCGAGATCGAAACGATTCTCGGCGAAGCGCTGGCCGACTCCGGCTGGCGGTCCCTCGCGGCGCTCGACGCCGGCGCGCGGATGACCCGGTCTCTCGTCGTCTCGGGAGCGATCGCCCGCGGCCGCGAAGCCGGACGTCTCCTGCGGTCGCTTCTCGCGCGGTGCCGGGAAGATCGCGAGAACGAAGAGTCGGTGGTGCCCGCGGCCTGGTGGTCGGTGCGGCCGGCGCCTCCTGATCCAGAGGGCGACGAGCAGGTGCTCTTCCGCGGCGCCGTCCTCGTCCGCGTGCGACGCCGCGCGCCGGCCTCCGGCGAGGCGGTTGCGCAGGACCTCTCCCCCGAGCTGGCCGCCGCTCTCGCCGAGCCCCCGGCGCGGCCGGGACGCGAGCTGCTCCGCCTGCTCGCCGCGGGCGGCCT
>DASPXX010000355.1:0-5004 GCA_035637095.1 Thermoanaerobaculia bacterium
CGTTGACCTGGAACGGATTGAGCTCGCGGATCTGCTTGCTGCCGCCGCGCAGGCGCACCCGCACGGTCTGCTCCGGATCGAGGATGAGGAGGCCGCGCGGCCGGTTGTAGCTGACGCCCGCCTCGACCAGCCGCTCCGACATCTCCTGCCGGTCCTCCAGCGAGACGCTGAACCAGAGGGCGAGGGCGATGGCCAGCGCGAGCGCGCGCAGGCCCCAGGTGCGCAGGGCCTCGCTCATGCCGTCCCGGCCTGTGGGTAGAGGTCGGTCACCAGGTATTTGTAGAGCGTGTTGCGCAGGCTCTTGCCGTCCAGGTCGCGGAACATGGCGCCGTCGAAGCAGACCGAGATGATCCCGGTCTCCTCGGAGACCACCACGGCCACGGCGTCGGTCTCCTCGGTGATCCCCAGCGCCGCCCGGTGGCGCGTGCCGAACTCCTTGGAGAGCTCGGGGTTGGGGGTGAGAGGCAGGAAGCAGGCCGCGGCGGCGATGCGGTCGTCCTGGACGATCACCGCGCCGTCGTGGAGCGGAGTGTCGGGCGTGAAGATGTTGATCAGCAGGTCGTAGGAGAGGGCCGCGTCCAAGGGGATGCCGTTCTCGACGTAGGTGCGCAGGCCCTGCAGACGCTCGATGACGATCAGCGCGCCGATCCGCCGTGACGACAGGGTGGTGGCGGCGAGCACGATGTCGGCGAACGACGCCACCACCTTCTGTTGTTTGGTGAGGCCCCACAAAGGGTTGCGGCCGAAGGTGGCGAGGGCGCGGCGGATCTCCTGCTGGAAGAGGACGATGATGGCGAACGGCAGGACGATCAGCAGGCTCTCCAGCATCTTCTGGAGCGTCGGCAGCTCGATGATCCGGGCGAGATAGTAGACGATGCCCACGAAGACGATCCCGAGGAGCATCTGGACCGCGCGGGTGCCGCGGATCAGCAGGAGCAGGTTGTAGATGACGATGGCGACGACGAGGATGTCGACGGCGTCGCGCCAGGTGAGGAGATGGAAGAGACCCACCGGGCTCACGCCGCACCCTCCGATGTCTCCGGGGTCTGCGCGCCGATCGCCCGCCAGACGGCGAGGAACTGGACGGTCGCGGAGACGTCGTGGACCCGCACGATGGCGGCCGAGCGGGCGGCGGCCCAGGCGACGGCGGCGAGGCTGCCGGGGAGCCGCTCCTGGGCAGGGGGCAGCGGCCGGCCGGTCTGCTCCACGACGCGCCCTATGAAGCTCTTGCGGCTGGCTCCGACGAGGAGAGGCCGGCCGAGCGCCGAAAGCTCCGGGAGGTGGCCGAGGAGGGCCAGGTTCTGCTCGACGGTCTTGCCGAAGCCGATTCCCGGATCGAGCACGAGCTGCTCCTCGTCGATGCCGCAGGCTTCGGCGCGCGCCATGGCGCCGGCGAGCTCGCTCCGCACCTCGGCGAGGAGGTCGGAGAACCGGATGTTCCTCTGCATGGTGCCCAGCTCGCCGCGGCTGTGCATCAGGACGAGCGGACAGCCGGCGGCGGCCACGGCGCGGCCGAGCTCGGGCCCCCCCAAACCACTGAGTGCGCTCACGTCGTTGATCAGGTCGGCGCCGCCGTCGAGGGCCCGCCGCGCCACCTCCGCCTTGCGGGTGTCGACCGAGAGGGGAGCGCCGGTGGCTCGGCGCACCGCCGCGAGGACCGGCAGGAGGCGGGCGGCCTCCTCCTCGGGAGGGACCGCCGGCGCACCCTCACCGTAGACCCCGCCGCCGGGGCGGGTCGACTCGGCTCCGAGGTCGAGCAGGTCGGCTCCCTCGGCGAGCATCCGCAGCGCGTGCTCGACTGCGCGCGGCGGATCGGTCCACAGCCCGCCGTCGCTGAAGGAGTCGGGAGTGAGGTTGAGAACGCCCATCACCAGCGGCCTCTCCCCGAGAGGAAGGGAGCGACCGCCGGGAAGCTGAAGAGTCCAGGTACGCTGGGTGTCGGGGATTCTCGCGGTCTCCATGGCCAGGCAGGGCGTCGGCCCGGAGGGGATTGTATAAGACCCCAAGGACAAAAAGGACTCAAGGGACCAAAAGGACGGGCCGCTTGCCTGTCCTTGAGGTCCTTTTCTTTTTCCTGCCCTACGTCGCCGGGACCGGCAGCTGCCGCGGCGAGATCACCGGCTCGGGGACCTCGTGGCCGCCCACCACCAGCCCCTCGCCCGGCTGCACCGGCCGGGTCGGCGCGGGGTCGCGGCCGGTCATCTCGCGGATGGTCCGGTAGACGTCCTCGCCGTCCAGCGCCTCGCGCTCGAGCAGGTCCTGTGCGACCTTGTCGAGGACGGCCCGGTAGGTGGTCAGCACGGTGGTCGCCTGCTCGTAGGCCTGGCGCACGATGCGGGACACCTCGCGGTCGATGTGGAGCGCGGTGTCCTCGCTGTAGTCGGCGCGCTGGGAGAACTCGCGGCCGAGGAAGACCGGCTCGTCCTTGCCGCCGAAGGACAGGGGCCCCAGCTCGGACATCCCCCACTCGCAGACCATGCGCCGCGCCATGTCGGTGGCGCGCTCGATGTCGTTGCCCGCGCCGGTGGTGACGTCGGGCTGGGTCAGCTCCTCGGCGACGCGGCCGCCCATCAGGATGGCGATCTGCGCCTCCACGTACTGCTTGCGGTAGGTGTACTTGTCCTCGGTCGGCAGCTGCATGGTCAGGCCGAGCGCCCGGCCGCGCGGGATGATCGTCACCTTGTGCAGCGGGTCGGAGCCCGGCGTGAAGGCGGCGACCAGGGCGTGGCCCGCCTCGTGATAGGCGGTGACCCGCTTCTCCTCGTCGGTGAGCATCATGGTCTTCCTCTCGACGCCCATCAGGACCTTGTCCTTGGCGTACTCGAAGTCGCCCATGTCGACCTTCTTCTTGTTGCGGCGGGCGGCGATCAGGGCGGCCTCGTTGACCAGGTTCGACAGGTCGGCGCCGGCGAAGCCCGGGGTGCCGCGGGCGATGATCGTCAGGTTGACGTTGTCGTCCATCGGGATGTTCCTGGTGTGGACCTTCAGGATCCCGATGCGGCCGTTGATGTCCGGCCGGTCGACGACGACGCGGCGGTCGAAGCGGCCGGGGCGCAGGAGGGCCGGATCGAGCACGTCGGGGCGGTTGGTCGCGGCGATCAGGATGACGCCTTCGTTCGACTCGAAGCCGTCCATCTCGACCAGCAGCTGGTTGAGCGTCTGCTCGCGCTCGTCATGGCCGCCGCCCAGGCCGGCGCCGCGGTGGCGGCCGACGGCGTCGATCTCGTCGATGAAGATGATGCACGGGGCGTTCTTCTTGCCCTGCTCGAAGAGGTCGCGGACGCGCGAGGCGCCGACGCCGACGAACATCTCGACGAAATCGGAGCCGGAGATCGAGAAGAAGGGGACGTTGGCCTCGCCGGCGATGGCGCGGGCGAGAAGGGTCTTCCCGGTGCCCGGCGGGCCCATCAGGAGCACGCCCTTGGGGATGCGGCCGCCCAGCTTCTGGAACTTCTGCGGCTCCTTCAGGAACTCGACGATCTCCTGGAGCTCCTCCTTGGCCTCCTCGACCCCGGCGACGTCCTTGAAGGTGACCTTCTTGCCGGTGGTGTTCAAGAGCTTCGCCTTGCTCTTGCCGAAGGAGAGCGCCTTGTTGCCGCCGGTCTGCATCTGGCGCATGAAGAAGATCCACAGCGCGACGATCAAGAGGACCGGCGCCCAGGTGAGGAGCACCGCGATCAGCGGGTTGTCGCGCGGCTTCTCGGCCTTGATCTCGACGTTCGCCGCCTCCAGCTCCTTGATCAGGTCGGGATAGGTCGGCGGGAGCGTGACCTTGAACTTCTGTCCCTCGGCGTACTGGGCGCCTCCCTTGAACTTGCCGGCGAGGTCCTGCTGGCCGCTGATCGTGACCTCCGACACCCTGCCTCCGCGCACGTCCTTGACGAACTGCGTGAAGGAGAGGTCCTCATCGGAGCCCTTGCTGTGCTGGAAAGCGTTCCAGAGCAGGATGACGACGACGAAGATCGCCATCCAGAGAAAAAGCGTCTTGAGCGTAGAGTTCAAAGCTCGGCTACCTCTTGTTGAATCGCGCCCCTCGCGGAGAGACACGAAGTCCCTTCTCAGTGACAACCCGAAGGCCCGGAGAGGGATTCCCGGGTGTCCGCACAGGGGTCATTCCGTCCCCCTGACCCGGCCAACACTGGAGAGGTTCCCAGATCTTCCCATGTGCTTCAGGCCGTATCCCACGAGCACTCCCCGGCGGGAGGTGGAGAACGCCGCGTAGTCCGGACGGAAATCGGTCTTCCGCTCGTCGGGGAGGTCGACCAGGGTGGCGAAGCGCACCTGCCGCGCCCCATGGTCGCGCAGCTGCTGCCCCAGATAGGGCTCGGTGACCCCCGAGGCCACCACGTCCTTGACCACCACCACGCTCTGCCCCACGATGTCGACGGGGATCGGGTATTCGATCCGGATCACTCCCGAGTCCACGCCGGAGCTGACCTGGATCAGCTCGAAGCGGATCGGCGCCGGGACCGCGCGCACGAGGTCGGAGAGGAAGATGAGGGAGCCTTCGAGAAGCCCCACGAAGAGGGGGTCCTCGGACCCGATCTCGCTCTCGATCTGGCGGCCGAGCTCGCTCACCCGGCTCCGCACCTCGTCCGCGTCGAACAGGACCTCGATGTCCGGTGGAAACTCGGCAGCCTGCGGCTCTCTCCCGCTCATCGGATCTCGACCTCGGCGACCCAGGCGGCCGCCTCGCAGGTGATGCGGAAGCGCTGATCGATGGTGATTCCGGGGACCCAGGCGATCCGCCCGCCCACGCAGAGGAGCGGGATGCGGTCCCTGTGGCCCTCCGGCACCCGCCGGTCGATCAGGACTTCCTTCAGCCGCCGGCTGCCGGCCGCACCCAGAGGGTGCAGGCGGTCGCCGGGGCGACGGTTACGCACCGTGACGCGGTCCCCGGGAGCCAGAGGCAGCGCGAGGCCCGCGCGGTGAGGAGAGCCCTGGAACATCCAGGGCTCCACAGGGCGGTGGTGCAGCCCGACCCTGACGCTGAGCTCCGGGATC
>DASPXX010000356.1:0-2543 GCA_035637095.1 Thermoanaerobaculia bacterium
TGACACGATCACCATCATTCCATGCTGATCAGCTGGGCGTAGGGGCCCTCGACCGCCTTGAGCTGGTCGTGCGTCCCCCGCTGGACCACCTTGCCGCGCTCGAGGACGATGATCTCGTCGGCATCCCGGATCGTGCTCAGACGGTGCGCGATGATCAGACAGGTGCAGCCGCGCCGCCGCAGGCTCTCGTCGATCAGCTTCTCGGTCGTGGGATCGAGCGCGCTGGTGGCCTCGTCCAAGACCAGGAGCGTCGGCCGCTGCACCAGCGCGCGGGCGATCTCCAGCCGCTGCCGCTGGCCGCCGCTCCAGTTGGCTCCCCCCTCGTCGATCTGGCTGTCGTAGCCGCCGGGGCGGGCCGCGATGTCGTCGTGGATGCAGGCGTCCTTGGCCGCGGTCACCACCTCCGGCAGAGGCACCGTCGAGTCCCACAGCGTCAGGTTGTCGCGCACGCTCCCCTCGAACAGGAAGACGCTCTGGTCGACCACGCCCAGGGAGTTGGTCAGGATGCTCCGCGGGATCTCGGTGCGCCGCAGCCCGTCGAAGAGGATCTCTCCCTCCCAGGGCTTGTAGAGGCCGGTGACCAGCCGGGCCAGGGTCGACTTGCCGCTCCCCGAGCCGCCGACCAGGGCGACGCGGGCTCCGGGCTCGAGCTTCAGGTTGAAGCCGTCGAGCAGCGGCGCGTCGAGCCGGTTGTAGCCGAAGGTGACGCCGGAGAGCTCCAGCCGGCCGGAGAGCTTGACCGGGAAGTCGGCGGGCGGCGCTCCCGGCTCTCCCTCGAATCCCGGCTCCGGCGGATAGCGCAGCACGTCGTCGAGCCGGTTCATGTCCCCCTCGACCATCTGGAGCCGGCCTCCCAGGCTCACCATCCGGTTGACCGGCGCGATGAAGCTGACCATCAGAGCCTGGAAGGCCACCAGCGCCCCCAGGGAGATGGCCCCGTCCATCACCCGCAGACCGCCGATCCCCAGGATCAGGGCGGTGTTGACCGCGGCGAGCATCGGCGGCACGGCATCGAGCATCTGGGTGTATCTCTCCAGGTCCTGGCGCGCGTTGACCACCTTGGCCTGGTAGCCCGACCAGCGGGCGTAGAGATCCCCTTCGCCGCCCGACGCCTTCAAGGTCTCGATCATCTGCAGGCCGCCGATCGCCGTCCCGAAGAGCTTGCCGCGGTCCTGCAGGAGGCGCCGGTTGCCGTCCACCCGCTTGCGCGACACCCAGCGCAGGGCGGCCACGTTGAGCGAGACGACCACCGCCCCGACCAGGGTCAGCAGCGGGTCGTACTGGACCATCAGGACGGCGAAGAAGACGATCATCACCGCGCCCAGGAAGCTGGTGGCCAGGTCGCGCGACAGGAGCTGCGCCACGCGGTCGTTGATGCCGACGCGCGAGCTGATGTCGCCGGCGAAGCGCTGGCTGAAGAACTCCATGGGCAGGCGCAGCACATGGCGCAGGAAGCGGGTCGAGCCGGCCACCGCCATCTTGCTCTCCAGGCGCAGGAGGTAGGCCTGCTGCAGCCAGGTGAGCAGGCCGGTCAGGAGGGCGGCGAGCCCCATGCCGAGGAGGAGTGGCGGGAGCCAGTCGCGGCGGCTCTCCAGCAGCACGCTGTCGAGGAAGACCTTGGAGAAGACCGGGACCACCAGGCCGGGGATGACCAGGGCGAGGCCCGCGAGCACCACGAACGCCAGAGCCACGGCGGCCCCGGTCAGCCGCTTCTGCAGAGCGCGCAGGAGCTGCGGCGGCTCGCCCCCCTTCTGGAGCTCCGGTCCAGCCTCGAAGGTGAGCACCACGCCGGTGAAGGCCTGGTCCAGCTCCTCCTCGGAGACCCGGCGCGGCCCGGTGGCGGGATCGTTCAAGAAGACCTGTCCTCTGCGGAAACCCTCGAGGACCAGGAAGTGATTGAAGTTCCAGTGCAGGATCATCGGCGGCGCGAGGCTGCGCAGGCTCGCCGGCTCCTTCTTGAACCCCCTGGCCATCAGGCCGTAGCGGCGGGCCGCCTTGACCACGTTGCTCGCCTTGCTGCCGTCGCGCGACACGCCGCAGGCGATGCGCAGCTCTTCGAGCGGCACCCAGCGGCCGAAATGGGCGAGGACGATGGCGAGAGAGGCCGCGCCGCACTCGACCGCCTCCATCTGGAGGATGGTCGGCGTCCGGCGCGGCCGGGGGGGCGGCGGTGCCGCCTCCCGCCGCGCAGCGCGCCACTTGCGGAGCCAGCCGATCATCCTAGATCCCCAGCTTCTCCCGCAGAGTGGGGATCACCAGGCTGATCGGCCGGTCTTCCTTGACGATGATGCTGCCGCTGGTCAGCGTGCCGCTGCTGATCTTGAGGTTCGGGCCGCGCGACGACGACCAGCGGTAGCCGGTCGGGGTCGCCGCATCGCGCATCAGCTTCACGTCGACCTCGATCAGCGGGCCGGCTTCCATGAGCTTCGCGACCAGCGCTTCGTTGCGCAGCTGGCGGTTCATGCCGAGCTGGGTGGCCGGGAACTCGGCGGCCCACGTCACCTCGCCCAGAATCGAGCCGTACTCCTCGCGCTTGACCGTGC